>CALXXX010000031.1 GCA_944392795.1 uncultured Alphaproteobacteria bacterium | reverse complement strand
GTCCTGCGCCGGATTGTGGACCGGATGATGTATTTGATGAGGACAGCTGTAGTTGTGTCAAGCCTACCCAATGTGATCCGCCGTGTGATGAGTGTCACACATGTGATGAGAGTTTGCGTCAATGTATTAAGAATACTTGTTCTATAGAGAGTTGTCCTGAGGGGCAAGAAGCGAGTGGCTATGATAAGTGTGGCTGTATAGAAGGCTGTATAGAGAAGTGTCCAGATTTAGTTTGTAATGAGGAATGCACTATACCGAACTATGAGACCTGTAGTTGTGAGGTAATTCCTGGTTGTTGTCCAGAGTTTAACGGATGTGAGGGTTGTCGAATTCAAATGACAGATGAAAAAGGTTGTCCTACCTGTAGTGAAGATCAGACGATACCAAAATTATCTGGAGAATGTTGTACAGTTGAGAATGGAACCTGTTGTCCGTTAACCGATGAAGATTGCTCTTGTACACCTGGAGAAGCTTGTTCCTGTGAAGATATGGGTGGTACGACAGTCACTATAGCCGGAGGAGCTTGTTGCAATGAGGCGGTTGAATGTTGCAAGATTGATGAGGAAGACTGTTTGGGGGAATGTGAACCGACGACGACAGATTGTCCGACGGGATGTGGTAGTGCACATTTGTTGAATAGTGGCAAGACTTGTTCTGATGGCTCTGAAGGATATTGGTCTGTAGAGATAAAAGGGAAGCCGAGTGGAGAGCCGGACGGATGTTGCTTAAATTGTTCCGGAGAACCGATACCACACGCATTTTGGAATGGGACATCAGGAGAATGTTGCTTTGGACTGCCTTATGAAGATAGGAATGGAAATTGGGGATGTTGCAATACTTCAGACGGAATGTGGGTTTCCAAAATTTACGGATTAGATCAAGGAGAAATGTGTTGCCCTATCGGTCAAAAAGCTTATGTTTCTAGTGAAAATGGTTATCCTTCTTGTTGTGATGGAGAAATAGCACCTCAACCAGATGGCTATTATTCATGTTGTTGGGGACAACACGCTTTTCCAGTGACAGGACATCCAGATGGCGAAGTATGGATGTGTTGTAATCTTGATTTTACCAAAGCCTATTGGCATATGGAATATGGGAATCAATGTTGCAATGGCGTTTTGAAAAAAGCAAAGTCTTTTAAATATGAAGATCCTTTAACTTGTTGCGGAGAAGATCAAGAAGCTTATTGGCCGTTGAATTCTGGTTCTGGTTATTGTTGCGATGGATCTGTATATGTTCCGCCGAATCAAACAGATTATGAATGTTGTCCTTCCAGTGGAACCACTC
This sequence comes from uncultured Alphaproteobacteria bacterium, assembly GCA_944392795.1. Taxonomy (GTDB): domain Bacteria; phylum Pseudomonadota; class Alphaproteobacteria; order CAAHEQ01; family UBA3637; genus CALXXX01. Next base: position 38,515 of record CALXXX010000031.1, on the reverse strand, counting down.
CAAAAGAATTAGTAGATATAGAGTTCTCTGATTTTGGTCGGGATCATCCTACGAGTGATAAAGCTTGTTGTCCTGTCGGGCAAAAAGCTTATTGGACAGGCAGCGATGGATACGGATATAATGCACAATGTTGTTCTGGTGAACCGTATATGGGAACAGAAGTTCCAGAATGTTGTAATTCTTATCCAGGATATAATTATGAAACAGGAGAAGAGTATATAATTGAACGAAAAGTTGTTCCTATTTCAGGTCGAACGGACGGTGCTAGTACTTGTTGTGAGGCAGTATCTAACGGTATTCCTGTCACAGGAGCTTATATGGAAGGGCCTTCTTACGGCTTCTATTATCCTAGATGTTGTTATGGTAACATGATTGAATATCCATCTTATTCTTATGAAGATGATAGACCTTATACTAAATATGCTTGTTGTCCATTTGAAACTCCTAACTTAGTCGTTGTGGTTGCTTGTGGAGATAGTCCGGAAACATATCAATATGGATCGGTTTGTTGTAAGGGAACAAAAGCAACGGCTTCATGCGGCAATGGTATTTATACATATTGTGAAGATGAGTAGGAATATTCTTTTTACTTTTTAGATAATTATACAAATTATTCTTTTTCTTGGTAAAAGAAGATCTTGCTAGAATTTTCTTGCTTACGGAAATAAAAAAGTTTAACTTATCCATAAAAAGGGGATTAAATGCGTCGCACGGCTATTTTATATATTCTTTTATTTTTTATATTGACCTCTTTAATCGGTGGAAGTGTTTTTTCAACGTATGAGTTTTTTATTGCAGAAGGTCCTTTAACAGAACGAAAAGAAGTCATGATTGAAAAGGGAATGCCATTGCGTAAAATTGCTTCTCTTTTGAAAAAAGAAGGAGTTATTAACAGTCCTGCTATTTTTACTTTGGGTGTAAGAGCTAGTAATAAAGCTGGTTCTCTTAAGGCTGGAGAATATTCTATTCCGCGGCGTGCCAGTGCTAAAATGGTTATGGATATTTTAACAGGAGGACAAACTTATATTCGAAGGATTACTATTCGAGAAGGGTTGACAAGTTATCAAATCGTAGAACTATTAAATAAAGCAGATGGCTTACAAGGAGAAATTTCTGAGATTCCTCCAAATGGGACTTTATTGCCTGAGACTTATTACTATTCCTTTGGAGATACAAAGGCGCAGCTTATTCAAAGAATGCAAAATGCCATGAATCGAACGCTAAATGAACTATGGCCTCAAAGAGCTTCTGATTTACCTTTTAAAACACCTCAAGAGGCTGTTATTTTAGCTTCTATTGTAGAAAAAGAAACCTCAATTCACGCTGAGCGAAATCATGTAGCGTCTGTTTTTTTGAATCGTTTAGCACAAAATATGCGTCTTCAATCTGATCCGACAGTGATTTATGCTTTAACAGACGGGACAGGGGTTTTTAAACGTAAATTATGGTCTAATGATTTAAAAGTTCAGCACCCTTATAATACTTATGTTATTTATGGTTTACCGCCTGGAGCTATTTCTAATCCTGGAAGAGCTTCTATAGAAGCTGTTTTGCATCCTTTTATTAGTGATGATTTATTTTTTGTCGCGGATGGGACTGGAGGACATATTTTTGCTTCAACTTATAAAGAGCATTTGGAAAATGTAAGAGAGTGGAGACAAATAAAAAATAATAGTCAAATACGACGTCAAAAACGTCAGATTAAAAAAATACAGAATATTCCGATACCACCGGACCTACCACCATCTTATCAGTTAGAAAAAGATATAAGTCAAAATGTTATCGAGAAAACTCTCTAATATATCCATTTTTACTCCTTTTTAAATTGATTTCCTTTTTTTTGTGAAGCCTTAAATAAGGCATGAACATTCTTAGCCACTTCTGCGTATACGGAATGAGGAGGATATTTCCCTTGTTTTGTCAGTGCTCCTGCTTTTTTTCCTGTTAAAATTTCAATTCCTTCACTAATTGTTTCGACAGCATAAATATGGAATTTCTTTTTTTTAACCGCATCTACGACATCGGTGCGTAACATTAAATTGCGAATATTGGCTTTAGGGATAATAACACCTTGTTTTCCATTTAATCCTTTTAGTGCGCAGACATCATAAAAGCCTTCTATTTTTTCATTGACAGCACCAATAGCTTGTACTTGTCCTAGCTGGTTAACAGAACCGGTAACAGCGATACCCTGATAAAGAGGAATACCGGAAATAGCAGACAGAAGAGCATAAAGCTCTGCAGAAGAAGCTGAATCACCGTCTATAGGACCATAAGATTGCTCTATGGCAATACTTGCGTCTAAAGACAAAGGTTCATCTTTTGCAAATTGAGATGCCAAAAATGATGAAAAAATCAAAACGCCTTTCGAGTGTAATGGTCCGCCTAACTCAACTTCTCGTTCAATATCGATAATATTGCCTTCTCCTACGCGAACTTGACAGGTTAATCGACTGGGCTTTCCAAAACGAATATGTCCATATTCTTGAACGGCAAGAATATTGATTTGACCTATTTCATGGGTGTCAGTATTGATTAAAATAGTTCCATTTTTAATGTGTTCTAACTCACGTTTATGGAGGTTATCTGAACGGCTAATTTTTGCTTCTAAGGCTTGATTAATGTGTTTTTTTTCAATTAACATAGATTTTTCTGCTCTAGCAAAGTAATCTGCTTCCTTCATTAAATCAGAGACCATAGATAATCTAGTTGTTAACTTGCCTGCTTCTTCCGAGACACGGGAGGCATATTCAATCAACCGTTCAATAGCATTTTTTGAAAAAGGTTTTAACTTATACTTTCGACCAAGCGTTGCAATTAAGGCTGCATATTTTTTGATATTTTCATGCGTGCGGTCAATTCGAGGATAAAAATTAGCTTCAACTTTAAATAAACGATGAAAATCCATATCATTTTCTGATAAAGCATAATAAAGAGCATTATCTCCGATCAGAACAATTTTAATGTCTAAAGGAATTGGTTCTGGTTCTAAAGTTGTTGTGCTTACAACACCTGCTTCTTCTTCAGCAGATTCAATATGTATTTTTTTTGATTTTAAAGACCTTTTTAAGCTTTCCCAAGCTGCAGGATGATTACAAATATCTCTGGCATCGATGATTAAAAATCCGCCATTTGCTTGATGAAGAGCACCTGGCTTAATTAAACTGAAATCGGTGACAAGTGTTCCGAACTGTTGCATCCTTTCCATTCGTCCAACTAGATTGGGTAAGTTAGGATGATCTAAATACAGAACAGGAGCTCCTTTTTTTTCGGAATTGTGTATCAATAAATTCACTCGATAACGATTATGAATATGAGTGCTTTTTTTGGAGCGTTTAATAAAATTAGAAAGAGGATCTTCTTCGGTTTCATCTTTTGTGTCTAAAAAGAGTGAAACATTTTCCGCAATATCTTCTTTCATTTCGGAGATATATTTTTTGGCGTCTGGTATATTTGCATATTTTTTTAACAGATCTTGAATAAGCCCTTGAACAGCATCTTGTGTCATTTGCTGATTTAAAAAGTCGATTTGTTCTTTTTCTTCTTTTTCCCATTTAGGAACTTCTTTAACGGCCTGTTCTAATTTTAATTGAGTTTCGTTCATTTGCTCTAAGATATGCTTGCGTGTTTCTTTTGGCAGTTTATCAAAGACTTCTGGAGTTAGAACTTCTCCATCTTTTGTCGGAGCAACGACCAGCCCGGTTGGCATGCGCAGAATAGCAACATTTTTTTTACCTTTTGCAACAGACTGTAAGGAGTTAAAATAAGCTTCTCTTTGATTTTTAAAACGTTCTTGAATAAGTTTAACTTGGCTATTGTATTTATTGCCCTCAAAGACAGAAGGCAGAGCTTCTTCTACAGCTGTTATAAATTTTTCAATATCTTTAACAAAGATGCGTCCTTTTCCTGTCGGTAATCTTACAGCATTTGGTTTATGAGGAAAATCAAAATTGTTAACATAGCACCAGTCGTCAGGGCTTTTACGTGTGAGAGCTTCTTTTTGCAGCAGTTGTAAGGCTAAACTTTTTTTACCGATTCCTTCTATACCTAAACAAAAAACATTATAACCATCATCTGGCATATTCATAGCGAATTCTATAGCCTTGATAGCTTTCTCTTGACCAATGACATCAGAATTGTTTTCCAGCTCTTTAGTAGATGTAAAGTTTAAAGATTTTAAAGAACAGGGATGATAAAGCTCTTTTACGGACAGCTCATGTTTTGTCATTTTTTTTCCTCTTAAATTGTAACATTTTTTATTTTTCCCTGTTTTCTGTTAACAAGCCGTTAAAATAAGAAATTATTTTTATAGTAAAAATATTTTTTTTAAGTTATACTATTCTTGAACAACGAAATAAGGAAGACGAATGATAGACGGCTTCACCACGTGGCAAAAGATCCGCTTGTGGCTTAGTGATTATAAGTTTATGGAAAAACCGCTGGCCCAAGTGGAGAAGTTTTTTGATGATTACATTGTTTATTTACGATATATTTTTGCACTGTTTGTTTTAACAGTTATGTTTATTTTGCTTCGATTGGTTTTAAAATGGGCCTTAGGTTGGAGGCATGCCACTTTCTTTCGTTCAACATCTTCTGGTGTGGAATTGGAGTTTTGGGAACGTTTTCAAATGGAGGATGAAAAACGTTCATTAAAAGACTTGAAGGAAATTTTTGAAATAGAAGACTCCTCCATAAAACAAAAAAATAAAAAAGCACCTCATTCAGAATATACAAGTTATGGTTCCGCATTATTACAACAGATTATTACGGCGGTTAATCAAGGTCTAGCAGATTCCGAAATTGTTAAAATTTTGCCAGCAAATATCTCGCTAATTGATATTTTACCAATGGTAGATGCTATTCGTTCTTTTAGGGATTTAGCTGCTCGTAAAATTTTGGATCCCAAATCTAGAGAAAAGAAAGATTATGCTCGAGCTCTTAAAGAAATGTCTCTTGGTCATCCTGAGCGAGCGACGCGTTTGATGAAAAAAGAGCTTGTTCATCAGCAACAAGTTTTGTTTGGCTTGCGAGATAAGTTGCTGCAACAATATGCTCGGAAAGAGGCGTCTCAATTAGCTCTACATTTAGGCTTGATTTTAGGCGTATATGACACGCAGCTGGCGGATAAAGCTTTTCGACGTGCGCTAGAATTAAATCCTAAAGATTCTAAGGGGCTAATTTTATTTGGACGTTTTCGTCAAAAAACAGTGGGACAGCAAGATAAAGTTATGGAAAAAAGTTTTTTGAAGCTTGCTAAGGGCATAGATCGGACACTTCAAAATTATATGTTAAATTATGCTGTTGAAATGGTTCGAAAATCAGAAATACGAAATCGTCAAGAAGAGATACGAAACCGTATTCAAGACGAAAAAGAACGTTATAATGAGGCGGTTAATGTTGAACGATTAAAAGTACGAGAAGCTTTAAAATTGGCTCGGATGCGCGATATCGCCGACGAAGTGCGTGTTCGTTGATTGTATCCCCATCAAATTAAATCTGCTTTAGTTTTTGTGTTTTTTCAACAACTTGTTAGTTAGGTAAAAAAACAAGATTTTGTCAATAAAAAAAACATTATTTTTTTCATGATTTTTTACATTTTTTGCTAGGCTTTTTCCTGAAATTTGGTATACTGAGCAAAGTTAAGGCAAAAGGTCCTGTTTTGGGCCAATTTAAAAAGGAAGGAATATAAAAAATGGTGAAATTTGTCATTGAACGCGATTTGCTTTTAAAGTCTTTGTCTCATGTTCAAAGTGTCGTAGAACGGCGTCAAACTATTCCTATTCTCTCTAATGTCTTATTGGAAGCAAATACGGAAAACGGCGGGACACTCTTACTTCGAGCGACCGATAATGAGTTGGAAATTTCAGATAAAACTCAGGCAAACGTCGAAAAAACGGGTTCAATTACAGTTTCCGCTCATAAGCTCTATGATATCGTAAAGAAAATGCCAGATGGCGCTCAAATTGAATGCGCTTATCAAGAAGATACAGCTCAACTTATGGTGAAATCAGGTCGTGCTCGGTTTGCATTGCCAACGATTCCTGCAGAGGGGTTCCCGACAATGACTTTGGAAAGTGCACCATTTTCTTTTGTGCTGACTACCGCAGAATTACAAGGTTTAATTGACCGGACGCAGTTCGCTATTTCAACAGAGGAAACGCGTTATAATTTAAATGGTATTTATTTGCACGAAAAAACAGGAGAGAACCCTGTTTTGAAAGCTGCTGCGACAGATGGTCATCGATTGGCTACGGCAGAAGTTGCTCTGCCTAAGGGAGCTTCTGGTATGCCAGGCGTTATTATCCCTCGCAAAACAATCGGTGAATTAACTAAGTTAATAGCTGAAACCGCTCAAGATGTGACAATTTGGGTTTCGGAAAATCAGATTCGTTTCTCTTTCGGCGATGTTATTTTATCTTCTCGCTTAATCGATGGAACTTATCCAGATTATGATAAAGTGATTCCTCAGGGAAATGATAAGTTCTTGGAAGTTGATTCTGGCGCTTTAACAACCGTTGTCGATCGTGTCGCTGTTATTTCTGAAAAGTCTCGCGGTATTAAATTGTCTTTGAAAAAAGGAGCATTAATCGTTTCCGCAAATAGCTCAGATGAAGGTATGGCAGAAGATGAAATGGAAGCCGGATATGATGCTGAACCTTTGGAAATCGGCTTTAACTATCGTTATTTGTTGGATATTTTAGCTCAAGTAAAAGGAGGGACTGTGCGTTTCTCTTTGCTGGATGGAACTTCTCCTGTCGTTATACAGGATGCAAACGATCCTTCGGCTTTATATGTTTTAATGCCGATGCGCGTGTAAAGGAAATAAAGTGGCCTCTTGTTTGAAACAACAACAAAAGCGTTTGGGAATCGAACAGCTTCGTTTGACGAACTTTCGGTGCTATGATTCGTTAACCTTAAATCTGGATGAGGAATTACCTCCGGTTGTTTTAACCGGACATAATGGAGCTGGAAAAACGAATATTTTAGAGGCCATTTCTTTTCTTGTTCCTGGGAAAGGTTTACGCTCTGCACGTCTTTCTGATATTTCTAAAAGAACTCCTGCGGCCAGAGATTTGCCGCCTGAAGTTGTTTCTATGCCTATAGAGTGGGCTGTTTCAGCCCATGTAAGAACTTTAGACGGTGTCGTAAATCTTGGGACAGGTCGAACAGATGCTTCTGAACGTCGCCAAATTCGTATTGATGGTCAAGCAGCAAAGACCCAAAGTGAGTTAGGAAATTACCTGAGCGCCATCTGGCTAACACCCGCTATGGATCGATTGTTTAATGGAGATCCTGCCTCTCGACGTCGTTTTTTAGATCGTTTAGTTCAAGCTTTTGATGCCGGTCATGCAACGCTTTCTTCTGATTATAATTATGCATTGAAACAATGGGGGAATTTGTTAAGAGAAGGGAGATTAAATGATACTTGGCTATCCGTCTTGGAGGAAACTATAGCAGAAAAAGGTGTTGCTATTGCAGCGGCTCGTCGAGATATCGTCTCAAGACTGACATATTTTTTGGAAAAAGAACCAGATGATTTATTTCCTTCGGCTATTATTACTTTAAACGGCCTTTTAGAAAATTGGTTGGAAGAAATGCCTGCTATTGATGTGGAAGAGTGTTTCCGTGAAAAGTTAAAAGCATCACGGCACTTATATGCAGACGGAGGTTCGGTGCAAGGAGCTCATACATCAGATTTTTCCGTTTTGCATAGAGAAAAAGGAATGGATGCCGCATTATGTTCAACAGGAGAACAGAAGGCTCTTTTAATTTCAATTATTTTAGCTCAAACGAAGGCTCAGATGCAAGAGAAAGGGCAGTGTCCTATTTTATTGTTGGATGAATTAGCTGCTCATTTAGATTCGTTTCGACGAGATGCTCTATTTGAAAAGCTATTATTTCTGCCAGCTCAAGTTTGGTTGACGGGAACAGATGTGACAGTCTTTACCTCTTTGTATCAGCATGCACAGTTTTTTAATATCAAAAATGCAACAGTCTCCACTTTGGCGGAAGTTGCTTAGAGAAAGGTGAAAAAATGGAAAATATCAATGATTTAGAACCAGGAAAATCCGGAAATCCAGAAGATAAGGCTTATGACGCCGAATCCATCAAAGTGTTAAAGGGGTTAGATGCTGTTCGGAAACGGCCGGGTATGTATATCGGTGATACAGATGATGGTACAGGTTTGCATCATATGGTATATGAAGTACTGGATAATGCAATTGATGAGGCGTTAGCAGGCTATTGTGATAAAACCGAAGTTATTTTAAATCCGGATGGTTCTGTGACAGTTATTGATAATGGTCGAGGAATTCCAACAGATATTCACAAGACAGAAGGTGTTTCAGCAGCTGAAGTCATTATGACAGAACTTCATGCAGGCGGTAAATTTGATCAGAACTCTTATAAAGTATCCGGAGGTCTCCATGGCGTTGGTGTTTCTGTCGTTAATGCTTTGTCAGAACGGTTAGATTTGCGTATTTGGCGTGATGGCAAAGAACATTATATGCAATTTAAAAACGGCGTTCCTGTAGCTCCTTTGGCAGTTGTCGGAGAAGCAAATGGGAAAAGAGGAACATCTGTTACTTTCTTGCCATCTAAAGAAACATTTAAAACGATAGAGTTTGATTTTACGACATTAGAACATCGAATGCGTGAATTAGCTTTTCTTAATTCAGGAGTTCGTTTGATTTTAATTGATCGTCGTTCATCTGAAGAAAAAAGGGTCGATTTATGTTATGAGGGGGGTATTAAAGAGTTTGTTAAGTACCTTAATCAGTCCAAGAATAGTTTACAGTCAGAAGAATTTTCAGCTACAGGAGAAAAAGATGGCATAACTGTTGATATCGCAATGGAATGGACAGATGGTTATCATGAAACCTGCTTATGTTTTACCAATAATATTCCACAGCGCGATGGGGGGACTCATTTAGCTGGCTTGCGTGCTGCATTAACACGGACTATTAACAATTATGCGGCAGAATCTGGTTTGACAAAAAAGGAAAAAGTAGAGTTAAACGGTGAAGATATGAGAGAAGGTTTGACTTGTGTTTTGTCTGTAAAAGTGCCCGATCCCAAATTTTCATCTCAGACAAAGGATAAGTTAGTTTCTTCAGAAGTTCGTCCGGTCGTTGAGAGCGTTATTTCTGATAAATTAGAGCAGTGGTTAGAAGAGCATCCTGCTGATGCAAAACAAATTATCGGTAAAGTCGTTGAAGCAGCGGCAGCACGTGAAGCAGCTCGAAAGGCTCGAGAATTAACACGTCGGAAAGGTGCTTTAGATATGGCTTCTTTGCCTGGAAAGTTGGCAGATTGTCAAGAAAAAGATCCGGCTCTGTCTGAAATCTTTATCGTTGAGGGAGATTCGGCAGGTGGTTCTGCAAAACAAGGCCGTAACCGAGCAACACAAGCTATTTTGCCTTTGAGAGGAAAAATTTTGAACGTCGAACGCGCTCGTTTTGACAGGATGCTTAGTTCGGCTGAGGTGGGAACAATGGTGACTGCATTCGGAACAGGTATCGGACGTGATGATTTTAATGCCGATAAGTGTCGCTATCATAAGATTATTATTATGACAGATGCGGATGTCGATGGAGCTCATATTCGGACGCTTTTGTTAACGTTCTTCTTCCGTCAAATGCCTGAATTAATAGAGCGTGGTTATATTTATATTGCTCAGCCTCCTTTGTATCGAGCTAAAAGAGGAAATTCAGAAATTTATCTAAAAGATGATAAAGAAATGGAAGAATATTTAATTAACATCGGAACAAATGATGCTGTGTTGGTGATGGGGGATGGAACACAAATAGCCGGAGCAGATTTAGTCCATCGTGCAGAACAAGCTCGGACAGCACGGCAACTTATTGTTAATATGGCAAAACATGTTCCTCCTCGGATTTTGGAGCAGATGGCCATAGAAGGTCTCTTTAGTCCGGATGTTGACTTTAATCCGAATTTTGTTGAGCGATTGGATGCCATAGAGCCAGAGTATGAGCGCGGTTGGAAAGCTGAACACAATAATAATCAATTTGTTTTCTCGAGAACTTTGCGAGGAGTGACAGAAAAGTGTGTTGTAGATGAAGCAACTTTAACCTGTGCAGAGGCTCGTTGTTTGGACGAAATGCGAGCAGATTTAAAAGAGTTTTATAGTCAAAAGGCTCTTTTAAAGACAAAAGATGCCGAATATCCAATTACAGGACCGATATCTTTAATTGATACGATTTATAAAATTGGTAAAAAAGGAATAGCAATTAACCGTTATAAAGGATTAGGTGAAATGAACCCAGAACAGTTATGGGAGACAACGTTAGATCCTAATTCACGTCATTTGCTGCAAGTGAAAATCCCACATCAAGGAGAAACGGATCAGGTTTTCTCAACACTAATGGGAGATGTTGTAGAGCCGCGACGTGATTTTATTCAAGAAAATGCACTAAATGTTGTGAACTTAGATATTTAAGTTGTTGATAAGAAAGAGAAAGCCTCCTATAGAAGGAGGCTTTTTTGAAAAGACTTGACAAGTGTTTGCTTGGTTTTTAAAATAAAAGAAAAAAATAAAACAAAAATGTTGACAAAACGAATAAAAGACATTAAAATAAAAAGTATAAGAACAGGGTTTATTAAAAAAAAGGAGAGAAAAATGGTAGAACGCAACAATGAACAAGATTTTGGAACGCCGATTGAGGCGTCTCAAACAAATGATTTCTTAAAGAAATCAAAAGAAACTAAAGCTTTTGGTAATAAGGGCTTCTTTAAGGTTTTTAAAAAGAAAGCAGCTTCGATTGGTGCGGCAGGATTAGTTGCTGCCGGTAATTTACTCTCTGGCGGTGCAGCATTGGCTGGTGGTGCTGCTGTTGTTGGTGCAGCGATGGCTCCGACAGAAGCAAAAGCTGATAGCTATTCATGGACAAATTTATGGGCCAATGGAAATTTAGGTCAATTAATTCGTGTTGGTGCAAGTTTATATTCAACAATTGATACATCTATTTATGGATATAAATTTAAACAAGGGCTTGAAAAACAAGCAGCTGATGTGAGTGCTGCTTATTATGTCAATGTACAATCTATTCAAAAGTCAACGAACTTTTGGAATACTCCAACAACAGGAGCAATTGATAGGATAACGACTTTGGTTCGCGAGGCTTGTCAAGCTTATAATCGCTCCTATATGCTTACAAAACAGGGAAAAACAAATGAAGCAGTAAAAGAAGCTGAGGCTTATTATAAAGCTTTAGAAATGGCAACAAATATTGGAGATGGCGAAGCTCCAAATTCAACTGCACCCGCAATGCTTGCTGCGATTCAAAAATGTAAAAGTAATGTTTATGATATGACTAAAGTTTTGACTGTAACAAGCAAAATTGCCGCAGAAAAGAAACAAGGACAACAAAATTGGCATAATAAAATGATGCAACAGGCGAACGTAGCTTTTAATCAACAAAAAAACCAAATCTTACGTCAAGCTGCTAATGTTGATGCTTCAACAAATCGAGCTATTAATCAGCTTTTTGGTGAAGTTGCAAATGCAGCAACTGGCGTTGGTGTCAGCATTGGTAACAATTCTTGGAGCTGGAGTCGTTAATTTAAAAGAGGGAAAAATGGAAGAAAATAAGAAAACAGATTCTTCTGCAGGACAAAATGTAGAAGGAAATCAGGCAACAGAAACTACTCGGAAAAGTCGTTCCGGTTGTGCTTTATGGTCTATAACAGGTATTGTTGCTCTTTTAGGTCTGGCGGGTGCATTGTACTATGCTTATGCTCCGGCAGAAAAAGAGAACAAAGAGCCGGTTATCGAGAAAAAAACAGAGAATACAGCTCAAACCGTAAAAGAAAATACGACACCAGAACAGGAAAATGTGGCGCAGGGCAATACAGAAAATAAAAATGTATCTGTCCAAGAGGAGGCAGGAAAAGTTTTAGCTGAGGAAAAACCAAAAACAGTTGAGGTATCTGTCGATGTGCTAAAAGATTTACAGCAACAAATTGCTGATTTAAAGAAACAAGTAGCTGAAAAGCAAAATGTTCCTGTTAATCAAGGGGGTACAACTATTATTGTGAATGCACAACGTTCTGAAACAAATTCTACTGCTCAAGGTGGTACATATGGTTATCAAAAAGATGGCACTTATCGTGCAAAAACACCAGCAGAAATGTTGTTAAGTTCACAACGTTTGATGGATACAATGCCTGCTACATCAGATTATACCTTTTCTCAAAATGGAAATGGGACTGTTGAGCATTTAACGGTTCGTTCAAATCGTGCTGTGACAGACATTACAACGGTCAATGGGAAAGTGGTTCAACGTCAGGGACAGGTATCTGGTTTTTATAGCCCTTCAGAAACAGGGGCGGTAAGAAAGGCTGTCATTTTACCAACGACTGTTTCTACAAAAGAAATGGATGTTTCCAAGACAAATGTTCGTGTTTATGGAGACTAAAAAATCTCTCTTTGTTCTACCGAAAATCCTCCCTTAAATGGGAGGATTTTTTTATGAAAGTTATATATGAATAGAATTGTCGTTCTATTTAATTCGTTCCAAGATGTGAGCTCGAAGTTGTGCCGGTAAATCATCACATTCTTGCATCATTGATCGCCATTTACGGACATGATGAGCCGAACCTTCTTTTAAATTATGTATAGGAATGGTCCAACGACAAGTTCGCTTTAAAAGGGGTTGCATTTTTTCTCCAAATTCTTCTGAGCGATTGATGAAATCTTCCGGTGTGTAAATAGGTGTTGTAAAACAGGGAAGAGAAACAATACAGCCTGTTAAATCAGTCATATGCATTTGTTTTTGTAATGGTCTGATATAATCTTTTTCTAAAAGATAAGCATTAGATTTTTTCATGAGGACAAGATGCTCTTTAAACATTTTAGAGAATTGAAAAAAGAAATTCCGTCGTCCTTTTTTTTGAATAGAATTGATATAAGTTGATAATTGATAAGAAAAGGTCTTTAAACGCAAATTTTTCGGCGTTTTAGAAGAAATGGGTTCAAAAGATGTTTGAATATTGGTGATTTGATCAAAAACTTCTTTAGCAATAGCCGTTCCTCCCCAGCTTAAAGGCTTTTGTACATAAATAGTCCAGCCTATAGGTATTTTACCCGAAAGAATAGAGGAAATATCTTCTGCATCAAAATGTCTGTTTAGAAATTTAGGACATATATCGGGAAGTTTTTTTAAGAAAATAGGGATAATAACTTTTTCTAGCTCTTCCTTACGATAGCTTTCATCTTCTGTTAACAACATAATACGGTGTTCTTTAAAACTATAAGGAAGTGGTTTTTGGCTTGACATAACGTCCTCATTTAATGAATAAGAGATTTATTTTAACAAAAAAAAGAGAAAAAGTCAATTATTCGCTTATTTTGTTTGACAGAGTTTTTCAGAGGTTTTATTTTGAACAAAAAGGGGAAACAGAAATGGCTTTTAAGAGTAAACAACTACGTTCTTATACTCCAAAAGAAGAGTTATGTCATGTTTTAGTGCATAGTTTGGGTATTGCGTTAAGTATAGCTGCATTGGTTATTTTAGTTTGTTTATCTTCTATTTACGGAAATGTTTGGTCTATCGTTTCTTGTTCAATTTTTGGTTCCAGTTTAATTTTACTGTATACTTCATCTACTTTATATCATTTAATTCCTCCCTCAAATTTAAAGAAAAAGTTAAAAAAAATGGATCATATATCAATCTATTTTTTGATTGCAGGAACCTATACTCCATTTTTGTTGGTTTTAATGCGAGGACCAATCGGATGGACTTTGTTTGGAATTGTATGGGGATTAGCTCTTTTGGGAACAATATTGAAACTATTCAGTTCAGCTTCTGGAACAAAATTATGGTCGATAGGACTTTATTTGGCAATGGGGTGGTTGATTTTAGTTGCTTCTAATCAGTTAATTTCTGTTATTTCTCCGCGAGGTCTGACTTTTTTGATTTTAGGTGGTTTGTTTTATACTTTAGGCATTTTCTTTTATATTTGGAAAAGTCGAGCCTATACGCACGCCGTTTGGCATTTGTTTGTTTTAGCCGGGAGTATTATGCATTTTTTTGCTGTTTTATTTTCATGTGTTTTTGTGTAAGGAGAGAGAATGTCAACAGTTACATCAGAATTTTGTTTTATCCTTTCTTCAACAGGTAAAGCAGAATCTTTTTCTTTAAAAAGAGCTGAAAAGATAAAAAATAAACCAGTTTGGATACATATTGATGGTGAAGATAAGGAACATGCAGAATGGTTGCGTGAAAAAAGTGGTTTAGATGAGGTTGTTATTGATAATTTATTGGATGAGGATCCTCAACCACGTTATTTTACTTTGCCACAAGGCATCTTTATTGTTCTTCGTGGAGTAAATTTAAATCGACATGCTGATGTTGAAGATATGATAGCTTTGCGTATTTGGATTGATCGGCGGCAGATTATTTCTGTTTCTCATCAGAAGTTGCCATCTGTAGAAAAAATAGGTGCATTACTTGAAAAAGGAAAAGGTCCGGCGACACCAATGAATGTTTTTATTCGGATTGCGGAAGTGATGAATGATGGTATTTCAACGGTTGTTTCCAGAATAGAAGATGAGTTGGACGATATTGAAGAGGCTGTAATAGATGCGGATCGTCCTAGTTCTAATTTGATGCGTTCTCAAATTTCTGAAATTCGGCATAGAATTTTAGGGTTACGTCGCTATTTAGGTCCTCAACGTGATGTTTTCATTGCTCTAAAAAGTTTAGATAATGATGCAATTTCTAAAAAAGATCGAGTAGTCCTTCGTGAAATCAGTCGAGATTTAAGTAAATCGGTTGAAGATTTGGATTATGCTCGTGATCATATTACGGTTAGTCAAGAAGAATTAGATAGTCGTATTAGTTTACAAATTAGTCAAACAATGTATTTGTTGTCCGTTATGACTATTATTTTTGCTCCATTAACTTTATTCACTGGTTTGCTTGGCTCTAATATCGGTGGCATTCCGTGGAACGAACATCCTTTTGGATTTTGGTATGTTAGTCTGATCTTATTAGTTATTGGGATATTAATGGTCCTCTTACTGAAATGGCGTAAGTGGTTCTAATCTTTTTTTTCGAGTAAGCAAGCGTCTCCATAGGAGAAAAAGCGATAGTGATTATCAATGGCATGTTGATATGCTGATTTCATTTGTTCAATTCCTGAAAAAGCGCAAACGAGCATAAATAATGTTGATTTTGGCAAATGAAAGTTCGTGAAAAGCATATCTGCGAATTTAAATCGATAGCCTGGTGTAATAAAAATAGAGGTTTCAGCACAAAATGGATGTAGAACGCCATTTTCGTCGGCAGCGCTTTCCAGAAGTCTTAAAGCGGTTGTTCCTATGGGAATAATTCGTTTTCCTTCTTTTTTAGCTTGATTTAGTCTTTCAGCTACTTCGGCTGTAATAATGCCATATTCTGCATGCATTTTATGTTTTTCTGTATCTTCTTCTTTGACGGGTAAAAATGTTCCGCCTCCGACATGTAAAGTAATAAATTCTTCTTGAACGCCAATATTTTTGAAAGTTTTTAAAAGTTCTTTGGTAAAATGGAGACCTGCTGTCGGAGCTGCTACGGCTCCCTCATGTTTTGCATAAACAGTTTGATAATCAGTTTTATCTGATTCACATCCTTCTTTCGTCCTTTTAATATAGGGAGGAAGAGGCATAATACCATGTGTATGCAGCGCAGCAAATAACTCAGCTCCACTTTTGTTGAAACATAATGTGACAGGACCGTCAGGAGATTTTTCAATGACCTCCGCATAAAAATCTGCGGAAAAGAAGATTTCGTCTTTTGGTTTGAGGCGACGAGCATTCTTGATTAAGCACTCCCAGCTATTCAAGGAAAGTTGCTTCATGAGGGTTACTTCAATGTGAGCTTGTCCTCGAGTTCCATAAATGCGAGCAGGGATAACTTTTGTATCATTAAAGACTAATACATCTGAAGCAGTAAATAAATGAGGTAAATCATAAATATGCAGATCTTCCAACCCTGTTTTTTTTACATACAAAAGGCGAGCAGAATCTCTTGGATTTGCAGGATAAGCAGCAATTCTATCTGTTGGTAATTCAAATTGAAAAAGATCTACTTTCATTTAAAAATCTGCGTCTGTTTTTTCATCACGGATATCGTCTTCGTTGAAGCCAACATAATTTTGTATCAACTCAATCTGTTCACTGACAATGTAATCAAACAAAGCTTCGAATAAAGGGAAACTTTTAACAAGTTCTCCTGAAAACTCATCAACAATTTCGAATTTTTTATCTGTTTCATTGTAAAGGAAGTTTTCTTCGTCTGAACGTCCGAGAAAGACTTTTTGGACACCGGGATTTAGAGCTTGATAAATCCGATTCTGCGAAATTAAATCTGTGATGCTGAACCCATTTTTTTTGTCAACAACAATACTTGAACCGAAAAATTCAAGTCCTCCCCAATAAAGACCGTTTGTTATTCCAAGAAAATCAGCATATTCTTCAGGCAAAGATAAATGAAAAGAATTTAAATCTTCGCAAGTTTGTGTTAATGATGCTTCAGAAATAGGTTTTGTCTTAAAAACACCGCCCATTTCTTCCATTTGAGCTAATAATTCTTTATACATAATCTTCCTTTCTTTCTTTTT
Organism: uncultured Alphaproteobacteria bacterium; assembly: GCA_944392795.1. Lineage (GTDB taxonomy): Bacteria > Pseudomonadota > Alphaproteobacteria > CAAHEQ01 > UBA3637 > CALXXX01. The sequence continues at coordinate 21,892 of CALXXX010000031.1, read as the reverse complement.
GCTTTGCAAGTATATAAAAGAAAAATTAACAAAGCGTGAAGAAGAAAAGATAATTATTTGTTTTCTATTTAAAAGTTCTCTATATTTTGTATAGCAAAATTCCAATTAATCAAATGTGTTAAAATAGCTTCTATATGATCAGCACGTTTATTTTGGTAGTCCAGATAATAAGCGTGCTCCCAGACATCTATGTTTAATAAAATTCGATATTTACCTAGCGGAGATTGTGCATTTGAAGAGCTCATTAGCTTTAACTTTCCATTATCAAAAATAAGCCAGGCATATCCACTTCCAAATTGTGATGTTGCTACTTTTTTAAACTCATTTTTTAGGTTTTCAACACTTCCAAAGTCACGAATAACCATGCGCTTAAAGTCGCTATCAGGAATATCTCCACCACCGTTTGGACTTAGGGATTGCCAGTAAAAAGTATGATTCCAAACTTGAGAAGCATTATTGTAAATTGCTTGTTGTGAAGGATACTTTTCTGTAGCTAATATAATTTCTTCCAGAGTATACTTTTCAAGATCTGTTCCTTTAATAAGGTCATTTAAATTCTTTAAATAAGTCGCATGATGCTTCTCGTAATGATAAAAAAGTGTTTTTTGTGAGATGTATGGCTCTAAAGCATTTTCTTCATAAGGTAATTTATATAATTCAAAGGTCATTTTTTTCTCCCCTTTTATAATTTGTCAAATTTCTTTCTATAAACTAGGGTAGAAATAATGAAAAGTCCAGAGCTTTTAAAAAAAGAGTTGAAATTATAAAAAAAATCTGATAAAACATCTATGCTTTAAGCGGTCGTGGCGGAATTGGTAGACGCGCAGCGTTGAGGTCGCTGTGGGGAGACCCGTGAAAGTTCAAATCTTTTCGATCGCACCAAAAAAAACCGTTGGAAAAATCCAACGGTTTTTGTATAATGGCCTTGGTAATAAATAAAAGGGGGCTTTATGAACGATATACTTTCTGATTATGATAAAGCAATGCAAGTCATTAACGATCTATCTAAAGAATATGAGAAATGGTCAGCTGCAGATTTGGAACGTTTAACCCAAGCATATGATGAAGCATTATATGCACCTTCAGAAAGGCAGTGTCAATTAATACAGGAAGATATTTTTCGAGCTGCTCATGATATGAAGGGACAAGGCGCAACTTTTAATTATGGCTTGATAACAGACATTGCAAATCATTTATGTCGTTATATTGAGCATCAAACGGTTTTTCAAGAAAAACAACTAAATGATATAGGATTGCACATTACATTTTTGCGAGAAATACTTGAGAAAAAAATGACGGGAGATGGTGGAGAGCGTGGAATAGAAATGTGGAAAATTATTCAGGAGCTTTCATGAGCGAAATGGAAAAAACACATATTTTAGTGATTGATGATGATACACGATTAAGAAAGTTATTGCATCAATATTTGTCTGAAAATGGTTTTATGGTTTCAGAAGCAGCTTCTCCGGTTGAAGCACGCGTGTTGATGTCATCTTTTTTATTTGATATTTTAATTTTGGATGTGATGATGCCAGGAGAAAATGGTTATTCCTTTGCAAAATCGCTCAGAGAAAAAGGGGATAATATTCCTATTCTGATGTTGACAGCAATGGGTGAACTTCAAGATAGAATTACCGGTTTGGAAAGTGGCGTTGATGATTATTTATCAAAGCCGTTTGATCCAAAAGAGCTTTTACTTCGCATTAATAGTATTTTGCGTAGAGCTTCCACAATATCAGCCAAAGAAAAGCAAACAATATATAAATTGGGAACTTGTCAATATGACACACAACGAGGAGAGCTTACTCAAAATGGACAATTTGTTCCCTTAACATCAGCGGAAAACGAACTGTTGAAAGTGCTTATCGAAAAAATAGGACAGGAAGTAACGCGAGAAGAATTAGCTCGTATTTTTAAAACAGAAAATGAACGAAGTATAGATGTTCAAGTTAATCGTTTAAGAAAAAAAATAGAAACGGATCCAAAGAGCCCTCGATATCTACAAACTGTTCGTGGAAAAGGTTATTTGTTGTTACCTGATTAAGGAGCTCTTTTTATGCGTGACTCGATTAAAAATTTTCTGAGAAAAACAAAAGATGCATTAACTGAGCTTTGGGATTTAATGCGTTATGTTTTTCGTTGGATTAAAAAGAAAATTTCTCCGAAGGGGCTTTTAACACGCTTTATTCTTATTATTTTAATTCCATTGATTTTATTACAGGTCGTTGCATCTTTGGTTTTTTTTGATAATCATTGGCGTTCAATCAGTCGTCGGTTAGCAAATGATATTACCGGAGAGCTGAATATTCTCATTCATATTTTAGAAGAATTTCCTGATACAGCTCAGACATATGAAATTTTAGAACAATATGATGATAATTTACAATTAGAAGTTATATTTTTACCAAATACGGCCATTATTTTTGATAAAGTCGAAAAAGATACAAGCCCAATTGTTAGTCAGCTGAACACATCGCTGCAAAAGATGTCTTATCCTTATTTGATACGAGAAAATTTAAAACAAGACCATGTGATTATTTATGTTCAATTAGAAACAGGTGTTTTGGAAATATTGGTTCCAAAGAAACGTTTTTTTAGTTCTACGACATATGCTTTTCTGGCATGGATGGTTGGGGCTTCTATTTTATTGTTTTGGATTGCGTTTTTGTTTATGAAGAATCAGGTTAGAGCAGTGTACCGTTTAGCAAATGCCGCAGAAAATTTTGGTACAGGACGAGTGATTGGTAAGTTTAAACCGGAAGGAGCTTCTGAAGTGCGTCAAGCCGGCCAGGCGTTTTTATTGATGCAAAATCGTATTTCTCGTTATTTAAGCGAACGAACCAGTATGTTATCTGCAGTTTCTCATGATTTGCGAACACCTTTAACAAGGATGAAGCTACAGTTGTCGATGATGAAAGCAGACGGAGTTAATGATTTATTATCGGATATTGATGAGATGGAACAAATGTTAGAGGGCTATTTATCCTTTGCAAGAGGAGAAGGAAAAGAACCGTCTCAAGTAAGAGAGGTATCGGAATTATTAACTAATATTGTTGAAAAGCTGCGACGAAATGGTCATGAAATAGACTTACATGTTGAGCAAACACAACAAATTTCTTTACGGCCGCATGATTTTGAACGTGCAATTACAAATATTTTGACAAATGCTCACCGTTATGCAAAGCAGGCATTTGTAAATATGGGTGTACGTGATAATTTTTTAGATATTATCATTGACGATGACGGTCCTGGTATTCCGGAAACTAAGCGTAAAGATGTTTTTAAAGCATTTTATCGGTTAGATGATTCTCGTAATTCTAAAACCGGTGGAGTCGGTTTAGGTTTGACAATCACACGTGATATTGTGTTAGCTCATGGTGGAGAGATTAAGTTGGAAGAAAGTCCTATGAAGGGATTAAGAGTTCATTTGCGTTTTCCTCTTTAATATTTCTTTACTTTTTTGTCAAAAATTGATATTATGACTTAAAATAAAGAAAGGAAAAATCATGCCTAGAATAAAAAAACTTCTAACTGAAGAAGAAAAAATTGAAGCTTTAGTATCTCTTTTACATTTTGTAGAAGCTTATTATTCATCAGATATGCAGGGTTTTATTATGCATCTCAGATCTGAAAATCGAAAAGAATTAAGTTCGCAAGATGAGATTAAGATAATAAAAGAAATCGGAAATCTTGCTAAGAAAATTTCGTTGCCTTTGGAGACAAGAGTAAATCGTATTGAAGGAGGTATTCTTTTTTATGCACCAGTTTCTAGGTTTGAAAGAAACTATGATTTGTTCGTTCGTGCAGTAACAAGGTTTTGGCGGGAGCGTTAAATTTTTTTTCTAAAAAATATTTAAAAAAAATATTGACAGAGATGTTTGATTTATGTATAGTCAGCTCCATTGATTATTTGTGAGTGTGTAGCTCAGCTGGTAGAGCATCTGACTTTTAATCAGAGGGCCCTGGGTTCGAGTCCCAGCACGCTCACCATTTAAGTCCTTGTTTTTTCAAGGACTTATTTTTTTATTTTTCGAAAAATTTTATCCATAAAAAGAATAGAATTTAAAAAATGATGATTTTATAGGCTTACTTATATTTTGGAATATTTTTAAAGAAGAAGATTTTATTGCTTAGCGAAAAAATTAAAATATATATAAATGGAATTAGAAAATCCCGATTTTTAAAATTGCTTATAGTTGAGATATAAAAAGGATTTTTTAATTTAAGAGAGATAAAACGAAATTAAAAACAATTATATTGTGACTTTTTTAGAGAGAAAAAATAAAAACAAAGCAGCTATTCCCATAATGGCAACAGAACTTGTTTGTGTATTGAATAAATCTGAGAAAAAGCCCATGAGAGCAGGAAAAATAGTTCCTCCGACAATTCCCATAATCATTAAACCAGAGATGTCATTTTTACGATTAGGTTTCGAAAGTAAGGCTTGTGTGAATAAAATTGAAAATAGATTTGAGTTGGCGTACCCAATACAAGCTATACATATGTAGAGTGTCCATATGGACTTAAATAGAAATAAACCAATAAGAGCAGAACAGAGAAGGGCTGTACTAAAGCGAAAAAAACGACTGATAGAATAACGTGCTAAAATAATTGAACCGGATAAACAGCCGAATAAGCGAAATAAAAAATAGATACTGGTTGCATATCCTGCTGATGCTAAACTTATACCTGTTTTATCCATTAAAATTTTTGGAGCAGATAGATTCGTTCCGACATCAATGCCGACATGGCAAACAATGCCAAGGAAGCAAAACAGAATAAGAGGACTTTTTAATAGAGAAAAACATTGTTTGAAAGAGGATATTTTGCCAGTAATTTTTTCTGGGATTTTTTCTTTGGCTAATGTTATGAATGCAATGACGCCTTCTATTAAATAAATTGGAAATAATAAACGCCAATCTCCGCACCAAGCGACACTCCAAGCCGCAATGATGGGCGCTAAGAAGGCAGAGAAAGATTTGATAAATTGACCAAAAGTTAGGACACTAGAAAGACGGTCTCCATGGATAATGTTTGAAATCAAGGGGTTTAAAGAAACTTGCATTATTGTATTCCCAATTCCAAGTAGAGAGAACGAAATAAGCATTAATGCGAAGCTATAGTCTAGTAAAGGTAGAACCATTGCAATTGAACAGATAATTAAACTGATTAAAACAGTTTTTCTTCTTCCGATTTTGTTCATTAACATACTGGTTGGGACGGAACCTATAAAAAACCAAAAAAAGACCATAGAGGGAAGTAAATTAGCTGTAAAATCTGTTAATTGAAAATCTTTTTTTATGTAATTAGTCACAATACCAACCAGATCAACAAATCCCATAGCAAAGAAAGTGAGCATTAAAGGGATTAGTCGAATAATCAAATTACGATTGAGTTTATACATCATTTTCTCCTTTTTATTTTAATAAATACAATGATGTATTCTATCCTCCTGTTTTGATTTTAAATAAGAAATACTGATAAATCAAAAGATTTTTATATATGCTTATGTTTAGTAAACTTTATCTTTCTTTTTTGATATAAAAGACATATCTAAAGAAAAAAGCAGAGCAAATTAATGAAAAAGATATACCAATCCATTGAGCTGTTATAATCGGCATATTAAATCCTATTTTTTCGTTAGAAATGTAAGTTGTACAAACTGCAGTCATAAAAAGAGCAGGTAGTAGAGTAATCCAATAAAATTTCTTTTTACGAGCTAAGTAAAGGCTACAAATCCATAAAGTTAATGTTGCTAAAACTTGGTTAGCCCATCCAAAATATGTCCATATGTTTGTTAAATCAAAGAAACAGAGTAATATCCCACCACTTAAAATGAGAATACTTAAAATGAGGCGATTTTTAATTTTACTTTGCGGGTATTTTAAAAAATCCGCAAAAGTTAAACGAGCCGAACGAAAAGCTGTATCTCCTGATGTGATAGATAAAATGACGACAGAAAGAATAGTTAAAAGACCTCCAAAGGAACCTAAGAAGTTAGAAGCAATTTCTGATACAACATGTCCGGGGCCTCCTTTTTGAATAGCATTAAATAATTCTGGAGAGCCTTGATAAAAAGAGATTCCAAGGGTTGCCCACATAAGAGCAATAACTCCTTCTGTAATCATCGCGCCATAAAAAACAGGTCTTCCATATTTTTCGTTCGTTAAGCATCTAGCCATCATTGGAGATTGTGTCGCATGGAAGCCACTAAGAGCCCCGCAGGCAATTGTGACAAACATTAAAGGGAAAATAGGCAGTTTATTAGGATGTTGATTCATTAAACTGAGATTAGGATAAAAAGGCATATCACGAGTAAAAAGAACTGATACTAACATAACTGTTACACAGAGTAATAATAAGGCAAAAAGAGGATAAAAGCGTCCTATAATTTTATCAATCGGTAAAAGGGTTGCTAAGAAATAATATCCAAAAACAATAATAATCCAAAAAGAAAAAGAAGTATGTGTAGCCTGTGCTAACATTTGTGCAGGACTCATAGCAAAGACGGCTCCGACGAGCAATAAAAAGAAAGTTAAAAAAAGCAGAAAGAAGTATTTAAACCGTTGACCAAAAAATTTTTCCATTAAAAATGTAATCGATTGACCTTTGTATCTTAAAGAGAGCATTCCGGATAGGTAATCATGAACCGCACCGGCAAAGACAGAACCGAGGACAATCCATAATAAACATACTGGACCATAAAGAGCTCCTAAGATAGCCCCGAAAACAGGACCAAGGCCAGCGATATTTAAAAATTGAATGAGAAAAATTTTGTATGTTGGTAAAGGAACATAATCAACGCCATCAGTATACTTTAGCGCTGGTGTTAAACGTTGAGGATTAATTTTAAAAATTTTTTCGACAATAAGACCGTAAAAGGCATATCCAAGGATGAGAAAAGCACATGAAACTAAAAAAATCAGCATTTTTTATTCCTTTCAGCATATTTTTTTATTTTCTATAGCTCTGTTTTAATCAAAAATCAAACATAAAAAAAAGCCCTTCAATGAAGGGCTTTTTTTGAAAGCTCATATTAGAAAACAAATCGGAAATTTGTTCCAAAGCCATAGATATCTTGAATGGCATCTCTTGGAGATGTTAAATATCCCGATAAACCAATAGAAATGTTTTCAGCAGGATAAACATCTAAGCGTAACTCCCAACTTGAATTAATAGATTCAGCTGTCGTGACATTTAAGTCTACACCAAGCTGAGGAATGGGTTGGAAATAAAGTCCTGGAGTTGCCACATATCCTTCTTTCCATGCTTCATCTTTGGCAAAAAGCATGGATTGATATCCGACTCTCAAATAAGGTGTAAACATATTATTAACAGTTGTTCCCAATTGAAGGAATGGTTCTACATAAGTCGTGCTGGTTCTACCTTTAATTTGTCCTGTTTTTCCAATTGCTTTCAAATATGTCATATTCACACCGGCATGCATATCTAAAATGGGTGTGTTAATAAGATTATATTGCATACCAATTCTACCACCCCATTCTTTCGTATGGTCTATGGCTTTTTTCTCCCAGGCATAAGTATAACCCAAATCAGCAGATAATGATAAACGATCGGTTAAACCAACGGCAAAATCCAAATTCCAACCCCATGCGTCATTTCTTTTCGTTCTGTAATCTTTATCTTTTGGATAAATCAAATATTGATAAGCAACATTGCCCATGAAATGACCTGCATCTAGCATATACATTGGGTTGCTGATAGCATATTTTTGATGTGCCGGTACATAAGAAGTATTCATTTGAGTTATAGCATTTGTTACAGGAGCTTGAGTTTGAACTGGAGCTGTGTAAACAGGTTGATCCTGTCGTTGAACAACTGGAGCTGTATTCGTCGGGCGATATTGTTGTTGCTTTTGAGCTTGAACTGGAACACGATAAGCCGGACGTTGTACATTTTGTGGTACGTATCCCCAACCTTGGGCTTGAGCTGATAAGGCTCCTAAGCATAAGGCTGTTGTTAAACATAAAAGTTTTTTCATATTTTCTCCTTTCTTTTTGGTGAATTAATAAAGCTTTTGACGAATACGAGTAACGCCATCAACGACGACTAAAACAACATGATCACCGACATTGAGGTTAAGTTCATTTGATTGAACAACAGAAATAACAGCACCACTGTCATCTCGTTTTACTAAAAACTCCCAAGAAGTTCCTGAAGTGAGAGCTTTTTGAGCACCACCTACAACAGCCCCTCCTACGACGGCGCCAGCTGTGCCCCCTATAATGTTGACGGCTGTACTTCCACCTAACATTGAACCTGCGGCAGCTCCGGCAACAGCTCCGGCAATAGTGCCAACACCACTTGTTCCTTCAATTTTAACTTGCTCCATCGAGACAATAACACCTGTTTGAACTTGTCCTTGTTGTCCAATTTGAGCTTGACGATAGGTCGTGTTGGTATTCGTTGGTGCACAGGATATAACAGCTGCACATAAAAATAAAATAACCCATATTTTTTTCATTTTTACCTCTTTTCTAATGACATTTAACAACAACAGCGCCATTCCATTTTTCGTAAACTTTACAATCAACTTCAGAAGCGCGTTTTCCTGTTTCTTTCATAACTCTTTCTCTTTCCGCATCTATCATGTCTTGTCTACGTTCGGCTTCATTAGCTTCTTTCAAACCGCTGGCTATAGAACGCTGCATAGCAGCTTCTTTTTCTTGTGCTATTTTTTGCCGTTCGTATTCATCAGCTTGCATGGTTTCCTGTTCTTGCATGCAATCCCATATTTTGGCCTGAGAAAGACCATAAGAGCGACAACGCTGTGCCAATTGTTCAGCTCGTTCTGTTAATTGAGATATTTGATAAGATGAGGGACGTGATTGATTGACCCCATATTGAATCATCAATTTATCATAAAAAATACGGCATTCTGCATATGCTGCACTGGATTGTTGGGCTCCGATGCCTTGAGAACAAAGAGTTTGGAGTCTATATTCTAGGCGATATCGATTAGCTTGGTAATCTTCGAACAGGACACAACCGCCTAAACTGATTATAAAAAACAGAGTAAGAAATTTATTCATAGAACTCTCCCTTTTTTCGTATATTTTATACAATACACAGTTTAGCATACATAAGAAAATATTCTTTTCAACAAAAAAATATTAAAATGTTTTTTTTATGACAAAAAAGTATAAATTTATTATGAAATAAAACAGATTTTATAGTTGATTTTCTATAGGATTTACTGTAAAAATATGAAAATTACATTAAAAATAAATCATATCGAGACAAAAGGAGATTTTATATGATTGACATAAAGCTATTACGTGAAAATCCAGAATTAGTAAAGGCTAATATTAAAAAGAAGTTTCAAGATCAAAAATTAGTATTGGTTGATGAAGTTTTAGAGCTAGATAAAAAAAACCGAGCAGCTATTACTGAGGTGGAGAGCTTGAGAGCAGAGCGAACAAAGCTTTCAAAACAAATCGGTAGTTTGATGTCTTCAGGGAAAAAAGAAGAAGCAGAGAAAATAAAACTACAAAGTCAAGAAATTGGTAATAAAATTTCTGAATTGGAAGTTGAGCAAGAAAAATTTCAAGAAGAAATTAAAAATCGGATGATGGTCATTCCAAATATTATTGATGATAGTGTTCCTGTCGGTAAAGATGATAGTGAAAATGTAGAGTTGGAACGTTTTGGCGAACCGGTTGTTCCTGACTTCGAAATTCCTTATCATACGGATATTATGGAAAGCTTTGATGGAATAGATTTAGATAGCGCTCGTCGAGTAGCTGGTAATGGCTTTTATTATTTAATGGGAGATATTGCTCGGTTGCATGAAGCGGTTTTAGCTTATGCTCGTGATTTTATGATTGATAAAGGTTTTACTTTCTGCATCCCTCCTTTTATGATTCGTTCTCAAGTTGTTACGGGAGTGATGAGCTTTTCGGAAATGGAAGCCATGATGTATAAAATTGAAGGAGAAGATTTATATTTAATTGGAACCAGTGAACATTCAATGATTGGAAAATTTATTGATCAAATTTTGCCAGAAGACAAATTACCTTATACCCTGACAAGTTATTCTCCGTGCTTCCGTAAGGAAAAAGGAGCTCATGGTTTAGAGGAACGAGGTGTGTATCGTATACATCAGTTTGAAAAACAGGAAATGATCGTCGTTTGTAAGCCAGAGGATAGTATGAGCTGGTATGAAAAAATGTGGAAAATGTCAGTTGAGCTGTTCCGCAGTTTAGATATCCCTGTTCGAACATTGGAGTGTTGCTCCGGTGATTTGGCGGATTTAAAAGTCAAATCTTTAGATGTAGAAGCTTGGTCTCCTCGTCAAAAGAAGTATTTTGAAGTTTGTTCTTGTTCAACGTTAGGTGATGCTCAGGCACGTCGTTTAAAAATTCGTGTCGCTGGAAAAGATGGTAAGAAGTATTTCCCACATACTTTAAATAATACTGTTGTCGCTCCACCACGTATGTTAATCGCCTTTTTGGAAAACAATTTACAAGCAGATGGTTCTGTTAAGATCCCTCTTGCTTTACAAAAATATATGGGTGGTATGACAGAAATTCGCAAAAAATGATAATAAAAAGGGAAGCTTGCGTGAGCTTCCTTTTTTATTAAATATTCTTTAATAAAAAAGACATATAATTTTATTATGATATTTCTTCTAAAAAAAGAGGTAAAAATGAAGCATTTTTTTAAACTTTCTTATTCTAAAATAAAGTTTTTATTTTAATTTTAAATGATTACAAAGGAAGGAATACAGTTCAGTAATATAATCTCTAGGAATTATGTATCGGTATAAAATGTTATTTAGTATTGTCTCTGAATTTATTTCATTTCAATCAGTTTGTTAAGCCTGTTAATCGAGCTGATCCGTTTTATATTCCTATCGCTGTTAATATTTGTTCTTATATTTCTAAGGAGAAAAAATGACAAAATTTGATGATTTAGAAAAATTAGCAGATTTAAAAAAGAAAGGAATTCTGACTGAAAAAGAATTTGAAGATCAAAAGAAAAAACTGTTGACAACTACTGAAAATGAACAAGAAACAGTTAGTGATGAAAATATAGATACATCTCCTTTGGGCCGTTATATTGGCTGTTTTGAAAAGTATGCTACTTTTCAAGGTCGGGCAAGTCGTTCAGAGTATTGGTGGTTTTTTCTATTTAATTTTTTAATTATGATTATTACGGATTTTATTCCTTTTGCTGGAAGATTATATTGTTTGTTTTCTGTAATTCCACTATTGGCCGTTTCTGTCAGACGTTTACATGATATTAATCGTGGTGGATGGTGGGTATTTCCGCCGCTAATAACGATTTTTTTATTTCCTATTGTTATAACTTTTGTGATGGGATATTCATTGATGACAACGGAAATTATCATGCCTGAAATTAGTCTGTTGTTTATGTTTCCTTTGATAACTATTTTTTTATTATTTATTTTAGTTTGGTCTATTATTCTTTTTGTTTTTTATTGTTTGCCAGGGACTAATGAAGAAAACAACTATGGTAAGAAACCTGTATAGAAAATAGGAAAAAGCTGAAAAACGCTTCATTTTTATGAAGCGTTTTTTGTTTAATAGTGGGGCGGAGGTGTTTCTTCAGACAGCGATTTGACAGGATTTTCAATTGCTTCTTTTAAAGCTTTATTTTCGATTATTAATCGGTCGATTATTTTACCTTGCCGAATAATCTCCTCATTTAATTCTTCGATATTTCGGCTTTGTTCAGCTAAAATCATTTCTATTCTAATAAAACGTTCTTCTGCAGTGTTTGTCATTTTATACTCCTTTATTTTTAAATAGCATTTGAATAAATAAAAATCAATGTTAGGATGTAGGTAAGGAGAAGAAATTGAAAATTCATCAATTATATGGTGTTGATGCTGTTTCAGATGCTTTAGGCTTGATTATCATTGTTGATATTTTACGAGCTGCTTCAACAGCTGCCTATGCTTTTGCCAGGGGGACAGAGAAAATTATTCCTGTTTCCACGTTGAAAGAAGCATTTATTTTAAAGAAAAAACATCCAAATTATATTCTAGTTGGAGAAAATAATGGAGAAGCCTTTATTGGAACAGACTTTGGCAATTCGCCGAGTGCTTTAGAAAACGTTAATTTAATCGGTAAGACAGTTGTCTTAAGGACAACACAAGGAACACAAGGTTTAACTAAAGCTTCAAAAAAACAGGATGTCTTATTTGGTTCTTTTCTAACAACAAAGGCTATGTTGAGATATATTAAAGTTAAAGGAATAGAAGAGATTAGCCTGGTTGCTTTAGGTGGAGCGAATTCTGAAGATGGAGCTTTTACCGATTATTTTGAAAAAAAGTTAAAATCAGAACCTGTTTCTTTAGAAAAAGTGCGAGAGAAAATGAGAAAAAATATTTATGCCGGTCGTTTTTTTAAAAATATTCCATATTTTCCAGAACGTGATTTTTGGTTATGTTTTGAATCAGACGATAAATTTGATTTTATTTTGAAGCTAGATCAAATAAATCAGGTTCTGGTGCGAGAGGATGTTCCGGTAAAATAACCCAACCACGTCTATCTTTTTTAGGAAAAGGAAAAGCTTTTTTATATCGTTTTGGACTTTTAACTTCAATAAATGTGACAAAGCGAGCATTTTGTCTGGACGACCAAAAATCAGTCACAGCATCAGCAGCAATTTCTTTTGAAAATCGTTTTAATTCTAAGATTTTTTCAGGGGTCATATTTGTAAAATAAGAGACTTTTCCTGCGGTGAATTCTCCTAAAACTAATCCACCGGTTTGTTTTAAAAGAATAAGATCTCCTGTTTTGACTTTTCCAAAAGGAGCACAGGCAACTTGTGTAAAACGTGTTTCTATTGTTTTTTCCCCATTTAAAATTAAATCTAAAAAAGGCTGAGTTAGAACTGCTAAATGTTTCATTTATATTTTTCCTTTGTTTGAAAAAACTATAAACGTTATATTTTAAAATGTAACTTTTTTCAATATGAATTAAAATAAGACAATTGAAAAGAATATTTTCATTTTCTTTATTTAAGCTTGTTAGATTGATTTCAGATGAAAAATATGATATAAAAGGCAGATGCAAAAAAAACGAAAAAATCCTTTTGAAATTTTACAATTACCTCAGGACGCGACAGAAGAAGAAGTTAAAAAAGCATATCGAAAGCTTTCTTTTAAATGGCATCCGGATCTTAATCGTAGCCCATCAGCAAATGAACAGATGAGTTTATTGAATTGGGCTTATGAAAAAGCTCTTTTTGATATTCATGAACGCAGTTCTTTTGATGCTCCATATCAAATGTTAAAATTGATAATGGATCGTCAAAACTCTCCTTTAGTAGCAAAACTGAAAGCATTAGACTTAATTAAAAAGAAAGGAGATTTTAATCGCATTTATTCAATAGCTTCTTACCGAGCTCCGCTTTTCCATTTGGCCTGTTTGATGGGGCGCTTTGAATTGGCAGAAATTTTGGTTTTGAGCCAAGTCAATTTAAATCTTACAGACAATCATGGGAAAACGGGATGGGATGTTTTATTTCAAGATAGAGGATTGGGGAAACAGAAAACTATTTTAGATGATACCTTGGAAACTGCTTTGAAAATTTATACACCTAATGCCATTGACCAAAGTTCAGGTCAAAATCTTTTTATGAAATTGATTGAAAACAATTGGCAAAGAATAGCTGAAGAACAGTTAAAAAGTGGAAAAGTTTTAGTTACGTATCGGAATCCTTTTACCGGTAAGTCTGCATTAGAACTTGCTCTTGAAAAGGGTTGGATGGGAATGGTCTTTCAACTTTTTGAAAAAGGAGCCGTTTTAAAAGAAGGAGATAATACATTAAAGAATATCAATCTTCTTTTGAATTTTTTAATGAAGCGACCTTATTTATCAAAAGGAGAAGCGAATGTAGCTTCTTATTTGATTGAACATAAAATAGGATTGCAAGAAAAAGATAGTGAAGGGCGAACACCGTTGGATAATGCTCAGCTGTTTAAAAAAATGACTTACTATATTCAGATAAGTAAAAGTATCAATGGTGTTGGTGAGGAAAAAGAGCAAAATAATTCAGAAAAAATGTCCTATAATCTAAACACAAAAATAGACCTGAATGATGTTTATATTTATATTTCAGGAAAAGAAAGATAAATTAAGCTTTCTGAGGTGTAAGAACATATTCTATGCGTTCTTCTGGTGTTAAATTCTTGGGGAAAGTTTCAATCTCTTTTAAGCGATGATATAGACCTTTTTGGTTCGCAATTTGAATAGCCAAGCCAGGACGCGCATTTAATTCTAACATCATAGGCCCCTGAAATTGATCAAGAACTATATCAGCCCCTAAATAACCTAATCCGCTCATTTCATAACCTTTTGCCGCAATTAACAAATGTTCTTTCCAAAAAGGAACTTGTAGTCCCATTAAATCAACATGTGTGTCAGGATGACGAATAAGAGGTCGATTATGTTGAACGGCAGCAATTGCCTTTCCCGTAAGAATATCTAATCCGACGCCCACAGCTCCTTGATGTAAATTAGCGCGACCTCCCGATTCTCGGGTTGCTAAACGCATCATTGCTAATGCTGGATAGCCTTTGTAAACAATAACACGAACATCTGGAATGCCTCGATAACTGTACCGGTTGAAATTAGTTGAGAAATGAACCATTTCTTCAAATAAAGCAACATCGTTACGACCTCCTAAGCTATAAAGACCACTTAATATATTTGAAATATGTTGATAGACTTGGTTGTACGTTAAGACGCGTTCTGAGGCTGTTCTAAAGTAATTTTGAGTAAATTTTTTGATAACTAAAACACCTTTTCCTCCACTTCCGTGAGCGGGCTTAATAACAAATTCTTTTTTTTCTTTTACTAAGGCTAAAAAATTTTTAACTTTAAATTGAGCATCTATGACACCAATGAGTTCAGGTGTGTTAATTCCCACTTGAATAGCTAATTGTTTTGTTTGTACTTTGTCGTCGACTAACGGATAAAGATGTCGAGGGTTATTTTTTCCAATAATTTCATAATTTCGGTAATTCATTCCAAGAATTCCCGCTTTGTGAAGCGTATGAGGCAAAATAAACTTAAACATCTGTTTTATCCTTTGAGAGCGGAGCAAAACGTAAAAGCTCAGTCAAACGATAGCCGGTATAAGTTCCTAATAGCATGACAAGACATAAAATAACTAAATTGAGCTCGTTAAAAGCAAACATAATATAACGAATATAAGGGTTAACAATAACAAAATAGGTTAAAATCGCGACAATAATGCTAAAAAATACTTCCTTTGCTGCATTTTTAATTCCTTCTTCTTCCCAAATAATAGAAGCTCTTTCAATAATCCAAGCCATAATAATAATAGGAAAAAATAAAGCTGAAGAAGCAATGTCTAAATGGAAATGATAACCTATGACAGTAAAAATTTGCATAATTAAAATAACAAAAATAACAACGGCAGAAATTCTTGGAACAAGAAGTAGATTGAGTTTAGAAAGAAGAAGTCTAATGCAAAACCCAATTCCGATAATAAGAGAAAAGCAAACTAAACCTGATAAAAAACCTGTTTGAACAAGAGCCATTGCAATCAACATAGGTGTGAAAGTTCCCATTGTTTTAATCCCAATCATATTTCTGGCAACTACGACGACCAAAATAGCCAAAGGGAAAATCATTAACCATTTTAAAGCATTTTGTTGCGCGATAGGTAAGTTGTATATTGAATAATCAAACCAATTTTTGTCTCCCATGAGCTTGGCGCGATGAGAAGCTAAATTAAAGGAAGTACTGGTTGATTTTATCACAGAAAATTTTGTGACCGAATTTTCGCCACCTTCTACATCTACTAAAGAGTCTCCGCCATGTTGAAAGATAATAAAATTTTCTGGTAAACCTTTTTGAGCGGTTTCAATATTATAAACCTCCCACTTATCTTTTAAATAAGCTTCTAACATAACATCAGCAGAAAAACTTTTCTTATCTTCAGCTAATTTGATTCCCCAAGCGAGCCGAGTCGGAATTTTCTGAAAGGCAAGAATATCTTTAATGATCATGGCTGTATTTCTGGCGGATTTACGCTTTGGCATAAAGGCTAGGACAGTTTCGTTAGGCGGCTCCTGAGCGAATAGTTTAATAAGTTGTTGTATGGGGTTTCCTTCAAATTTTGAAGCTTCTGAAATCAACTGACGAATGATGAGTTGAGTTTGCTCATCAAATATGGGAGAAATAGGAGCGTCTGGCATTGGAGCGTAAGCTTTTCCTTTTCCGTCTGTGTTATCATAAACTAGAACACGATAATAAATATTTTGTTCTTTCTTTTGAGGATTACTTGTTAAAATAATACGATTTTGTTCAAGATTTAGTTGATATTTAGGTGCGATAACATCTTCATCTAATATTTTAAAAGTATTATCTGTGTTTGGACGTGCAATAGAAATTTTAATAGGAGCTCCTGTCGGGTGAAAGGTGACATGCGTTTCGATGGCCCATACATTTGTTAATTTGTTTGGTTCTAATGCAAAACCCCAATATGTCACTTTGTAATAGATACTAAAAGCAGCCCAAAAAGAGGCAATAATTAGAGCAAGTGTTAAATAAAAACGAACAGATTTAAGTTTCTTAAACATTTTTTAATCCTAATAAAGTGTATTAGATAAGGCCGTATCAACAATGGCTCGACCTGTCAGAATATTACGACCGATTAAAACAGGATATTCAAATTTATCTCGATTGGCTAACGTAAATTGTTCTTTTAAGATAAGGTCTCCGATTCTGATATCCATTAATACGACATAACGTTCTTCATGAAGATTTTGTCGTTTAATTTTAACTTCTCGAAGTATTTTTTTTTCGAAGTGATGTGTTTCGTTATTTTTAGGGTTTGTTATATCAAAAGAAACCCATTTTTCTCCGTCTCTTTCAAAAGGTTTAAGATGATTGACATCAATAGAAGACGTTTCGGCTCCTGTATCGATTCTAGCTGATAATGCAGATTGTAAAGGAAGAATGTAAACTGGTTCAACAGCTCCAATCACTCCTAGATCATGTTTTTTGGTGGGAGTGGTTTGAGATGCTTCTATGACATTAGCTGAAATAATTAAAGGTTTGTCGGTTCCACTGTTGCAGGCGCTGAGCATTATGCTAAGGAAAACAAAAAGAAAAAAAGAATGAAACGCTTTTATCATATTTTACTCTCTTTTAAATCAAATTTTCTCTATTAAGTATCAAAGAGAAAAAAAAGTAAAGAAAAAAGCAAAAAAATATTACTTTTTCTAAAAGATATTAAAAAAAGATATTAAATCTCAAACGCTTGTAAAAAAAGAATAAATCATTTCAATATAATGTTATACTTCTCATAATAGAGCAAAAAAAAGAAAAGATAAAAAATGTCTTGACAATAAAAGAAAGAGAGATATAATGAAGCCCTATCTTATCGCGGGGTGGAGCAGTCTGGTAGCTCGTCAGGCTCATAACCTGAAGGTCGTGAGGTTCAAATCCCACCCCCGCAACCAAAAAACACAAGTCGTCAGAAATGGCGACTTTTTCTTTATTTTACAAGCACTTATAAAAGTTCGAATGTTTAAGTGTCAAAAAAGGCCATTTTCTTGAATTTACGAACTCTTAACACTAAAAATCCTTTATTTTCAATGTTTCCTTGTCGGGATGTCAAAATTTTATCCCAGAGATTGTTGAATGTATTCAGACTGAGCTTAGATGAGAAAAAAGTGTTTCTATAACACGCTTATTGCTACTGCCATCTTGGGAGCCCTACCTGCCATCTAGATGACCTCGGGAACCCTACCGGCACATCCCTGTCATCAAAATTAAATGCAACATCGTTAATTGGCTCATTTTTCAACAAGGCCTTTACATGCGAGAGCCAATGAGAGGCTATACTTGTTCAGTATAATTGTTCATTTCAACCTCTACCTACATATATACAAAGGTTAACAAATGTGATATTCAAAAACTGTCCCAAAGGCAAGAGGTGAATAGTACATAACCTCGGTTTATGAAAAATCGAGGTTGTTTTTTATTCCATTAACTGACGTTGATGTCTGTTAATGAAAAAAATTTAATTTTGTTCCAAAATCAATTTTTTAGCTGTTTGATAGTCAAACTTTCCTGTTCCTAATACCGGCGGTTGTTTTATGTAAACAACTTTCTTAGGAACCCATAGCTCGGATAATCCAGCCTCTTTAAAATAAATTTGGATTTCTTTTGTATTGGCTTTTTCTTCAGAGGTTATCAAAACAAGTTGCTCGCCTTTTTTAGCATCAGGAATAGTAATAATCCCCTGTAAAATATTTGGATATAGTTTTTCCAGAGCTTGTTCAACTGCGGTTAAAGATACCATTTCTCCAGCAATTTTAGCAAAGCGTTTTGCTCTACCTTGAATGGAAATAAAGTCATTCTCATCCAAAGACACAATATCACCCGTATTATACCATTTGTTTTTAGGTGGTTGCAAAACATTTGGTTTTTCGGCTTTCATATAACCCAACATGACATTATCACCTTTTACCCACAGTTCACCACCGCTTTCAATACCTGGAAGAGATTGTATTTTCATTTCCATCCCTGGTAATAATCGGCCGACAGAGCCATATTTCAAATACATAGGTGTATTTAATGAAATAACAGGGGCTGTTTCTGTTGCTCCATAACCTTCTAAAATACGAACGCCGAATTTTTTCATCCATAAATCTGCGGTTGTTTCTTTAAGTTTTTCTCCCCCAACGATGGCGTATTTAACCCCAAAGAAATCAAACGGATTAGCCATTCTGCCATAACCGGATAAGAATGTATCTGTCCCACAAATAATGGTTGCATTGCTGTCATAGGTTAATTCTGGTACGATACGATAATGCAACGGTGACGGATAATAGAATGTTTTAATCCCCGATAAAGTTGTCATAATTGATCCAACACATAAACCGAATGAGTGGAACATCGGCAACGCGTTAAAAAATGTATCTGATGCATTAACACTTAAAACAGATAACACTTGATTACGATTTGCTTGAATGTTTTTATGTGATAAGAAAACGGCTTTTGGCATGCCTTCGGAACCAGACGTAAATAAAACAACGGCCGGTTTTTGTGCATTATTTTTAGGTCTCTTGCGAATAAGAGATAACAGTAAACCTTTTAATTTCACCGCAAAAGAAATTTGAGATGCAAAATCTTCCAGATAAATTAAATTGAATTCATCTTTTAAGGCTATTTCCAAATGCTCTAAATGTCCTTGCTCAATAAACTGTCGAGAGGTAATAACCGTTTTTAATCCTATTGTTTTACCACTTGAAACAAGTTGTGTTGGCCCCAATGAAAAATTCATCATAGCAGGCACTTTATCTATGCTCTGTAAAGCAAAAAAGGACACCAAGTTCGCTAAAGAATTCGGTAATAATAACCCCAGTCTTTCTTCTTCCTGAAATGCTTTTTGATATGCCTGGCCTAAAACATAGCATTTCGTCATCATTTTTTTGTAAGTTAACGGGACTCGTTTAATATCTTCAGCAATCTTATGTTTCTTGCCATACGTATGTTCTGCATCCAATAAAGAATTAAATAAATGCTCGTCTAAATCAGATGTTTGATACATCATATTTGCCATAATGTCATAGAGTTGTTTTGAAATCAAAGCTCTTCGGGTCCGACCAAAACAATCCTGTGGAATAGTTAATGTCGTCGGTTTTAACAAGGTCAATGAAATGTGGGGAAACAACCTTGTTTTAAACTTTTTGCCCATATAGGAAAATTTAGAAAATTGAGCGCCTTTGATACGGATAGGTACAATTTTGGCTTCTGCACTAGCAGCAACAACTCCGGCTCCTTCATAAATCTTCATTAAACCACCAGAGGTTGTAATACGGCCTTCTGGGAAAATCATCACTTTTTTATCTTTTTTGACCTCTTCAATCAATGAACGGATGGCCATTGGATTTGTCGGATCTAGTGGATATAAATCGACCAAAATGCCAAACGGTTTAATATACCATTTTTTCGCCCATTCCGTATTAATTGCAAAAGTGATTTTTTCCGGCATATACGCAGCTACTAAAATCCCATCCAATAAAGAACAATGGTTTGCGATTAACAAGACACGTTTTCCGGCTTTATAAAAATTTGTTATATTATGGATACGAATACGGAATAAAGGGCTTAAAATAATCCGTAAAACAGACTTTAATGTTTCATGTGGCAATAATTGCATAATATAAATTGCAACAATAAAACTGACCACAGAAACCATTAAGAATAACTGAGGTATTGTAAAACTAACAGCCAATAATCCAGCAGAAATAATAGATATCACAGCCATACCAAAAGAATTAACAATATTGTTCCCTGCAATAACAGAAGCCAGATATGCTTTTGGTGCTTTTGTTTGCATAAAGGAATTTAAAGGAACAATGTATAAACCGCCAAAGAAAGCCATTGCGAACAAACAAACAGATAATGAAACTCCTCCATTTGCAAAGAAATCCATCAAACCCAAACTTTCTGCAGGAGTAACATAATCTTTTGTGAGGGCATAGAAAACATAGGCACTGATAGCCATTGCTAAAGAGGTTAGCGGAACATAAATAGCAGAAACAACACCTTTTAATAATTTATTACAGCTTAAAGAACCAATCCCAACCCCAACAGAAAATAACATTAAAAAGAACGTGATGACATATTGCTTCACGTTTAAAATTTGGCTACATAACGGAAAAATCTGAGTCAAAACCAAAGCGCCGACAGTCCAAAACCAAGTTGCGCCTAAAATGGATTTCCAAACAGCGGGATATCCATGTATCATTTTTAAATTAAGCCATGTTTCTTTAAAGATGTTTTTATTAACAGTTAACTCTGGTCTGGGGGCTGTCGCTTGTGGTATTTTTGTGGATGCAAGATATCCTGCAACAGAACATACTATTAACAAGAAAATTGCTACATTTATATCCAAAACAGTTCCGAGAACTGCCCCTAAAATAATTGAAATATAGGTTGAACCTTCAACATATCCATTACCAGCCAATAGTTCATCCTTTTTTAATAACTGAGGTAATAAGGCATATTTTATTGGCCCAAAAAACGCTGATTGTGTTCCCATTAAGAATAATAAAATAACTAATAGTGTTAAACTTTTGGTGTAAAAAACAACACCAACCAATAACATCAAAACCAATTCCGTGATTTTTAAAATGCGGGCGATTTTATCACGATTATATTTGTCTGCCAACTGCCCCGCCGTAGCAGAAAACAAAAAGAATGGTAAAATAAATAATCCTGCAACCACTGATGACAAAATATCTGCTTGAGCGGTCATTTTATAGGCAATCATAACCAATAACATATTTTTAAACAGGTTATCATTAAAAGCACCTAAAAACTGAACAATCAACAACGGTAAAAAACGTTGTGTTTTAAGTATTGGATTTATCATTTTATTATCCTTTCTATCTGTAAGTGTACTTTAGGATAACTAAATCACCAAATGAATGCAAGATGTTTATTTGTATATTCGATTAAGTGACATTGATGTCAGGTAATCATAAATTTTTCTTTTTTATGATGGGAATCGCAATTTTATTAATTAAGTTTTCCAAGAAAGAAAAAACAAATTTACGATAAAATGGCAAATGTTTATGATAAACAGCCGTATATTCTATTGCCGGAATTGAACCACGATAAATTTTGAATAAGCTAGCTCCGGAACTCATATTGATTAAGGCATTATTTTTATCCCCTTCTTGAATAATTTTAGCCGTAATCATTCTGTATAATCCAATTTCTTGTGGAATAGACATTTCATAACCGCCAACCGGGGTTGTTATGATTCCACCCCGATAAAAATACCCTAAACCACCTTCGACCTTTCCCCCGTTTCCAAAAGAAACAAACGGGCCAACCTTTTTATC
>CALXXX010000030.1 GCA_944392795.1 uncultured Alphaproteobacteria bacterium | reverse complement strand
GTTTTTGTATTGAAGAAAATAACCTTGATTTTATGAAAATCGAGGTTCGATGAGATCAATAGACATCATATTTTTTGCATCAAATTTGAGTCTGAATACATCTTCCTCTCTCTGGGATGATTTTTTGACATCCCAAGACAGAAGCATTGAAAACAAAGGCTTTTTTGAATTTTGAGTCCGTGTAAGGCTGAAAAACAGGTGTTTTAAAAAGGTTTGCACACGGACCAATATAAGTGCTTGTAAAATAAAGAAAAAGTAGCTAAAAATAGCGACTTATCTGACTTGGCTGGGGTGGCTGGATTCGAACCAACGAATGACGGGATCAAAACCCGTTGCCTTACCACTTGGCGACACCCCAATAAATGAATTGATCTTGTTTATACATTATTTCTTTTGAATTTGCAACTTTTTTTTATTAAAACATTTTACACTTCAAAATCAATACGTCTTTTTGCTTCATTTTTACATTTTAACTTGTAATTCTACTCAAAGACAAATAATATATTTATCAACTGACACGAAAGGTCAATTGTATGCAAAACTTATATCTCTTTTTATGCTTTATAGGAATAAGCTTTTTAATCTATCCCCTCCCTTGTAACGCACAAAATGATACTACAGAAATGAAATTCAGTACAACAATACTCGAAATAAATGAGTTTGATTTAAATAATCCCTCATACCCAATATATAATGAAGATGGAAAACTGATCGTCAAAGGTCAGGTATTTAGCGGTCTTTTAAAACAATATGATAAAACAGGTCAATTGAAAACAGAAACTATCTATCAAAACGGACGAAGAGAAGGCATTCAAAAAACCTATTATAGTGCTGGGAAAACTTGGAAAGAAGAATTATATCAAAATGACCAACAAATAGGTCTGACAACTTATTATAACTACCACGGAAAGCTAGAAGGTCTGGTTCAACTTTTTGATGAAAGCAGACAACAAAAGATAGAAGCCTTTTTCAAAAACGGTTTATTAGATGGAGTAGAAAAAAGATATGATATAAATGATAATCTCTTGTTTGAAAAATATCATAAAAATGGCCGACAAGATGGACCTTTTCGCACTTACTATACAAATGGTCTGCTGGCCACAGAAAGCTTTTTTGAAAATGGTCGAAAAGAAGGACTATGGAAATACTATTATGAAAATGGAAATATTTCTTCCGAAAATTTATATAAAAACGATGAACCAACGGACATTTGGAAGTGGTATTATATAAATGGAAAGCTACAAAAAGAAGGGTTTTATCCTTATCGAAGAGAAGGTTTATGGAAATATTATGATGAAAATGGCTATTTAAAAAAAGAAATTACCTATCTTAATGATCAACCTGATGGCTTAGTTAAAACATATTATGAGAATGGTCAACTGTTTTCAGAAAACTATTATAAAAATGGTTTACGAGAAGGGACAAGTAAAATATACCATAAAAATGGAAGATTAAAAGCAGAAGGAAATTATAAAAATAACAAAGCAGATACTTCCTGGAAGTTTTATGATGAAGATGAAAACTTAAAATTAGAACTAACTTTTAAAGAAAGTATTTTAAATGGAAGAGCCTTTATTTTTAATTCAGACAGAACGCCTAAAATAGAAGTTTTTTTTAGGAATAATGAACCCATTATCGGATACAGATATACCCAATTGGACAAAAAAGACCTTTCAAAAAAAGAACTATCTTTTATAAAAAATGCACTTATAAAAATATTGCCTAATATTGAAGAAGAAAGGATACCCTGACACAGGTTCTGACAGAAGAATTTCATAAAATATATTTTCTATCGTACAAAACAAACAATTTCAAAGGAGGATAAAATGTTAAATAAATGGTCTTTTATATTATTCACAAGCTTGTTTTTAATAGGAATATCTCATCACGGTCTAGCCACAACAGCTTCCTTGCCCATTCAAGATGGTAAATTAAACGGAACTACTCAACTTCTTTCTGGTTCAACGATTAGTTTCCATGAAGATAATACTTTCTCTAGTAGTCTTGGCATTAAGGGCCGCGTTTTATGTTCAGTCGAACAAATGCAAAAAGCTTTTGAACAAACAGATAAAAAAACACAAGCTATAGAATTTTAAAATGTGCAGAAGTAACGAATATTAATCTGAAAAATAAAAATCTGGATTCTCTCACCTTCAAAGGTAGTTTTCATTATCCAAACATTACGCAGCCCTCTGAACTACATCTAATCGTAAAAGATAGTTTCATAAAAGAACAGCTCACGATGTTGAAGCAAAAAATTCCTTCAAAAATGGACAACTATTTACAACAATACTCCCTCATTAAAGAGATTATCATTAGTTTCACACCAAACAATAAACAGACCATTCAGTTCAATAATTTATCAGGGAAAACAGTAACTCAGATGGCATTTCAAGACATGAATTTTGTTCCAGCTTTAGTAGCTATTTTTCTTTCGGATAATGAAGCGAACAATTTTCTTGAGAGTACGAACACATTTTTTGAGATGCTAAAAGACATGAAAATTACTCACTTAGAACTAACGGCTCCGCAAGGCAAAAAAAATGTTTTATTTAATGGCAGTTTCCAACCGATGGCTTTTTATGCGACAAACGGATCTGAACTAAAGCTTTATAACCAAGATGAAAAGGTAATTTTGTCCATTGAACGTTTAGATGAGAAAACAAATGTAACCTTGTATTATCCGAAATCGGCAAAAGAACTATTCTCTTTTACAATTGATACAGAAAATTCTGTATTTGATAACTTTGCTAAAAGTCTACCCTCGATACAAACTGAAGAACAATACAAACAATTGATGTCCATGATGATTTTAGCTTTCTTGTCTGAAACCTTTAAGCTCCATGATGTAAAATGGCTTAATAAAGATGGTAAAGCACTATTACAAGCAGACACATTAACACTTCAACCGATGACTATGCCTAACGCCATCAAAGGCATAGTGAAATTGACGGATAATGCCGACGGCTATGACTTTTTTGTGTTGAATGGATTAAATCAAATTCAATATCAAAATGCAAAAAATGAAATGCGCACGATTACAATACAAGAAATGGCTGAACGGATAAAAAATACCTGGGGAGATAAACAAACCGCTCTTAAAGCTCTTTTTGAAGAGATTAATAGCCTGCCCACAGACGCTTACATTTCTACTTCGTTCTACAAAGGTATTTTAGAGGGATATCAGGCAGCAATGGGGCGCTACCTTTTACAAAAGGAATTTGAAGAATTATCCAACAACTTTGGTTCATTTGCAGAAACAAATGAGTGAGTTGAAATAGAAAAAACTACTCTACTTGAAGTAATTAGAGAGAAATAGACTTGGCGCGCTTGGCGGGATTCGAACCCACGACCCTTGCCTTCGGAGGGCAATACTCTATCCAGCTGAGCTACAAGCGCAAGATGCTTTTTTTATATGCTACTTTTTGTCTAAAATCAAGCAATAATTTAAAAAGAGGACTCTATAAATATCCTTTTTTCAACTTCAAAACTATTATGAAATTTGTATTTTATTTTCCTGCCAACAAAGCATTGATTAATTCTTTAACTGTCGGGACATAATTATTGCGATACATAGGATCTTGTCCAAATCGAAAAGCACTATGTCCAGCGAACATTAAATTATTTTCGACATCATCGCCATGTGCAACATCCATTAAAGTGCGCGTAATACAAAATGAGCGCGGATCAGGTAAACGAGATGTATGACCATCCATTTGACTCCATCCGGAAAAAGCACACTGAGATAAGCATCCGACACACTCTGCTCTGGTTGTTTTAATCCTTTTTTCTGCTTCTTTTGTAATAAAAATCAAAGAAGAATCCGGTGTTCGCATCGGAATATTGCGTTCGGAAGCCATATAAGCTTGCGCACGTTTCAAATCATGAGCCGTTAAATAAACCGTATGCGCAGAAGAGACCTTAAAAGGCTTCACAAAAATTGTTTCAGGTTTATCTTTATATGGCATTTCAGTGTCTTTTTGTGCAATCAACTCTTGCATAAAACGTGTCCGAACAGCTGATGAATAAAATCCTGTCGGAGAAAACTGCTGTAAAACAACATCCCCTGGTTTTAAGCTCATCAATTTTTTTTGCCATGTTCGAACTATCGGACTTTCTTTTGTTAATAACGGACGTGTTCCCAACTGAAAAGCTAATGGACCGATGTCTGGATTATCAATATAATCATCGAATTCAGATAAATTCCAAACCCCTCCTGCCATGATAATAGGAACAGATTGAAGTCCAAACTCATTCATTTGACGACGCAAAGCCACTAACCGTTCATAAGGTCTTTCCGGCTTTTCGGGGTTTTCACTATTAGACAAACCATTATGCCCGCCAGCCAACCACGGATCTTCATAAACAACGCCGCCTAAGAACTCTTTACAGTTTTTATAAGAACGAAGCCATAAAGCTCTAAACGCACGAGCACTGGAAACAATCGGGTAGTAAAAAATTTCATGTTTAGAGGCAATTTCTGCCAACCGATAAGGCATTCCGGCACCACAGGTAATGCCATGAATGAAATTTTTAGCTTCTCCCAAAACACCCTCCATAACAGGAAGCGTATCTCTCATATGAGTTTGAATTTTAAAACGAATGGTTCCTAATGTTTTCTGCACCTTTTCGCCCAAAACTTCGATTTTGGGCTGAAAACGATTTGAGACACGACTTTTTAAATTTTTAACAATCTCTTCACAAGAGTTCATGACACCTTCAAGAATAGGGATACTTCCACCCATTTCCCAAAGAACATTCATATGAATTCTTCCATTTCCTCCGGAGATTTCATGAGCTAAACGAGCCTGATCAATTCCACCCTTAATAGACATTTCAATCAATTCTTGATGCCGCTCTTGACGAGTCTTTTTTGTATATTTCTTAGGAAGAATCTTTCCTTCTTCATCCAGTTCATCTGCAAAAACGCCAGAAATTGTCCCAACAGCGCCTGCCGCAGCCCATGCACCACTTGAATATCCATCTGAAACGGCAATTCCTTTACCACCTTCTATTAAAGGAATAACTTCTTTACCTGAAATCATTAAAGGTTTTAGTGTCTTCATTTTAACTCTCTTTCATAAAAGACTAGGATACACATTTTTAATGAAAAAACAAGAAAGAATCTTGATTGAATACAGATTTTATTCTCACATCGGTATATTTTTATATTATTTTATATTTATCGACATAGTTTTTGATTTTCTTTAAGTTTCATAACTTCATATCTCCTTGCCAAAATAAAAAGAACCCCTCTAAAGAGGGGTTCTTTATTCTAAAAGAATTAAGCCTCTGTTGACACCTCAGAAGCCGTGTCTGTCTGTTCTTCTTTTTTAATTTCCAAGTCTTCTCCAGTTTCCTGATTGACTCGTTTCATAGATAATTTGACTTTCCCTCGGTTATCCATGCCAAGACATTTAACTTTAACCATATCCCCTTCATGAACAACATCTGTTACTTTTTCAACTCTTTTAGGAGCTAACTCTGAAATATGAACCAAACCGTCGCGAGCTCCCAAGAAGTTCACGAAAGCACCAAAATCCATAATCTTGACAACTTTACCATCATAAATTTGCCCGATTTCCGGCTCGCAAACAATTCCCTTAATCCAATTTAACGCTGCCTCTCCGGCTTTTGCGTCTGTTGATGCGATTTTAACAATCCCATCATCATCAATATCAACTTTTGCACCTGTTGTTTCAACAATTTCACGAATAACCTTGCCACCGGTTCCAATCACATCACGAATTTTATCCTTATCAATTTGAATGGTCGTAATACGAGGTGCATTTGGTGAAACTGTTTCACGAGGAGCTGCTAAAGCTTCTGCCATTTTCCCAAGGATGTGTAAACGCCCTTCATGAGCTTGCTGCAAAGCAATTCCCATAATTTCTTTTGTAATGGATGTAATCTTAATATCCATTTGTAAAGCCGTCACGCCATCTTTTGTTCCGGCGACCTTAAAATCCATATCGCCCAAGTGATCTTCATCACCCATGATGTCTGTTAAAACAGCAAAATCATCACCTTCCTTGATTAAACCCATAGCAATACCAGCAACAGGCTTTTTCATCGGAACGCCGGCATCCATCAACGATAAGCAAGAACCACATACCGTTGCCATGGAAGAAGAACCATTTGATTCCATAATCTCAGAAACAACACGAATTGTATATGGAAATTCCTCGCTCGTCGGCAACATCGGATGAATGGCACGCCAAGCAAGCTTACCATGACCAATTTCACGACGGCCCGGAGAACCAACACGTCCAACTTCTCCGACGGAATAAGGAGGGAAATTATAATGCAACATAAATGTCTGTTTCCACTCACCTGTTAAATCATCGACGATTTGTTCATCTTCGCCTGTTCCCAAAGTTGCAATAACCAAAGCTTGTGTTTCCCCTCGAGTAAACAAAGCTGAACCATGAGCTCTTGGCAAAACACCAACCTCTGCTTCAATCGGACGAACAGTCTTTGTATCACGACCATCAATCCGAATGCCTGTTTTCAAAATATCTTGACGAACAACCTGTGCTTCCAAATCATGAAAAATAGGCTCAACTAATGGTAAAGCTGCCTCATTTTCAGCAAATAAAGCTAATGCTTTTTCCTTGACTTCACCAATCGCATTTTGTCTTTCAAGCTTTTGATGGATTTTATAAGCAGCCTTCAACTCCTCTAAAATTTCTTTTTCCAAAGTTGTCTTAACTAAATCATATTCAGCCGGCTTTTCTTTTAATTCCCAAGGATCTTTTGCACATTCTTCTGCCAAAGCGATAATAGCATCTATCACAGGTTGGAAACTCTTATGCCCAAAATCAACAGCCCCTAACATCACATCTTCTGACAGCTCTTTAGCTTCAGATTCAACCATTAAAACACCTTGTTTCGTTCCCGCAACAACTAAGTCTAATTCTGATTTTTTAACCTCAGAAATAGTCGGGTTTAAAACATATTGTCCATTCATATAACCGATACGAGCGGCACCAATTGGACCCAAAAATGGAAGCCCTGAAATTGTTAAAGCAGCTGAGGCAGCAATCATCGCGACAATATCAGGATTGTTTTGCAAATCATGGCTCAACAAAGTACATGTCACTTGCGTTTCATTATTAAAGCCTTTTGCAAACAAAGGGCGTATTGGACGATCGATTAAACGAGAAATTAAAATTTCACCTTCTGAAGGTTTACCTTCTCGCTTGAAAAAGCCACCTGGAATTTTCCCTGCCGCATAAGCTTTTTCAATATAATTAACTGTTAATGGAATAAAATCCTCGTATGTTTCAGGCGCCGTTCTCGCAGCACAAACCGCACAATGCACAATTGTCTCGCCATACGTAACGAGCACAGATCCATCCGCTTGTTTCCCTATCTTACCTGTTTCGATAACAAGCTTACGGCCACCCCATTCAATTTCTTTTCTATAAGTTTTAAATAAAGACATATATCTATTTACCTTTCATACCTACATACATCTATCGCCTCGGCCCATCCGAAGCGATAAAAAGGGGCATGACCTTCACGCCCCTTTAATTTTGGATTACTTACGCAATCCCAAACGCTTAATCAGCGTTTCATAACGTTGCTGATTTTGTTTTTTAACATAATCCAGCAAGCGACGACGCTGACCGACCATAATCAAGAGCCCACGACGAGAGATAAAATCTTTTTTGTGGTCTTTCATATGTTCTGTTAAATTTTTAATCCGTTCTGTCAAAATAGCGACTTGAACTTCCGGAGAACCTGTATCTCCTTCTTTTGTAGCATACTCTTTAATAAGTTCTGCTTTTCTTTCACTTGTAATCGACATCGTTTTCTCCTTTGAAAACTTTGCTGGGACGGAACAATCCGCCTTCAGCATATCCAAACGCAATGAGCTGACCGTTATACATTGCCTTTAAAAAATCGCCTTCTTTAAAAGATGTTCCCGGCGAAAGAGATATACTCCTTCCGTGGCTCAAAGCTCGAGCCTCATTCTCCGAAACGGCCAGTTCCAAGATGTCGGTCAGGACGGCTTCAAGGGGAATAAGAACCTCTCGAGGGTTTTTACTATACTCGATTTTTTCTATTTTGTCCAGTGAAATCGCATCAGCCAATGTAAAAGGACCACTTTGCGTGCGACGAAGTGCTGTAATAAAACCGCAAGAACCACACTTTTTGGCAATATCTCGCCCTAATGAGCGAACATATGTCCCTTTACCACAAACAACCTCCAAAACAGCTTTATTCTGAGATGGCATAGCTTGTAAAGAAAGACTTTCAATGTGAACCTTACGAGGAGGTAATTCTACTTTTTCCCCCTTTCGAACTCGATCATAAGCGCGCTTTCCTGCTACTTTCAAAGCACTATAT
Organism: uncultured Alphaproteobacteria bacterium; assembly: GCA_944392795.1. Classification (GTDB taxonomy): domain Bacteria; phylum Pseudomonadota; class Alphaproteobacteria; order CAAHEQ01; family UBA3637; genus CALXXX01. The sequence goes on along the minus strand of CALXXX010000030.1, from coordinate 1,810 downwards.
GCCGGAGGAACCTGAAAAATATCCCCCACAAACTCAGGTAATACCTCTTCTATTTGTGCTTGAGAAGGCAACCTGTCAGAAACTTCAACAACTTCACCTTCCGCATCATCCGTTGTTGTCGATTGACCAAATTGTATCTCAAAAATATATTTTTTGACCCCATTCATAACAAAAGGAACCGTTCGAGTTGCCTTACCAAACGCAATCGGTAAAACACCTGTTGCCAAAGGATCCAAAGTACCGGCATGCCCTATTTTCATCGGATGGAAAAAACGCTTTAATCGACTGACAACATTAGTTGACCCCATCCCATATGGCTTATCAACAACCAGCCAACCACTTAAATCATTTGTGTTTCGAAGTATCATGCGTTATTTTCCTCAAAGCGTCAAAAAAAGTTGTAACCTCCTCATAAATAACTGGCAGATCTTCGGATAAAAGATAAGTTTCTTCAAACGTATTTGAATCCCGTCCACCAATCAGAAAAATAAAAGAATATCCGTTTTTTTCCTTCTTTTTTTCAGGTTCAAAATCAAAAGAATAAGGATAAAGCCATTTTCCTGTTCCTGTTTTCAGAAAAGCTAAAACCTGTTCTTCCAACTGAAGTTGTCTTTGACAAAATTTCTGTTCATCCAAATTAATAGAAAAAACAAGAGATGTCTTTTTCTTAATGGAACAAACATATATTTGAAAATAGATGTTCTCCAATTCTTTCTCTAAAACGGGTGTTTGCCGATGTAAAGAACTGACCTGATGCAAAAGAGGATGAGAAGGCGAAGATAAACCCAACAATTTAACGACCCGATAAATCGGCAATTTTTTAATAAATCGCAAACTATCTTTATCTATCCCGGGATAATTAATCAATGCGACCCAAAAACCAACGCCACCACACCCAATAGCAATACTAGCTGCCGGTGAAATTACCCCGACAAGACAAATGACAAAAAACCATAATACAAAAAATAAAACCAGTTTTGCAAACCCATCTTTTGCATAAACCTGACGAGGGTTTTTTCTTTTTTTTATCCTTTGTCTATAAGCATAGAACATGAGAAGAAAGAAGAAGAAAGCAGTGCTTATACCCTCCATATCATAGGAGTTCTCATCATCTATGAAGAAAAGAAAAAAAGAAAATCCAAAAAAAACAATCATAACCAAAGCGATTAAAATGTTTTTAAGGTTTTCAACAAAATAATGAATTTTTCTCTTGGGCGGTTTGACTGCAGGAGGCTGCAATTTCATCGCCTGTTGAATAAATGTTTCTTTATTGATTATCATAAATCCTCCTTAAACATGAACAAGTTGAGGTAAAGTGCATTTATTTCGAAATACTATTTTGGGCTGAGTTTGATAAGAACAAATAATGCCTGCGAATATATAAGCCATTTGCCGCTCCATATCCGTCACAGGACATCCCATTTTTTGAGTAGAAGTTTCTTTTTTCAACTCTTTAAAACTTTTTTGAAACGCTTCTTCTTTTTCAAATAAATCTTTTAAAACATATAAAAAGCGAACTCGACGTTGATATACGATTGAAAACGCATCTGAGATGACACCCTTAGAGACATAAGATCCCAAAAAATATGTTTGAATTGCCCGAACTAAATCACGACCATAGCCAGGTTCATCACGCATGCGATGCAATATAAATGAAGCTTCTGGTATCAATGCTTTCTGATTTTTTTTCATAAAATCAAAAAGCGTTTCCACTTTGTTGGACATATTATTTCCTTTGTTTTTTTAAAACGTGTCTCTTGGTTTTTGCAATTGGGAATAGGATACCGTACGAGCTTTTTTTTGCAAGTTT
>CALXXX010000029.1 GCA_944392795.1 uncultured Alphaproteobacteria bacterium | reverse complement strand
AGAGCGAGGACGACTTGAATGACAGTGGCGAAGAGGCTGAGAAAAAATATCAGAGTGAAAGGGGGGAATAGGTTATGGAAAAAGAAAGCGTAATTTTTTACACCATCGGTTGCCCGAGGTGCGCAGTTTTGGAAAAAAAGCTCAAAGAAGCAAACATTGATTATGAAATTTTTTCCGATGTTGACAAGATGCTCGAAATGGGAATGGATGATATGCCAGTTCTTGAAGTTGACGGGAAAAGGATGAGCTTTTCTGAAGCAGTTAAATGGGCGAAGGAGATGGCGAAATGAAAATTGATATTAAACTTGACAAAGATTTTGTTCAGTGTTTTGATGATATGGTCGAAAAATACGGGAAAGAAATGCGAGAGCTGAATGGACTCGGAGAATCTCAGCTTGATTATACGGATTTTATCGATAATTTTATAGATAAAAATTGTGCAGATGTTAGTATAGATGCAAATGCAAATGTAGGACAAAAAGACATTGTTACTCTTGAAAGAGAAATGAGCAAGCCGCATTCCAAACTTTTAGCTTTCAACAAGATTTTTTATGAAATGAAGAAAAAATATGGTCTTGCCACGGCGAGAGAGTGGATGGAAACGGAGTGGAATGGTGGATATTATTTGCACGATTTTTTTAGCGCGACATTTAAATCGTATTGCTTCGCTTATGACCTCGAACCCATTGCAACGAAAGGATTATTTTTTATTAAAAATACAAATGCTCAACCCCCAAAACATTTGACGACTTTTACGGATTTTGTTGGGGAAACGGTTTCATGGACATCAAATAGAACCTCTGGTGCGTGCGGACTTCCAAACTTCTTAATTTATTCTTTCTATTTTTGGAAGAAAGATGTAGATAGTGGATATTATCTTGTTTCGCCCGAATATTATAGAGACCAAGAATTTCAAAGGATTATTTATAAACTTAACCAACCCTTCCTCAGGGTAGACCAATCAAGTTTCACAAATTTTTCAATATTCGACACAGAGTATATTTATTCGCTGTTTGGCGGAAAGCAATTTCCAGATGGGACGGATATTGTTGATTATGCGGATGAAATTCTTGAATATGAGAAAGCATTCATGGTTGTTTGTAGCAAAATTAGGTCAGAATCAATGATGACTTTTCCCGTAAAATTTATTGCGGCCTGATAGAGTAATCTATCTTGAAAACCTCGTGAAAACACGGGATATCTATGGAGAAAAAAGTTATGAAAAAGAAAATTGACGACGGTGCAGTGTTGGACCTGTATCGTCAAGGATATAAGTATAAAGAAATTGCAAAAATGCTTGGTTATAACGAAAGTACGGTTAGCCTTCATTTGAAAAAAATGGGGGCGGCTTCTTCCAGAATTAAAATGGATTATGAAAAAATTCGGAAACTAAATGAAGAAGGAAAAACAAAAAAAGAAATCGCAGAAATATTGGGATATAGGCTCGGGTCTCTTGATGGTGCAATGAAAAGAGGAAAAATTGAGTATTGGAATAAAAGATTTCTTCCTTTTGAAAAAGAAGTTTTGGATTTGCATTCTCAAAAACTAACTTCGAGCGAAATAGCTAAAATTATTGGAGAAAATGTTTCTGTTGTTAATCGAATTTTGCTTAAGAATAATCTTCTTCCGAATCTTGAGGGCAAAAGAAAATACGTTGTTACAACAATAAAAACAGTAGACGAAAACGGAACAGAGCACGAAGAAAAAAAGAAAATTAGTATTGAAGAAATTGTCGCCCTTAAAAAGAGCGGAAAAACGAATAAAGAAATTGAAAAATTTTTTAATTATGCAATTTCTTATCGAGTTATTTGTAAAGTTTTAAGCGACGAAGGAGTGACTTCGTATCGTAAAAAAACTTTGGTTCCAGATGAAGAAGTTTTGCGCCTACACAAAGAAGGAAAATATGACCGAGAGATTGCAGAAATTTTAGGAGTTAGTAGAAGCGCAGTAACTCAAAAACTTAATAAAATGGGACTGAGAGGAAGGCGGGATAAAATGAAGGATACAAAACTTAGGTCCAGAATTAGTAAATCTCTCATTGGGCGCTTTACGGGGGAGAAAAATGCAAATTATAAAGGGGGACCGCGCGACTTAAAAACACAGGCTCGCGGTATTCTCAAAACTTTTACGAGCAAGATTTTAAGAGAAAGAGGGTATGAATGCGCCATATGTGGTGACAAAACGGGAACAAAAAATGTTCACCATATTGTGCCTTTTAATAAGATTTTTCAAGATTTTGAGGATAATGTGTATTCTGGAAACCCCGAAACTTTTTATGATGAAATAATGGCATATAAACCTTTCACGGACGAGTCCAACTTAATTGTTGTTTGTGAAAAATGTCATAGAAATCTCCATAGAAAATCGTGTGCCAAGCCCAATCTTCGGGAAGGTGCAACGACTATCGAAAGTGCTTCGTTAAACGAAGATAAATGAGTAGAGTAGAGCCAAGCGGTTGGTATTTTGGCGAGAATAACCAAAAGTGAATCCATTAAATCGAAGTGCGAGGGCTCCAACGGGAGCATGAAATAGTCTGCTCTGCATAGCAATATGCAGCACTATAATATAGTGGTCTGGAGTAGCGACCCAGATTAACATAAGGTTTAACTTTTAGTTTGTTGAGAAAAAATGGCAAATTTGTTGATGAAGAATTTGCAAAATGGTGTTGCCGACACAATATGAAATGGGCAGATAGCAATTTTTATATAAGTGCCGATGTCACAAGTCTCTCAAATTGCTGTCGTCTCGTTTCAAATGTTCAAAATTTGGGATATTTTAACAGTATCGGCGGAACAGCCCTTGAAGTGGGTTCTGTTAAAGTAAACACTCTTAATCTTGCTCGCATGGCTTATGAGTCTGGGAAAGACAAAGAAAAACTTAAAGAGATTCTTAAACACAGGGTAATTCTTTGTGCCCAAGTTCTTGATAGAATTCGTCATATTATTGAGCGCAACATTGAAAAAGGTTTGCTCCCTAATTATACTTGTGGTCTTATTCATCTTGAGTCTCAATACTCAACATTGGGGTTAGCATCGGCCTTTGAGATGGCGGTCTATATGGGATGGACGCATACTAACGATGAAGGGCTGGTTGATTATACAGAAGATGGCCTTAAAAATACAGCGGAAATGTTAGAAATTATTAACGAAACCAAGGAAGAGTTCCGCAAAAAAGAAGGAATTATTTATCAACTTAACGTCGAGCAAGCTCCCGCAGAGCGCTGTGCTTATATCCTTCAAGAAAAAGATAAGCTTCTTTATCCAGATGGAATTTATAATTTACCTCTTTATGGCAACCAGTGGATTCCTCTCGGAGAAAAAACTTCTCTTTATAATAAAATGCACGCAAGCAGCGCTCTTGATAAGGCGTGCTCGGGAGGCAGCATTTCACATATCAATATCGATGCTCCGTTTACAGATTTTGATATGGCTTGGGACCTTTTAAACAAAATTGCAGATATGGACGTTCCATATTTCGCTTTCTGTACAAAAATAAGCGCTTGTGAGCACAATCACGGATTTTACGGAGAGGTTTGTCCAATTTGTGGCGGAAAGAAGATAACTACCTACCAGCGTGTTGTGGGGTTTTTGACGCCAGAGCGTAATTATTCCAAAGAGAGAAAGGCGGAGTTTAAAATGCGCGACTGGTTTAAGCTTACAAGTGGTGAAGACACATTATGAGATTGAAATTTATAAAAGACGAGGATTTCGTTAATTATCGAAAGGCTTCTATGTTTTTAGGAACTATAACTTGTTCTTTTAAATGTTGCAAAGAGCAAGGGCTTCCGCTCTCTGTTTGCCAAAATGAACCATGGTTTAAACAACCAATAGTAGAAAGAGATGACAAAGAAATTATTTCTCGTTATTTGGCCAATCCTTTTACTCATTCTATCGTTTTTGGCGGTCTTGAACCATTTGACCAGTTTGATGAACTTCGTTCTTTTATTTCTCGCTTTAGAGAAGTTTCTAACGATGACGTTGTTATTTATGTTGGGTATAAGGAAGAGGAAGTTTTAGATAAGACGGAAATGTTAAAAGAATTTCCTAATATCATTATAAAATTTGGGAGATATGTCCCGAATACTCCGCCTCGATACGACGAAGTTCTTGGAGTAACATTGGCTTCCGAAAATCAGTATGCCAAAAAGATTTCTTAAGGAGCAAAACTATGACAATCTCAATCAATACAGATAAAGAGCAGCGTGAGCGCGTCCAGGGTCTCATTAAGGCGAACGATGGGTATTGCATCTGCGCACTCAAAAAGGATGACAGACATCGGTGTGGGCCGTGCCCCGATTTCGTGGAATCGGAGGAAGAGGGCTGGTGCCATTGCCACCTTTATTTTAAGGAAGGAACGCTTCACTAAAACTG
>CALXXX010000028.1 GCA_944392795.1 uncultured Alphaproteobacteria bacterium | reverse complement strand
GTGGAGAATGTGAGATAAAGGTTTATGATGCTAAAGGGTGTCATGTAGGGTGTCAGATGACGAGTTGTTGTCCTGCGCCGGATTGTGGACCGGATGATGTATTTGATGAGGACAGCTGTAGTTGTGTTTCAGGGGAAGAACCGATGCCAGATCCTGATCCTGACATTTGTAACCCGCCATGTGATGAATGTCATGTTTGTGATGAAGCGATAGGACAATGTGTTATGAAGGCGTGTGAGATAGAGAGTTGTCCTGAGGGACAGGAAGCAAGTGGCTATGATGATTGTGGCTGTATAGCGGGCTGTGTAGAGAAGTGTCCAGGTTTAGTTTGTAATGAAGAATGCACTATACCGAACTATGAGACCTGCAGTTGCGATGTAGATCCGGACTGTTGTCCTGAAGCGCGTCAATGTGGAGAGAGTTGTTGTGCGGAAGAAGGAGAAGTCTGCTGTGGAGAGACTTGCTGTCCGACCGATCAAGTATGTTGCAATGATGTCTGTTGTAATGAGGGGCAAGTCTGTGGAGAAGATGGAACGTGTGTATGTCCTGACGAACCGACGGAATGTGGTCCATGTGAAGAGTTAGTTGTTAATCCTGAGACAGGATGTAAGGAATGTCAGGTAATTGAAGGTCAAGAAGTTTGCGGAACATTATGTTGTGACAGTGAGACAGAGACTTGCACGGACAATGGGACAGTATGTTGTTTAAAGGAGAATGTTTGTGGGAACACATGTTGTCCGACGGGGGTTGCGTGTAATGAAGAGAAAGGTGTCTGCGGTTGTGCAGATGATAGTGACTGCTGTCCAGAGAACCCGTGTATGCACTGTGTGTTGAATGAAGAATTAGGTGTAAAAGAATGTAAGATGGAGGGGAGCCTATATGAGACGGGGAGTGGTGGCTTAGCGTGTTGTTTACCGCCGAACCGTTCATATTATGGAGAGTTCAAGCCAGGCGGATGTGATGATGTTTGTTTTGAGGAACATCCGAATGAAAAGACGATATGTGGACAGACCTATGGTGTCGGGAACAGCTGTTGTGCGTCGGAGTTATCGGAAGAGACGCCGAGTGTAAGCTTATGCGGGACTTATTGTGTTTCCGGTAGTTTAGGGATGCCGGCGATATCGAGAGACGGGAACTTATCGTGTTGTGGGTTTGACAGTCATGTATGTCCTGTGAAGGGGTTATATGCGTTGACTGGAGAGATGGAGACGCTTTGTTGTCCTAAAGATGCAGAGCCATATTATAACCAGAACAATGGATCCAGTTTATGTTGCACGGGAGGAAAGGTTTTACCTGTATCCGGGGGCAAATTAGGTGGAGCTCATTGTTGCCCTGAAGGACAAAAACCTTACTGGGATGGTTCTTCTGTACAATGCTGCAGCAACACACCAAAAGAAGTTGATGGCTTAGATGGTGTCTATGCTTGCTGCGAAGAAGGACAGAATGCCTATTATGGAACATATTATGGTACTGGATATGGTAACTATACTTCAGGTTTAGGTGCTTATTATATCTCTGAGGATGGCACTAAACACTATTCAGGTTCTTCCTCAACAGGCACCTTTTGTTGCTCTAATAATCCAACAGAAAGTAAAGTGTGTTGTCCAATAGGGACTATTGAACTGGCATCCTTTTCAGAAGGATGTAGAGCTGATAAAAGTTATAGTTATAGTTGTGGAGGAAATACATATTGTGATCGATACTTTCCTGGGACATCTTGGATGCACGTATCTCATTCTTATGAAACTGGACCTGGGACAAATGGCATATTTGGTGCGAGAGATATATATTCTTGTTTTAATCCAAATCAAGAAAATATTGAATATGAAACATGGGATTATGATTATGACCCAGGATGTTGTTGCGGAAACGACTGTTCTGGATGTCATTTTTCAGGATGGCACTATTGTCGAAGAGTAGCACCTGATTATTGTATGAGTGTTATGGGATAAGTTATAATAAATAAGAATTTTTTTAGTCACCCCTGTTATTGGCACATAGGTATTTATGTTTACAATGCGGTCTCATTAAGGCGATTTGTATCATTACCCGTAGGTAAATTAGAGGGTATTGAGCAGTTAGAGCAACTACGAGCATTAGAGAATGGGATGACGATTTATGCGAAGATAGTTGATACGATTAAGCTGATAGAGGGCGCGCCAGCGGACATAAACACATTGGAAGAGCTATTGGAAGCGCAGAAGTATATGAAGTAGGAGTAGTTAAGGATAAGAGGGTTAGTATAAAAAAAGGTAAAGCCCGCAGTGAAGCGGGCTTTAATAATGGAGGGAAGTATAGGAAGTGATAGGTTTATATAAGGCTGGGCAGCGACCGACTCTTCCGCAGCTTAAGCTGCGAAAAAAATTACTTAAAATAAGTTTAAATAACTAATTTTATAACCCACGTCTGGTTTTGAATGCCGTTTGAAGCGTTCCGTCGTCTAGATAATCCAGCTCTCCTCCTACTGGAACACCATGGGATAAACCGGAGATAATAATATCCTCTTTTTCTAAAATTTCTGCTAAATAATGTGCTGTCGTTTGTCCATCGACAGTTGCCGGTAAAGCGATAATAACCTCTTTAACTTCCTTATTTTGGACTTTTCCTATCAAACCATGAATATTTAATTCATCAGGTCCAATGCCATCTAAGGCTGATAAAACACCCCCTAAAACATGATATAATCCATTGAAGGCATGTGAACGCTCCAAAGCCCATAAATCTGAAACATCTTGCACAACACAAATCTGGCTTCTGTCCCGCTTTGGATCCGAACAAATGCTGCAAGGCTCGGTTGTATCCATATTACCACATAAAGGACAAGGATGAACCTTTTCTGCAACTTCAGTCAGTGCTCGAATCAAAGGCATCATATGTGTTTCTTTTTTCTTTAACAAATACAAAACAGCTCGCCTCGCGGACCTAGGCCCTAAAGCAGGTAGTTTAGCCAGTTGTTCGATAAGAATATCAACTTCTGTTTTTTGCATTTAGAAGGGGAGTTTAAAATTATCTGGTAAATTTAACCCTTTTTTGATGCTTTCAAAAGCTTTTTCTGTTGCATCATCCGCTTTTTGTTTCGCATCATTCATGGCGACTAATAATAAATCTTCTAAAGTTTCAATGTCTGAAGGATCAACAACTGACTTATCCAGTTTAACTTTAGTTGCTTTAAATTTTCCAGTCATTGTCACTTGAACGGCACCATTGGCTGCTTCGCCAGTAAATTCTGTGTTTTCCATTTTGTTTTGCACAACCGTCATTTGACTTTGAACGGCTTGAGCTTTTTTCATCATGCCCATGATGTCCATCATATTTTTCATTTTTTTCTCCTTTAAATAGGTTTGTGTTTCTTCACAGCATAAAAGTATTTTTCTAAAATGCAATCAAATTTTTACGCTTGATAGAGAAATGCTAAAGTTTTTTCTTTGGGTCTGTTTAAAAAACAAGCTTCAATTTCATCAATTTTGGAAACAACATAGACATTCTTCAGCATTTCTTTCTTCATCAAATTACTTTTTACCGGTGCAAAAGTTAAATCTATAAGTGGACGCCAATAATTGTTAATGTTGACAATGATAATAGGTTTATCTATTAACTTGTAAGCATTTAAAACCAATGCGTGAAAGTATTCATCGATTGTTCCGACAGCTCCGGGGAAAATAACGAAAACATCTGCTTTTTCCATAAAGATGTCTTTACGGCGCCCTAGCGTTTTTGCCAAATAAAGCTTATTAAAATTATCTTTTTTCTTCAACTCATGTAAAAAAGAAAAAAAAGGTACACCGGTTAAGTGATGTTTTGGACTTGCTAAAGTTCCTTTATAAACTTCTCCCATCAATCCTTCTTGTCCGCCTCCAAAGATAAGGCGATATCCTTTTTCTGATAGAGACTTTGAAAATGCGTAAATTTCAGAGCCTAAGCTTTTAAAATTGCCGTATTGTGAACCACAAAACAAACAAAAAGTCTTTGCTTTTTTGAACATTTTTTCCCTTTATTTGATTAACTCTTTCATCACTTTTAGGGCTTGTTTTACTTGAGCCGGATTATTTCCTCCAGCTTGGGCCATATCTGCTCGTCCGCCGCCTCCTTGTCCTCCAACTTCTTTAGAGCCCGCTTTAACTAAGTCAACAGCATTGATTTTGTCTGTTAAATCATTTGTGACGGCAGCAACAATAGATACTTTTCCTTCAGTCGTGTTAACAAGTAAAACAACACCGGATTTAATTGCTTTTTTGAAGTTATCCGCTAGACCTTTTAAGTCTTTTGCTGGGATATCTGTTAGTTCTTTTTCGACTAGAGTAATAGGCTGTCCTTGTAATGTAACTTTTTCTGTCCCTCCTTCAGAACTACCAACAACAGCTGCTTTTTGGCGCATATCAGAAATTTGTTTTTCTAAACGGCGCTTTTCTTCTATTAAATTTTCTACTTTTTGAACTAAAGTAGATGATTTCCCTTTTAAAATTTCTGAAAGAGCTTTGACGACTTCTTCTTGCTCTGACAGGTAATCATAAGCTGCCATTCCAACAACAGCTTCAATTCGACGAACACCCGCAGCCACAGCTGTTTCGGAAATGATTTTAAATAAACCGATATCACCCGTTTGATGAACGTGAATCCCGCCACATAATTCAATGGATAAACATTCATCTTTGCTCTCAAAAGAAACAACTCGGACTGTTTCGCCATATTTCTCGCCAAATAAAGCCATGGCTCCTTCTTTGATGGCTTCATCAGGTGTCATAAGACGTGTTGTAGCCGCTGCATTAGATAAAATCATCTGATTGACTGTTGTTTCAACTTTCACGATTTCTTCATGTGTCAAAGCATGAGGATGGCTAAAGTCAAAGCGAAGATACTCTGGGGTCACAAGAGAACCTTTTTGGGCAACATGCTTACCTAATATTTTTTGTAATGCTGCTTGTAATAAATGCGTTGCGGAATGGTGAGCTTGTATCCGACGACGCCGTTCAATATCTACTTTCATTAAGACAGTATCATTTACTTGAATATGACCACTTTCAATAGTGGCTATATGTATTGTTAACTTACCTAGTTTCTTTTGTGCGTCAGTAATTTTTAAAGTAGCTTTTTCAGTTTTCATCAAACCCGTATCACCCACTTGTCCTCCCATTTCTCCATAGAAGGGCGTTTGATTCGTGATGATGGCAACAGATTGTCCCGCCTCTGCTGATGAAGTTATTTGTCCATCTTTGACAATCGCTAAAATTTCACCTTCAGCTTCTTCTGTTGAATAACCTAAGAAATCAGTTGCTGGTATTTTTTGAGATAAATCAAACCAAATAGCTTCCGTTGCTGTTTCGCCAGAACCAGCCCATGCTTTTCGAGCTTCTTCTCGTTGATGAGCCATTGCCTTTTCAAAACCTTCTGTGTCAACAGAGATGTTTTTGGAGCGAAGAGCATCTTGAGTTAAATCTAAGGGGAAACCATAAGTGTCATATAGTTTAAAAGCAACATCTCCTGAGAACTTTTGTCCCGATGTGAGCTTTTCAGCTTCACTATCGAGCATTTTTAATCCTTTATCTAATGTTTGTTTGAACCGAGTTTCTTCCAGTTTCAATGTTTCTTCAATAAGGGCTTGTGCTCGATAAAGTTCGGGATAAACTTCTCCCATATGTTCGTTTAAGTTAGGAACGAGCTTGTACATTAAAGGATCTTTGCAGCCCATTAAATGAGCATGGCGCATGGCACGGCGCATAATACGACGTAATACATAACCTCTGCCTTCATTGGAGGGCAAGACGCCATCTGCAATTAAGAAAGCACTAGAACGTAAATGATCAGCTATAACACGTAATGATACTTTATGAGGACCATCAGGGTCTACATTAGCAATATCAGCTGCATTTTCAATTAAACCACGCATAACATCGATTGCAAAGTTATCGTTTGTTCCGTGTAAAACAGCACTTAATCGTTCCAAGCCTGAACCTGTATCTATAGAGGGCTTTTTTAAGCCAATTCGGCGACCATCCGGTAAATCTTCAAATTGATCGAAAACTAGATTCCAAATTTCAATGTATCGATCGCCATCTTCTTCCGGTGTTCCAGGTAAACCACCCCATATTTTGTCTCCATGATCATAAAAAATTTCAGAACAAGGACCACAAGGACCCGTATCTCCCATTTGCCAGAAATTATCTTTTGTGGCAATGCGGATGATACGATCTTCTGATAAATTTGCGACTTTTTTCCAAATATCATGCGCTTCTTCATCGTTGTGATAGATTGTAACATATAGCTTTTCTTTAGGAATACCAAATTCTTTCGTTAAAACTTCCCAAGCAAAATAAATAGCATCATCTTTGAAATAATCTCCGAATGAAAAATTGCCTAACATTTCAAAGAATGTATGATGTCGAACAGTATAGCCCACATTATCTAAATCATTGTGTTTTCCACCGGCTCGAACAGATTTTTGAAAGGTCGTTGCTCTTTTATAAGGTGGTTCTTCAACTCCTGTAAAATAGTTTTTAAACTGAACCATCCCGGAATTAGTAAACATAAGGGTTGGATCATTTTTGGGAACCAAAGGACTTGAAGGGACATGAACATGTCCTTGTTTTTTGAAATAATCTATAAATGTTTTACGCGCTTCATTTGTAATTGTCATTTAAGTGTTCCTTTTTGCTTTCTGAAAGTGTGAGCTATCATACAAAAAAAACAACCGGATAGCAAGTCCGGTTGTCTGATTTTTTTTGAACTTGCCAGTTTTAATCTTCGGCCGCGGCCGGAGCTTCATCTATTTCAGGTGCTGGCCCTGTTTCCAAAATCATTTTTTGAGATAAATCAGCAGCATGATCTCGAATGGCTTTTTCAATTTCTGCCATTTTATCCGGATTGCTTTTTAGAAAGGCTTTGGCACTTTCTTTCCCTTGTCCCAAACGTTCCCCTTTATAAGAATACCATGAACCTGATTTTTCAACAATTCCAGCTTTTACACCTAAGTCTAAAAGTTCACCTGTCTTAGAAATTCCTTCTCCGTAAATAATGTCGAAATCAACTGTTTTAAAAGGAGGTGCAACTTTATTTTTAACTACTTTTACTCGTGTTTGGTTACCGATAGTATCTTCACGGTCTTTTACGGCTCCAATTCGACGAATATCAATACGAACGGAGGCATAGAATTTAAGAGCATTACCACCTGTCGTTGTTTCAGGGTTTCCAAACATAACACCAATTTTCATACGAATTTGGTTAATGAAGATAATTAAAGTGTTGGAACGGGCGACGGAGGCGGTCAATTTCCGTAAGGCTTGACTCATCAAGCGAGCTTGAAGTCCCATGTGTTGATCTCCCATTTCTCCTTCAATTTCAGCTTTGGGAACAAGTGCGGCGACAGAGTCGACAACCAAAACATCAATCGCTCCCGAACGAACAAGGGTATCAGCAATTTCCAGAGCTTGCTCTCCCGTATCAGGTTGAGAAATGAGCAAGTCATTGATATTGACACCGAGTTTAGCTGCATAAGATGGATCCATAGCGTGTTCGGCATCAATATAGGCACAAGATCCACCTTTTTTCTGTGCTTCAGCGACAACATGAAGCGCTAACGTTGTTTTTCCAGAGCTTTCCGGACCGTAGATTTCAACGATTCGTCCTTTGGGTAAACCACCGATACCAAGAGCTAAATCCAATCCTAGAGAACCTGTCGAAATAGAAGGAATCTCAACAGCGTTGTCACATTGACCAAGACGCATAATTGAGCCTTTCCCAAAAGTCCTTTCAATTTGTGATAGGGCTACGCCCAAAGCTTTTTCTTTATCTAACATGTTTTTTCCCTTTTGTTAATAATGGATTATTGTAGCGTTCTTTTTTCGAAAAACAACACTTATTTTTATGTTGTTATTTCTTTTTAAATAAAATGTACATGTTTTGTTCTTTTTATGCAAGAAGAAAATATAATTGATTCACAGTTTGTTAATTTCTTCGCTGTATCTTCAAAAAAGGAGTAAAAAATGAATTGGAGTAGCATCAAATTTTATTTTTGGCGCTCAAAAGTAGCTCTTGTCTTTTTTGTGCTGTTATCTATTGTTTTTATTTGTATGACCACCCTCACATATGAGTGGAGTTGTCGTGTTATCGAACTGGATGAAGAAACGGCAATGAATACTGTTTATATGGTTGGTCGTGCATTAATGCTTTATGCATTATTTTTACTCGGTTCTATTTTATTTATCGGTTTAACGCGTTGGTATGGCTTTTTGTATCCTACAGATGTGAATGATCTTGTTCGTCAAAAAAGTCGCAATTTGTTCGAAATTAATCAGGAATTAAAAGATGTGCTTTTAGAAAAAGAGCATTTGATTGAGTGGGCACAGGTTGGTATCGCTCTGATTGAAAAAGAAAAGATCGTTTATGCTAATTCAAAATTATATGAGATGTTATTTTATCCTGTCTCTGAATTGAAAGAAATTGATTTTAATAAACTATTGATGAACCCTTCAGATTTTCCTTGGATAGACCTAAGGAAAATGAAGACACACGCTTCTAAGGAAATGCGATTAGACTTGAGAAAAAAAAATGGAGAAGCTCTTTTTTCGAGACTTCGTGTTACTTTACTGTCTAAGCGCAAAAAGCGCTTTTTGATTTTATTGGATGATTTGTCTTATTTTAAACAAAAAGATGAGTTTGCAAAGGATTATACAGCCTTATTTTCTGTTTTATCTTATCTACGTAGCTTCGATCAGAAAAATGATGAGAATTTTTTAATTCGCCAAGTCTTAAATTCTATTTTAAAAGCCTATGATTTTTCCATGGGATTTTATGGGAAAATTAAAGGAAATAAAATTTATTTTGATGTTATCACAGGGCGTGTAAAAAATTTACTTCCAAAGATCAAGTTCTTAAATGTTGATGATCCAGGTGATCAAGAATCTGCAATGATTCGTGTTTATCAGTTGAAAAAGCCTTTTGGGTATGGCGATACAGAGGAAATACCTTATTATCAAAAATATTGGACTTCTTTAAATCCGGATTTATTTAAATCAACTTATGCATTCCCAATGATTGTTAACGGGGTTGTCGAAGGTTTTATTAGTTTTTTTTCTTCTCGGAAGTATGATTTTAATAATACCCGTCCAGAAAGATTAGGAAATTTAATTATTGAATTATGCAAGAATATTGAAGAGCAAAGAGCAAGAAGTTTAACTCAAACAGCTATTCGCAACTATGAAGAAAGATTACGTTCCCAGATCCAAGAGTTGGAAAAAAATAAGCAAATTATGGAACAACAAGCAGCTGATATGAATATTATGATCGGTGATTTGATTACAGCTAAAGATGCAGCTGAAGAAGCGAACCGGGCTAAAACCGAATTTTTAGCTAATGTTAGTCATGAATTAAGGACGCCCTTGAATGCAATTTTAGGCTTTTCAGAAACAATTCAAATGAAAACATTCGGTGAAATCAATAATCCTCAATATGAAGATTACATTAACTATATTCACTCCAGTGGTATTCATCTTTTATCATTGATCAATGATATTTTAGACTTATCCAGAGTAGAAAGTGGTCATCAACATTTAAACGAGAAGAATATCAACATTAAAGCGATCTTAGATGAAACATTATCTATTGTTTCGAAATATCCGGAAGCGGATCAACGTCATCTGTCGTTAAATGTCGAAAATACAGTTCACTTTATGAAAGCAGATGATCGTATATTGAAACAAATTATGTTAAATTTATTATCCAATGCTATTAAATTTACAAAAACTGGAGGAAATGTATGGGTAAATGTTTTTATAAATGAGGAAAAAGAAATTGTTTTTCAAGTTAAAGATGATGGTATTGGTATTCCTCAGGAAAAAATTAAAACACTTTTTACACCTTTTACTCAAGTAGAAAACATTTTTACCAGAGCTCATACGGGAAGTGGGCTAGGATTATCACTAGTGAAACGTTTGGTTGAGCTGCACGGTGGTCATGTTGATTTACAAAGTGATGAAGGAAAAGGAACAACTGTCAGCGTTTATTTCCCTGCTTTTAGAGTCTTACCCGATGAAATCAGAGAGGAAAAACAGGATGGATAATATTACAAATAAAAATGTTTTACATGATATGCTTGTTTATCGTTTTTTGCAACTGACAATGATCTTTTTAGAGTTTAGCTTTGAACGCAATCCGGATTTACTTTCTTTATGCCTGCCAACGGATACAGATGAAGAATTGACTCTTGTAGAACTTTCAAGCGAAGTTGACGGAACCGTTCAGTTTATTTATTTGCCTAAAGGAAATTATTATTTGGCACGTTATATGGTAAAAACTTTTCATGCGGAAGTTTTATTTCAATATGATTTTGAACGTTTGGATATTCAAATGGGAACATTAAATTATTTTGAAGGAGATGAAACAATGGCTTTAGCTTGGGCAGAGAAATTTTTAAATGAGATGGAAGATATTTTTTTTGAGGAGATAAAATGAAAAAAATAAATATTCTATTTTTGATTTTTTGTTTGTATTTATTTCCAGCTCAGGTTTTTTCTCAAGAACAGGAACAGGCTAAAACTGGGGTATATTATGATGAGGAACAAGTTAATATAAAAAAACAAAAAAGTGATAGTGAAGTTCCTGCAGACATTTGTGGAGGTAAAGGAAGACCTATTCGTATTGCAGGTTTTACAAATTATCCGCCTTTTGGTTGGGTAGAGCAATTTTTGTATGGGAATTTTGGAAAAGAAACATATCCGGTAAATTATGGTATTGGTGTAGAAATTTTCAAAAAAATTGCAGACGAAAAAAATTTAGATTATACAGATGTTGCATTTCCGACTTATCAAGATGCTAAAAATGCTTTGGAAGAGGGAAAAGTTGATGTTTTGTTAGCAACTTATTATGAAAGTAACCCTTATTCCGTTATGGAAGTTTTTTATCCAGCTTATATCAGTAATCCATTTGTCGTTATTTCATTAAAAGGAAAATTACCCCCAGTTAAAGATTTAAAAGAATTAGCAGGTAAAAAAGGTATTATTCGTTGGGAGGAAAATCTTTTACCCTTAATCCAACCGACTTTACCTGCGGGTGTTCAGTTAGAAACTGTTTCCGGTGCACGGAATGCTTTTAAAAAGCTTGTTAATAAAGAGGCAGATTATCTCTTGACAAGCAGGTATGCCGCAGAAGCAGAAATGCGCCGTTTTAAGGTGACTGATTTTATGGATATTTCAGACGTGATACGTAATCCGAGCTTTTTTCTTGGTTTTACGACAAATAATGGTTGTGCAGCCTATCATAAGGAATATTTTGAAAAAAGATTAAAAGAATTAACGGCAGATAAAGATTATATTCGTTCGTTATTATCAAAACAAATTGTTTATTGGGAACAAAAATTTCGGAAAGAGCCTTCCATTATGTTATCAGAAGGTTTTGAGATGAAAGATGAGACTGAACAAGAAATCAAAATAGATGAACAAGAATTAGAGCGAATTAAAAAACTTAAAGAACTCAATCCAGAGATCTTAATAGAAGAAGAAATGGAAAAAATGAACTTAAGCTCTTTTTCTAACACAATGGCTAATTGATTGTTTGAGGGTAGACATAATCTGGATTAATTTCTAGAGCCCTTTTTTTAAAGGCTTCTAATGTTCTATTTTTTAAAGTCCTTTTAGGTAATGTATAAGTTTTCAGAGGATTAACTTGTTTGTTATTTTTGATGACTTCAAAGTGAAGATGGGGGCCTGTTGAACGACCTGTGCTTCCGACATAACCGATTGTTTCTCCTCTTTTGACATAAGATCCTACTCTAAGTTCTTTATTGTAAGCATTCATATGTCCATAGGCAGTTGAATAAGTGTTATTGTGCTTGATTTTAATATATTTTCCATAACCTCCGTTTCTTCCCAGTCTTACAATTACGCCGTCAGCAGCAGCTGGTATAGGTGTCCCTGTCGGAGCTGGAAAGTCAATACCATCATGATGAATTTGATATCCCAAAATCGGGTGAATGCGCGTTCCAAAACCAGAAGAAATACGACCACGTCCAAGAGGGCGTTTCATAATCGTTTGTGGAGCACTTTCACCATATTCATTATAAAAACCTTGAACGCCTAGGCCGTCGACGAAATAGTATCGTTGATAAGTATTTTTATTTGTTGTCAAAGAAACATATAATAATTGGCTCGTTCCTATTTCCTTTCCTGTTTCGGTTGTTTTCTTTTCATAGATAATTTTGAAAGGTTCCCCGGCTTTTAAATCTGTCCTGAAGTTAATTTCGCCATCTAGCGCACGAGTAACTTGTTGAATAATAATGTTTGGAACTCCAGCTTCTTTAGCGGCAGCGGCAAAGCTAGTTTGAATTATTCCGTCCAGCATAATTTGCTGTGTTTCAATTTTTCCCTCTTTAGATTGTGGAATAAAATCTCCACTTTTATTTTTAAAAGTTGAAATAACATCTCCAGTATGCATTTCCATTTTTAAGCCTTGGAAGGTATTGTCTTCATCAAAAAACAGTTCGCATAACTGGCCTGGACGAAGTTTGCGAAGATCTACGATTAAATTTAGAGATTCGCTGGCCTGAAGTGCATCTGCAATACTTACATGAGCTCGGGTTAACAAACCGCTGAGAGTCTCATTTTTGTTGAGCTGCAAGGTAATAGGAATGATTTTAGCTTTAGTGTCATTTAGTAAAAGATTATCGGAGTTTTGTGCTTCTTTTATGTCGAAAACTGTTTTTGAAGGTAAAACTTCTTCTGTCATTAAATCAGAAAAGTGCGCCTGCGTTTCATCTGTTGGATAGGATATCAAATGATGAGCTGCTGGAATAATTAAAGCAGTTAATAAAACGCCGATAAAACAACCGATAAAAATATATTGTAATTTTATATCAAATTTTTTCTGTGCAGGAGTTCGTAATCTCCAATAGGCAGGCTTAAAAAAAAGATATGTCCTATGGATCAATGGATGTAATTTTTTTAAAAAACGTGGGAATAAGAACATTTGAAAGCCTTTTTATGTTAATTTTTTTTAGGTTGCTTTTAAATCGTCTAAAAGTCAAGTCCTTTTTATAGTGTTGCATATCATTTTTTATGAGATAAAAGTATTTTTATTGTTTATAAATAATTTATATAAAACGCTTGATAAAAGGCTTGACAGGACGGTGAGAATTGATAGTGTATATTTAATACAATTTTATATGATATGACAAGTTCGTTTGGAGATTTATTATGGATCGTTTTATTCACCTTTTTTCTCAAAAATATCACCGATTTTTTCATAGAGGGAGTCAGACTGGCCGCAGCATGATAGAGATGCTGAGCGTACTGGTTATTGTAGGCGTATTGAGCATAGGGGCATTGTTTGGATTTACATATGCGATGAACAAACACCGAGCGAACGAGACGATCCATGATGTGATGTTACGTGCCTCGAATGTACCGATGATAGATGAGTATTATCA
>CALXXX010000027.1 GCA_944392795.1 uncultured Alphaproteobacteria bacterium | reverse complement strand
AAAAAAAAAAAAAACATCGAACCAAATCAACTATGAAAAAAATACGAATATTTTACCAATAAAATAAGGACACGCAGATGTTCATTTCTAACAAAATTACCCCCCCCCCCCCCATGTTTTATCTAATCTTTTAATATATTTAATACTTTTTTCCTTTTTTTTCTTAACCGCAAACGCAAAAACAGTTAACCGACAAGCTTATAACGTCTGTAAAACGAATGAAAAAGCTTATTGGAATGGCTCTTCCGCTCAATGCTGTGATACAACAACACACGAACTTGTTAAAAATTACACAAATGGTGTTGGTGAAAATGGTTACGCCTGCTGTGCAATATCAAAAGATAAATATTCTTCTTCTGATTTTCAAGATGGTTCTGTTATTGTGACAACAGTTACCACGGCCACTGGATATACAATTGACGGTGCAGTCAATGGAACTTGTTGCGGAGGGTATACTACTTCAGACATGACCGTTTCCAGTAGTGATGGATCTAATCATACTCAACAATATGATCAATATTCTTCTCAAATCCTTCAAAATGGCGGTGTTTATTACTGTGCTAATAGTTGGACAAATGGATGGAAAGATTTTAATAATCCTAATAATAATCATGAAAGTGGATATTTTTATGAAAGTCCGAATCGCAGGTGTGTTCATATCAATGGAGAAATAAGTCATTGTACTTGCTCTGAAAAAGGAGATCCACGAAATGGAGCTGATTGTTAATGTAAATACAATGTATTTATTTTCCTATACAGAAGGAACTAAAAATAACATCTAATATCTCAGATACTTCTACTCGACCTGTAATCTTCCCAAGTTCTCGAGTCGCTAAACGTAAATCTTCCGCTTTCAAATCTATTTCAGATTGCTTCATTGCTTGTCTTAAATGAGATAAACATGCCTCTAACGCTGTCCTATGGCGAATTTGTGTTAATGCCGGTTCCGAAGAGGAACCCATTTGACTAATAACAATTTCTTCTAACTTCTTCCATAAACCTTCTATCCCTTCCCCTGTCGAAGCTGAAATAAATATTCCATCTTTCTTTTCCAAAACCAAATCTGACTTATTCCATACAATCAATTTCTCTGAATGTTGATTGATTATCTTTTGAGTGACTTTATCAAAAGTCGGATATAAAGACGCATCACCTAAAACTAAAATCAAATCCGCATCTTCAGCACGTTGTAAAGCACGACGAATGCCTTCTGCTTCTATTTCTTCTCCTGTCTCTCTTAAACCTGCCGTATCCGCTAAAATAACAGGGTAACCGGCTATATCTAAATAAACCTCAACAATATCTCGTGTCGTTCCTGCTTGGGATGAGACAATCGCAACATCTCGCTTTGCTAAACAATTCAATAAGCTACTCTTTCCAACATTCGGAGCGCCCACAATTGCTATTCTAAAACCATCTCTTACTCTTTCTCCGCGATGATTATCTGATAAGTGCTTCTCTAAAGATGTTATTACATTGTGTATACTTTCCCGAACTTCATTCAAACGACTTTCCGGTATCTCCTCCTCCGGAAAATCAATAAAAGCCTCTATATAAGCAAGTTGATGTAGCAAAACATCACGCCAACCATCATACAGCTTGGCTAATGCTCCTCCCATTTGACGAAGAGCTTGTCGACGTTGTGCTTCCGTATCGCTATGAATTAAATCTAAAACACCTTCCGCCGCTGTTAAATCCATTTTCCCATTCTCAACTGCACGACGCGTAAATTCTCCTGGCTCTGCTAATCGACAGCCTGATTGATGAGATAACAAAGTCAACAGCTTATTTAAAACAGCTCTTGAACCATGACATTGAAATTCAACAACATCTTCCCCAGTAAAACTGGCAGGAGAAGAAAAAGCTAATAAAATAGCTTCATCTATTGCTTCTTCTCCATCATACAACGTCACAAAATGTGCATGACGAGGCGTTATAGAACTTAAGTGACAAAGCTTTTGAGCGATGGCAAAAGATTGGGAACCTGATAGTCGAACAACCGCAATACCCGCCATCCCTGGCGCCGTCGAAAGTGCAAAAATGGTATCCATCTCAGCTATTCATACTTTCAAAAAAGTCATTATTGTTCTTTGATACTTTTAATTTATCAATTAAAAATTCAATAGCCTCAGGTGCACCCATCGGCATCAGAACACGACGAAGCATCCACATCTTCGGAAGAATATTCTTATCTACAAGCAATTCTTCTTTACGTGTTCCTGATTTTGTAATATCTATTGCCGGGAATATTCGTTTGTCTGAAACTTTCCTATCTAAAACAATTTCTGAGTTACCTGTTCCCTTAAACTCTTCAAAAATAACCTCGTCCATTCGAGAGCCCGTATCAACTAAAGCTGTGGCTATAATTGTCAGTGAACCACCCTCCTCTACATTTCGAGCCGCTCCAAAAAAACGCTTCGGTTTTTGTAAAGCATTTGCATCAACACCACCTGTCAATACTTTTCCGGAGGAAGGAATAACTGTGTTATAAGCTCGAGCTAATCTTGTAATCGAATCAAGTAAAATAACAACATCTTTTTTATGTTCCACTAATCTTTTAGCCTTTTCTATAACCATCTCGGCAACTTGAACATGACGATTTGCCGGCTCATCAAACGTAGAAGAAATAACTTCTCCTTTTACTGAGCGCTTCATATCAGTCACTTCTTCAGGACGTTCATCAATTAACAAAACAATAAGTGTCACTTCCGGATGATTAGCTGTAATGGCGTGTGCAATATTTTGCATCATAACTGTTTTACCTGTCCGCGGCGGAGCCACAATCAAACCACGTTGCCCCTTTCCTTGAGGACAAATCAAATCAATAATTCGTGCTGTTAAATCCTTATTTTTTTCTCCAGAAGGCAAATCGTATTCCATTTTAAGCTTTTCATTTGGAAATAAAGGCGTCAAGTTATCAAAGTTAATTCGATAACGTAATTCTTCAGGATCTGTCTCATTCACAGAAATAATTTTATTCATCGCAAAATAACGCTCACCTTCTTTTGGAGGACGAATTTCACCGTAAAGCGTATCTCCTGTTCGCAAACCAAAGCGTTTAATTTGAACCGGTGCAACATAAATATCATCCGGACCTGCTAAATAATTCGCCTCAGCAGAACGCAAAAAGCCAAAACCATCTGATAAAACTTCTAATACACCTTCACCATATAAAACTGTTTCCGTTGACGCAATTTGCTTTAAAATTGCAAACATCAGTTCCTGTGTATTCAAAGCAGGAGCATTTTCAACGCCTAATTCTTCTGCATATGCTAAAAGGTCTGCAGGCGTTTTTTTCTTAAGTTCTTTCAAATCCATTATTTTTTTCCTGTATTTTATGGAGAATATTCGAGCGAATGCTCTTTACATTTTATTAAAGACTTACCGTTAAAATATGAAAAAAACAATCGCTTGTCAAGAGGAAAAGATGAAACCAAAATTACTTATGTTTGATTTAGAATACCATAAAAAGACACATTCCAGTCATTTTTTTAGAGATTTTTTAGAGGATAACTTTGATATTGTAAGTTATTATGAGCCTATCGCTCAAACTCAAAGAGAGGATTTTCAAAGTATCATTGATGCAGATAATTATGCTGCTGTTCTTTTTTTTCAAGTCACTCCTTTACCTGATATTGCTCAAAAGTTACGTCATCCTAATCTAATTTATGTCCCAATGTATGATACTGTGTTTGATTGGACAAAAGAACATTGGCTTGCTTATAAAAATTTTAAAGTGGTTTCATTTTCTAAAACAATTTCTCAGCTTTTATTAGAAATGAATTTTTCTGTTTTTCCTATTCAATACTATCCAGAACTCAAGCCTTTTGAGCCAGGAAATCCTGATGAAGTCTTTTTTTGGCAAAGAGTGGGATATTTTGGAACACACCAAGTCACAAAACTGATTCAACCTCCTAAAAGACTCCATCTTCACGCAGCAATAGATCCAGGGCATTCAGGAGAATTACCTACAGAACAAGAAATATCAGATTATAAAATGACTTTTACAACTTGGTTTGAAACAAAAAAACAAGCAACAGAAATTATCAGACAAAAAGGAATTTATATTGCACCTCGTATGTTGGAAGGCATCGGAATGAGCTTTTTAGAAGCTATGAGTATGGGAAAAGCTGTTGTTGCTTTTAATAGACCTACGATGAATGAATATATTCGAGATGGAATAAATGGATACCTTTTCAGTGAACATTTAAAACAAATCGACTTTTCAAATTTGGCAGAAATCCAAAAAAATGCTTGGAATAGTGTCAAAGAAGGAAGAGAACATTATCTAGAAACACTTTCTGAATTGCCTTCTTTTTTAGTAGATGCTTAAAATCTGAGTTATCCACATCCTTTTTTTCCAACTATATATAATAAAAATATAGTAGTTATAGTATATCCTTGTGGATAATGTGAATAATTTTTATATTTTCTTTTATCCACAGACTTACACACCTGTTTTTATTTTGCAGATAAGTTTTTAATAAACGAGTCGTTTAAGTTATCCACAATATCCACAGAGTTGTCTTGACAGTACTTGATTTTGTGGATAAAAGAGGGGATTGTTATGTAGAAAATTGAGTAACTTAAGGAAAAAATAAAAAAATGAAAAGTTATCCACATAATTCACAATTGATATTAGCTTCTCAAAGTTATGCACGACAGCAATTATTAAAAGAAGCTGGCGTTGTTTTTACAACATGTGTGGCAGATATTGATGAGAAAAAACTACGCACAGCACATTCAGAGTTAAGTATAAAGGAAACTGCTCTTTTTTTAGCATGTGAAAAAGCTTGTAATGTAAGCACAAAGTATCCACATTTTTTAGTAATTGGCGCAGATCAAACTCTTGATTGTGAAGGGATTTTATTTAAAAAGCCCGAAACATTGGAAGATGTTAAAAGAGATATCGCTCGATTACAAGGAAAAGAACAAATACTATATACCGCTGTTGCGGCAGCTTATAATGGAAGTATTTTCTGGAAATGTGAAAAAGAAAGTCATTTATGGATGAAAAAAATGGATTTGGTAGAGCAGGGGACTTATATTCATGAAAAAGGAAAAGATGTCATTGGTTGTTTAGGTTGTTTTCAAATTGAAAAGTCTTTAGACTTATTTAGTCGTATTGTCGGTGAAATTGCTGCTATTCAAGGACTTCCAATGAAAGAACTTATTGCTTTTTTAAAAAATGAAAATGTTATTATTTAAGGAATGCAATTTTTTCCATTTTTAGGATCATCTTTTTCAGAGCAATAACAGTCTATATTTTGATATTCTATTTCATCACCATTATAATATATACTTTTATGGCAATATTTATTATCGCTTTTATAATAATAAAAGTGTTCCTGTCTTGTTCCATATTGATAATTAAGCATTAATGAATATTCTTCAGCACA
The DNA here is from genome assembly GCA_944392795.1 of uncultured Alphaproteobacteria bacterium. Classification (GTDB taxonomy): domain Bacteria; phylum Pseudomonadota; class Alphaproteobacteria; order CAAHEQ01; family UBA3637; genus CALXXX01. The sequence goes on along the minus strand of CALXXX010000027.1, from coordinate 87,454 downwards.
ATAATAAGAACCACCGTTTTCTTTAATTTGATAACTATATTCATATAAAGCATTGACTCCGATACTTCCATCTGGCAAGTATTGGATCGTTTCTTGATTAAGATACCCACCACAACATTTACTATTAATAGATCCAATAAAAGTATAATTTTTTTTAGATGTTTCAGATGTTTCTGAAGTAGAACTTATATTTTCTTTTTTTTGGCAACACCCATAGCCATTTTCACCAACACCATTTTTATAATTTTTAACAAGTTCGTGTGTTGTTGTATCACAGCATTGTGACGATGAGCCGTCCCAATAAGCTTTTTCATTCGTTTTACAGACTTTGTAAGCTTGTCGGTTAATAGATTTTGCAGAAACAGAACAAGTTAAAACTAAAAATAATAAAATATAAGAAGATTGTTTTATATTAAACATAAATTACTCCCTAAGAATTGGATTTATTATAAAATTTTTTAATTTGTTTGTAAATATTTATTTTGCTTGCTTATTAAAATAAAAAAATGTATTCCTCTTATTTAAGGAGAAATATATGCGCGAAATTGTCTGGGATACAGAAACAACTGGATTGGATCCTTTTACAGGGGATCGTTTAGTTGAAATTGGAGCCGTTGAGTTAATCAATCATGTTCGAACTGGTAAAGAATATCATCAGTACATTAATCCACTTCGTTCTATGAGTGAAGAAGTTATTCGTGTTCATGGATTAACAGAGGAATTTTTATCGGATAAACCAACTTTTGATGAAATTATAGATGATTTTTTAGCATTTATTGGTCCAGATTCAAAATTAGTTGCGCATAATGCTTCTTTTGATATGAAGTTTTTAAATTATCAACTGAAAGAGCTTGGTAAACCAGAAATCGGAGAAGAACGGGTGGTTGATAGTTTATTAATTGCTCGTAAGAAATTTCCTGGCGCTCGTGTTAATTTGGATGAATTATGTCGTCGTTTTAATATAGATAACTCTCATCGAACAGTTCATGGTGCTTTATTAGACGCTCAATTACTGGCTGATGTTTATTTAGAGCTATTAGGAGGACAAGAACCTGGTTTTTTATTAGGAGAAACACCTGTTGTTTCTGCGGAAACAGTATTAGCAGATGTCAGTTCTCGTCCTGTTAGACCGGCTCGTATTTTTTCTGTTCCTTTAGAAGAAACAGAAAATTTTAATCAGTTTATAAGTCAAATTAAAGATGCGTTATGGCTGAAAGAACAAGAAGGAGAAAAATCAGTATGAAAAAAATTTATCTGATAGCAATCATGATGTTTTTTATCAATCAAGCTGAAGCTCAATTAGTTGATTTAATGGGTTCTATGGCTGTTGAAGGAGCTTTAACAACTCAATCAGTTCAACAAGTTGGTCGAGCTCATCAACAAGTTTTATTACATCAATTTATACAAGCTATGGATTTAAAGAATACAGAAATTTTTACTTCCGGTCTTTCAGATTACAACTCTTTACCGATATCTCGAGTATCAGCTGGAGGAATAACAGCAACTTTTCAAGGTGAGGGAAATTTTTATAAGGCTGATTTTTCCAATATGACACCGGCTTTATGTCGATTATTATTATCTCATCAATGGCCAAATGCTGTTGAAGTTCGTTTTTCCATGCCTACGGGTCCTGTGATAGCACCTTTTGGAGCAACCGATTCAAATCAATGTGATTTAGCAAAAAGCATAACATTGATTTTTCAATAGCTTATTATTTAAAATATAAATACAAAGTAATTACATCTTTTTTAGAATGATTTCTTTTTAGAAAAGTATCTATTCCTCCCATTCTTATAATTTCCTTTTTATTATCCTCTCTGCTTTATTTTTTTTGAATAGGAAAATCTTTTGATTATTCTTTATCTTAATAATTTAAATTAAGGAAAGGTTCTCTTTTGTCTTTTAAGAGTAGAGGAAGATTGTTAACGAGTGTATATTTTAGTTCAAACTTCTTCATTTTATAAAAATGATTTTAAATCAAAATCTTATTATTTTTTTTCTTTTTTTTATTAAAAAGGCTGGACAAGTTTCTCCTTTTTCTGTAAAAATGTTTCACATGAAACAAAAATATTTTAAAAAATTAAAAAAATGGAAAATGTTTCACATGAAACAATCAAAAAAATAAAATAAAAATAAAAAAGGAAGTGTTTCACATGAAACAAAAAGAATTTTTTTTAGAAAAGACAAAAGAAAAATTAAAAATTTATCAAAATTTGTTGCAAAAATGGCAACAATCTATCAATTTGATAAGCCCGTCAACTTTATCTGATATCATGACACGACATTTTCAGGACTCCGCTCAACTTTATCCTTTGATACCAGATACTGCACAAACACTCGTCGATATGGGAAGTGGTGCAGGATTCCCGGGCCTTGTCTTAGCTATTATGGACCAAACTCAGGAAAATGGAAAACTTGATGTTCACTTGGTCGAAAGTGATCAAAGAAAATGCGTCTTCTTGCGTGAGGTAATTCGACAATGTCAAATTAAAGCAACTGTCCATTCTTCCAGATTGGAAAACATTCCTCCTTTCCAAGCTGATGTGGTAACAGCAAGAGCTTTAAAAGACTTAAAAAAACTCTTAGATTTGGCTCAACCTTTCTTGACATCTGAGACAGTCTGTTTGTTTTTAAAAGGAGAAAAAGCTCAGAAAGAACTTTCCGAAGCAACTCAATATTATTCTTTTAATGTCGAAAAAATAGCTAGTCAAACAGCAGATTCTGGATTGATTTTAAAGTTAACGGAGATTAAAAAATGACTGAACAACATAAAGCACGTGTTTTTTCAATTGCTAATCAAAAAGGAGGCGTAGGTAAAACAACAACCGCTGTTAATTTAGCAACGGCTGTGTCTTCTTTAAAAAAGAAAGTTTTATTAATTGACTTAGATGCTCAAGGAAATGCAACAGTGAGTTTAGGACTTTCTCGTCAAGGTAAAACACATAATGCGTATACTGTCTTAACTGGTCAGGATAGTATTCAAAGCTCTGTTGTTGAAACAAAAATTCCATACTTATATGTTTTACCGTCCAGTAAAGAATTATTAGGGTTGGATATTGAATTATCAAATATTGAAAATCCTCAATTTTACCTTAAAAATGCTTTAAATATGCCGGAATTAGATTTTGATTATGTCTTTATTGATTGTCCACCAGCGGTTGGCTTGTTGACAATTAATGCTTTAGTTGCTTCAAATGCTGTTATTGTTCCCATTCAATGTGAGTACTTGGCTTTGGAAGGGGTAGCGGATTTAATTAAAACAATTGAACGCGTGAAGAAAAACTTTAATCCTGGTTTAGATTTACATGGCGTTTTATTAACGATGTTTGATTCTCGAAGTCGGTTATCAACTTCTGTTTCAGAAGATGTTAGACGCTTTTTTGGAGAAAAAGTTTATGAAGCTTTTATTCCGCGTAATGTCAGAATACCGGAAGCTCCGTCACATGGTAAACCTGTTTTATTGTATGATTGGAAATGTACGGGCTCGCAAGCGTATATTCGTTTAGCCGCTGAGTTTTTAAAAAGAGAAAAGGAGCTATTGAAAAATGGACAAAAATAAAATTGGTTTAGGTAAAGGTTTAAGTGCCATTTTAGGAGAAATTGAAGAAGAAACGACATCTGTTCCTTCTACTCATGGATTAGGAATAGAATTAATTGCTTTAGATAAATTAATTCCTGGGCGTTTTCAGCCAAGACATCGGTTTGAAGAAGAAGAATTAGCTGATTTAGTTGCTTCTATTAAAGAAAAGGGCGTTTTACAGCCTTTATTGGTTCGTTCTATATCTAATGGAAAATATGAGATTATTGCAGGTGAACGTCGTTATCGTGCTTCAAAGGAAGCTGGTTTATCTGAAGTTCCTGTTATTGTTAAAGACTTTTCAGATAAAGAAACACTTGAAGTTGCTTTAATAGAGAATTTACAAAGACAAGATTTAAATCCTTTAGAGGAAGCTCAAGGTTATCGCCGTTTATTGCAAGAGTTTCATCATACGCAAGAAGAATTAGCTAAAGTTGTTGGAAAAAGTCGTAGTCATGTGGCAAATATGATGCGTTTACTGGAATTACCGGATTTTGTTAAAGACTATCTTGAAAAAGGTCAGATTTCTGCAGGACATGCGCGCGCTTTGTTGAATGCAAAGAACCCTGAAAAATTAGCTCAAAAGGTTGTAGAGCAGGGCTTAAATGTTCGTCAAACAGAAGCTCTGGCGATGACGGAAGGTGAAAAGAAAAGTAGAACATCTTCGGCTACATCTTCTTCAAGCGGAAAAAAAGATAGTGATATAATGGCGCTTGAAGCTGAATTATCCTCTTTATTAAAAACAGGTGTTTCTATCAAATGGAGCGGTAAAAACGGAAAAATAACAATCTTTTGTAATAGTTTGGAAAAATTAGATGCTGTTTTACAAAGGTTAACAACCGGTGGAGAAATAGAATCATAAAAACGTATATTTAGTTATAAATTTTTTTCTAAATTAAACATTGAAATAATAATATTATATATTTAATTCAATATGTTAGATGTTTTTATTCTGTTTTTTTATCAACAAATAATAGAATGTTTATCTTTTAAAAAAAGCCCCGCTAAAAGCTAGGGCTTTTTTTCTTTTAAAGGAAATTAATATTCCTTTTGTTTTTCTGACATTAACAGCTTTATAACAGCCATTCCTTCATTTTTAGTTTGTAAAGCCTTACGATATAAAACTTCATTTGTGTTTTTAATCGCTTCGACTAACAACATTCTGGTTTGAAAATATTCCATATGCCATTCTAAAGGCTTTTTGGGATTAGGTTTATCTCTTGAAACTTCAAAGTTTTGGATTTTTTCAGCCAGTAAGATTTCTTGAGCAGCAGGACTTAATTTTTTTGCCCATTCGGCTTTGACTTTCCATTGTTCCGTTTTTGTTTGATTTTTATCTTCTTCAGGCTCACTCGCTAATTCTTCAACGATTTTACGAACATCTTTATTTGTATATTTTTCAACCTCGTCCATTGTCATTGGTTGAACACCCGGAGCGATTCTTTTTGTTTCCCAACATTTATGAAGAAGAGCAGCACATAATGCGTTTTCTTTTTCTTTATCAATTAACATAGAATTACGTGCGACTAAATCATATGTTCCTTTGACCTGATCCAACATAACAAGACCACCGCCGTAAACAACGCCGGCATGTAATTTTTCTGCTTGATGTAAACATTTATTTTCTAAAGGTGTCATACTATCCTCCTGTTCATTTAACTGAAGGATAGTATAACTTATATTTAAAATTTTGTCAATTTTTTATCGGCGAACGACAGTTCCTCGTAAAGCAACACCGGACATCCAGAAACCATCTTCACATTGATAGTAAGAAGAATTATAAACAGGATTTTTCTTATAATAGCTGTGAATATTAACAACAGCATTTCCACCTAATTGTGCTGCTCTGTTTTGTAAGGAAATTAAAGCAGAAATAAAAGCAATTCGACAGGCTTCAGGTGCATCTTTATTACTTGAGTTTGTTTTTTTATTTGATACATAAGTTCCTAGGTTTTGTCCGGGAACAGCACCTTGACTGAAGGATAAAGCAATTGTTGGGTTGAGTTTTTGACGAGCTAAATCAGAATTTAAATCTTCTTGAATAGGACGCATTGTTGTTCCGATGCCAGGATGGCAAGCGGCTAGCATTAATGTTAAACCTACGGCGATGATTGATTTTTTCATTTATTCCTCCTTTATTTGTTTAAAAATCAAAGATGTGTTAATACCTCCGAAAGCAAAGTTATTACTCATGACAAAAGGCGCTTTTATTTCACGTCCTTCGCCCATAATGTAATCTAAAGGTGCGCAAGCAGGATCAACGTTTTTTAAATTTAAGTTTGGGATAAACCAGCCTTCGTGTTGCATTAAAATAGAAGCAGCAGCTTCTAATGCACCGCAAGCACCTAAAGTATGTCCGACATAACTTTTTAAAGTACTGATAGGTGTTTTTTGACCAAAAACAGCAAAAGTTGCTTGACTTTCCGCAATATCCCCTTGTTGTGTTGCTGTTCCATGCGCGTTGATATAACCGATATCTTCAGCGTTCAGACTTGCATTTTTTAGAGCTGCTTTTAAAGATAACTGCATTGTCTCAGGTGTTGGTTGAGTGATGTGAACACCGTCTGTATTACTGCCAAAACCGACAACTTCTGCTAAGATAGGAGCTCCCCGTTTTTTAGCGTGTTCATATTCTTCTAAAATCAAAGTTCCAGCGCCTTCTCCAATGACAAGTCCGTCTCTGTCTTTATCAAACGGAGCAGGGGTTAATGTCGGTGTGTCATTTTTTGTGCTGGTTGCATAAAGTGTATCAAATACAGCGACTTGTGTTGGGCTGAATTCTTCTGCGCCACCGGCAATCATGATATCTTGTAAACCAAATTTAATGGCTTCATAAGCATATCCGATGGCTAAACTACCTGAAGTGCAGGCTGTTCCTGTCGGATATAACCGTCCGGTTGTTTTAAAATAAAGAGATAAATTAACCGCGCAAGTTTGCGGCATCATTTTAATATAAGTAGAAGAGGTAACATGACGAACTTCATGTGTAAGAATCATAGAATAAAAATCTACAATCGTTTCTATCGAACCGGAAGAAGAACCATAAGCAACGCCAGTTCGTCCATTTTGTAGAATAGGATCTCCGGTAAGACCTGCTTGTTCTAAAGCTTCTTCAGCAGAAACAACGGCCATTATTGACATGGGACCCATTGTTCGTATCACTTTACGCGTGAAATATTCAGGAGTTGTAAATCCTTGTACCAGAGCCGCTAAATGAGCATTTAACCCCTTGTAAGTTTCTAAATCAGGCATTTTTTGAACAGCATTTTGAAGAACATGAAGGCGTTCTTGAAACGAGTGGAGACCTGTTCCTAAAGCACTCACAACGCCCATTCCTGTAATGACAACACGCCGCATTAGATCATGCCTCCATTTACTGAGATAACTTGGCGAGTTAAGTAAGCTGCGTCTTCACTCAGTAAGTAAGCAACAAGACTGGCGACTTCTCGACCTGTTCCGAGGCGTCGGGCCGGAATTATTTTTTTGACTTCTTCTATCGGTAAGTTTTTTGTCATATCTGTTTCAATAATTCCAGGAGCTATGCAATTAACGGTAATTTTATGCTTTGCAAGTTCAACAGCTAAGGCTTTAGAAGCACCAATAATGCCCGCTTTAGCCGCACTGTAATTAACTTGACCGCGATTTCCTATAATGCCTGAAATAGAGGAAAGTGCAATAATACGACCTCGAATACGATTTTCTATCATCGGCATAACAACTGGATGTAAAATATTATAAAAACCATCTAAATTTGTATCTATGACATGATCCCACATGTCTCCTTCTAATAAAGGAAAGGGAGCGTCTTCTGCTATACCAGCATTACAAACAATGCCATAATAAACACCGTTTTTTTCTATATCTTCGGATAAACGCCGTTGACAATCTGAACGGTGTGAAATATCCAATTGCATTAATCGAGCTTGTCCACCTAAAGCTTTGACTTCAGACAAAGTTTCTTTTGCTGCCGATTCATTCGTGTGGTATGTTAATACCAGCTCATAATCAAGAGGAGCTAAATACAAAGCAATAGCTTTTCCTATACCGCGGCTTGCGCCTGTAATCAGAACAGTTTTTGTCATGCGTGTTCTTCCTTAAAACGTTTTAAATCTTGTGGCCGATAAGCATTTAAAACGGCTTGACACAAAGATTTTCCTTGGTCATCATACAATGTTATATCAAAAGAAGCAATCTCTTCATCAAAAAAAAGGGTTTTTGCTTTAATGGTGTAAGTTCCAGAAGAAAGAAATTTCACCGTCGTGTGCCATTTACGAGTTCCCAGGACAAAACCAACCTTTGGTTTTTGTGGTGGTATTTGTGTTAAATCATGAATTCCGGCGAAACATCCAACTGTTTGAGCCATATATTCTAACGCAATATAGGCAGGCACACCATTTTGTTGTGTATCGTAAAACAAACTTTTAGGTGAAATATCAACTTGTGCTTCAATTGTTTCATTTTCAATATTGTAAGCCGTTATTCGATGAATGAGTAACATAGGTGGTTTATGAGGTAAAGTATTTTCAGGTGTAAATATCATGGCATGTTTCCTAAAATCAAAGCAGCATTACTACCGCCAAAAGCAAAGGAGTTACTTAAAATCCGTTTTACTGGTAAATCTTCTCCTTGAGATAATTTAATCGGAGATAAATTGAAATCTGTTTTTCCTTCGGATACATGTGGAATCAGTCCGTGGCCGCGGCGTAACATCAACCAAGATAATCCAGCTTCTATTGCACCGCTTGCTCCTAAAGTGTGTCCGGTTAATGGTTTTGTTGATGCGGCAGGAACACGATCGGCAAATAAGTTAAAAACAGCTTTGCTTTCCATTGCATCATTTTGTTCCGTTCCTGTTCCGTGCAGGTTAATAAAGTCGATTTCATCAGCAGTTAAACCAGCATCTTTTAAAGCTGCCATCATTGCTGTTTGTGCGCCGTTTCCTGTTGGATCTGGGGCCGTTAAATGATAAGCATCCGAACTTTCTCCGGCACCAAGAAGACGAGGACCAATACCTGTTTTTTCCATTAAAAATAAAGCGGCTCCTTCTCCCAAGTTAATACCGGCACGTCCTGCACGCATAGGACGGCTTTGCTTTTCGTCTAAAGATTGAAGAGCATCAAATCCATGCAGTGCAAATTGACAAAAACTATCTGCGCCTCCTGTTAAGACGGCATCGCATAAATCTAACTCTAATAATCTGCGAGCTGAAACAAAAGCTTTAGCACTGGAAGAACAGGCTGTTGAAACAGCCCAAGCCGGTCCTTTAATTTCGGCTGTTTTTTTAAGAAAAAGAGCACTCATGCCCAGTTCCAGCATTTCAAAACGAAAAGCAGCCGGTTTATTTCCTGTTTCTAACCATTCATGAATAAATTTTTGACTTTCTTCTACACCAGTGTTACTGGTTCCGATGACAAGTCCGATACGTTCTGCTCCATAAGTTGCTTTTGCTTGTTCGACTTTGTCTTTTATTTGTTTATAAGCAGCTAGTAATAACTGATTACATCTTAGTCCGTCGGCTAAAGGTAGATTTTCTTTTACATAACCAAAGGGTGGTTTCTTGTTAGGAAAAACACCGGAAGTTGGCTTCATACCGGATATATCTCCTTTCAGAGCGCGAGGCAGAATTTGATCTCCACTTCCTAAGGCACAAAGAATTCCAAGAGCAGTTAAAACAGGTTTCATGGTTGCCTCGTTAATTCATAGGAATAACCATGCGAATGACTGATAAAAGAAATGTCGCTTTTGAAAGGATCTTTTTGAGAATAAGTAATATCCAATATAGGTTGATGACGATAAGTTAATGTTCTTTTTAGTCCTTTTTGTGTCAGCTTCCAAGGTTCCTTAAAATGATTTTGTAAATCCGCTAAATCGCCATAAATCAAAGTGATATCCATCAACAGATAGGAAGGATTGATTTGAACCGGTGGCAATAAGCCTTTTTTGAAAATGATTTGATTATCTAATGTCCAATTTAAAGTAAACAATCGCCCCATAGGGCTTGTCATTATCATGCGTAATTGTTCTGGCGTTCGTTCTAAGATACCATCTACTTCATGAACCTGGTTTTGATAATGAGTTGTTATATGATGTATCATTAAAAAGGGAGTTTTATTTAAAAAAACTTCAGGTTGAATAAGGTCAACAGGATTAGTTTCTTGTGTCAGATAAACCGGTGTCGGCTTTAAACTTGTGCAAGCTGTTATAAACAGAAAACAGCTTAATCCGACCCAAAATTTTAGATTCATCGTTGTCAACCATTATTTTTATGTTATACTGCCTACAGTTATAATCGAAACAACACAGAATTTCAATATGAAAGATAGCTTTTTTTCTATTTCGAAAGCCTCCTTTTGGCAAGCAACGCCAGAAGAACTTGTTCCTGATGTGTCTTTTGTTCCTTCTTTATTGCGTCGTAAGTTAAGTTTGTTGGAAAAAGCAGCCTTAAAGGTTGTGTCAGATATCGGAGGAAGTCAAGGTCAACCTGTTGTTTTTGCTTCCCGACATGGAGAATGGCGTCAAACATTTCGTTTATTGCGAGAGTTATGCACAGAGGGAACAGTTTCTCCTGCCGGATTTAGTTTGGCCGTTCATAACGCAACACCGGGCGTTTTGTCATTGGTCGAGAAAAATCAAGCACCTTACACAGCGGTTGCCGCAGATGAAAGCACTTTGGAAGTGGGTTTGTTAGAAGCTTTGATGATGCCTGAAGGAGCAATATTGGTTTATGCTGAAGAATCTGTTCCCGATTTTTATCAATCTGTTTATCCTCATCCATTTGAGACACATGCGTTAGCTTTAAAAATAGAGTCTGGTTCTATGTATAAATGGAAAATAGGCTCAAATTCAACAGCTATAACAGCATCAGAGTTATTTCGTTTTTGGCAGAAAAAGAATAGTCAACTTTCCGGTTGTTTATTGAGTTTTGAAAGAAGTAAGTAAGATGCGTTGGTTTCGTTCCATATTAGCCGGTTTTTGTTTTAGTGTTTTTGGTTTAGGAAGTCTTCTTTTTGGATTTTTTTTGGTTATTTTTTTACCTTTGTTTCCGAAAAATAAACGTCGTTATATTTCTGTTTCTGTTAATCGTCAATTATGGCGTGTTTTTGTCGGTTTAATGGTTGGTACGGGATTAATAGGTGTTCGAGGACGACAATTAAAAAAACTTCAACATGAAAGGGGTTCTTTGATTGTTGCTAACCATCCGAGTTTGATAGATGTTGTTTTGTTGGTTGCACAAACGCCAAAGCCTGTTTGTATTGTTAAAAGTAGTCTTGGTCGAAATTTTCTGCTAAGACGAATAGTACATACTGCTCATTTAGTTAATGACTTACCCCCCGATATTTTGCTTCGAGAAGTTTCAGAATTATTGGAGGCTGGATATAATATTCTGATTTTTCCGGAGGGAACCAGAAGCGGAGCCAGTTCTGTTTTTCATAGAGGCGCTGCTCGATTAGCCTTGGAAACAGGGGCTTTTTTAAGGCCTGTTCGTGTTCGTGTATCACCGCCTATTTTGGGAAAAAATCAACCTTGGTGGGATGTTTCCGACCATCGAGTTTTATATACATTTGAAGTAAAAGGACACATTAATCCAGCTTTTTTTAAAAATTCTCAACTGTCATCAGCTCAAAATGCAAGACGTCTGACAGCTGCTTTAAAAAGCCAGATTTTGGAATAAAAAGCTTGACAGATAAGCTTGATTTTTCTAGGATGAGCAAAAAATAACATAGGATTGTATGATGACACAAACACAATTAGAAAATGAACTGAAAACACTCATTATCAGCGCCTTGGATTTGGAAGATATCACACCGGCTGATATAGATACAAATGCTCCTTTGTTTGGGGATGGTTTAGGATTGGATTCCATTGATGCATTAGAGCTGGGTATGGCTATTAAGAAAAAATACGGCGTATCATTTGAGGCTGGAAACGCTGATAATAAAAAACATTTTCAAAGTGTTTCATCATTGGCAGCATATATTGCAGCAAAAAAGGGTATGTAATTATGACGCAAGAAGAAATTTTTTCACAAATTTGTGCTATTTTAGAAAAAGATTTTGAGTGTCCTTCAGACAAGCTTAAACCCGAAGCGTTGTTATTTGAAGAGCTGGATTTAGACAGTATCGATGCTGTTGATTTAATCGTTCGGTTGCAACAATTGACAGGGAAAAAAGTAGATCCTTCTTCTTTTAAACAAATTCGGACGTTAGGAGATGTTGTTCAGGCTGTTGATAAATTAGTAAACGGGGATGATGCATGACCCATTTGGGTAAAATAGGTACTTTTGTTGCTGTATTGTATCCTTTTGCTGTTGCCGCTGTTTTAACAGCGGATTTTTCTTTTAAGTGGATTGCCTTTTTGCCAATTTTAGCTGGTTTTTTATTTTGTTTGAGACCCGGCTTTCGTTTTTTAGCTTTTGTTGGTTTTTTTATTGGCGGATTTATGATGATTTCTGGTTATACTATGAGTGTTTTGTGGTATCCGGTTATGATGAATAGTCTGATAGCATTTATTTTTGCAATATCATTAAGAAGTAAACCGTTAATATCTGTTTTTGCGGAACGAATGGGGTATATTTTAGACACAAAAGGTCACGTTTATGCACGACGTGCAACAATTGCGTGGGCGATTTTTATGAGTGGATTAAGTTTTTTTTCTTTGTTAAGTGTTTTTGGTCCATTGTGGGTGTGGACAGTATTTAACGGATGTGTGTCATATATTTTAATCGGTTTTATGTTAGCGGGTGAGTATTTGATAAGACGGAGGGTAATGTGTCAAACGGGTTAGATATTTTGACACGGTTTCGACCGGCAAATGATACTGTTTTTTTAGGGGATAGCGGAACGGTCAGTTGGGAAGAGTTTATTTCTGATATTAAAAGATTTGCAGCGTTTTTTGCGGCTCGTTCAGAAAAAGCTTTTTTACTTTATACAGAAAATCCTGTTCGTTTTGCAACATGGTTTTTTGGTTTGTTGGTTGCCGGAAAAGAAGTGATTTTACCGCCTCATGTTAAATCCGGTATGTTATCAGTTGTCCGTCCTTTATGCTCTATTTTGGTGACGGACGAAAAGGTGGATTTTGAAACAATTTCTCCTATATCGGCTCCGGCGGCTGATTTTCCTTTGGAAGATTTAAAAGGACGCTTTGTCACTTTTTTTACATCCGGAAGCACTAATGAACCTAAACCCATTCGAAAAACATTTGAAAGTTTAATAACAGAAGCCGTTTTTCATACCGAATTATGGCCTTTACAATCACCCAGGCCGGTTGTCATTGCGTCAATTCATATGCATCATATGTATGGTATGTTGCGTCGGTTATTAGTTCCGTTAGTACAGCAAGTTCCCATTGACAGTGACTTAATTTTATCTCCTGAGGACATTATAGCTAAACAAAAGAAATATGACAGTGTTATGTTTTTAGCAACCCCCTCTTTGATGGATCAATTAGCCGCAGCCGGAACACTTTATGTATTTTTAAAAAATTGCCAATGGTTAATGTCATCAGGCAGTTTATTAAAAGCGGAAACAGCTGCCAAAATGAAAGATTTATTTGGTTTTTCTCCGGTTGAAGTTTTTGGAAGTACCGAAGCCGGAGGTGTGGCTTGGCGTCGTCAAGAGGATGGTCCTTTGTGGCATATTTTTAAACCTGTTCAAATGAAGACAGATTCTGAAAATCGTCCGGTGATTACATCAGCATTTTCAATGTATCCTGAATATGTTATGCAAGATGCCGTTCGGTGGCACGGTCCTGATACTTTTGAATTACTGGGCCGAACGGATCGAATGGTTAAAATTGCAGAAAATCGAATTTCTTTACCGGAAGTGGAAAATCGTTTTGGAGAACATCCTTTTATATCGTCAGCTCATGTAAGAGCTTTACCTGGAGAACGTATCAGATTGGGAGCTGTATTAACTTTAACGCCAGAAGGAAAAGCTTTTTTAAAACAAAACGGTAAAATAAAATTTGTTCAAGTTTTAAGGGCAGCTATGTCTGCTTTTTTTGAACCGGCTGTTTTCCCTAAAAAAATTCGGATTGTTTATGAACTTCCGGTGAATGCACAGGGAAAATTAGTTAAAGAAGCGATTTTATCTTTATTTGAAACGACCTTATCCGAACCAATCATTGAATGCCGACATCGAACGGAAAATAGTGTTGAAGCAGATGTATTTTTTCCATCAGATGCTTTATATTTTGAAGGACATTTTCCGGGATTTCCTTTGCTTCCTGGTGTTGTTCAAGTCCATTTTGCGCGTCATTTTGCTGAAATCTTTTTTCATCGTTCATTGATCCCGGTTGATATATCTCAACTAAAATTTTCTCGAATGATTTATCCGGATGAGACAGTTCAACTTTTTTTAACACGTTTAGAAAATAGCGTTCATTTTCGTTATGAAAAAGATGGTATTTTGTGTTCTCAAGGCATTTTAAAGGAAGAGAAAAATGTTTAAACCATTATTACTTGTTCCTTTATATAATCATTTATCAGCTTTTAAATTATTTTCATCGGAATTAAAGAAAACGAATGTTCCTGTACTCGTTATTGATGATGGAAGTTCAGACGGTAAAGCAGTTCAAGCTTTTTGTGTTAAAATGGGTTTTTTATATCGTCGCCATGAACAAAACCGAGGAAAAGGAGCTGCGTTAAAAACCGGATTAAGAGAAGCACATATTTTAGGTTTTACACATGCACTTCAAATAGATGCAGACGGCCAGCATTCGGCAGAGGATATTCCCAAATTTTTAAAAGAATCTTTTTCTCATCAAAAAGCGTTGATAAATGGCGTTCCGCTTTATGATAAACAAGCGCCGAAGTCCAGAGTTTGGGGTCGTAAGATAACCAATTTTTGGGTTGGTGTTGAAACGCATTCATTTCATTTTGGTGATGCGATGTGTGGGTTTCGTGTTTATCCGCTTCGGCAAATAGAGCCCTTTTTGGATGAACTGAAAGCAGAACGCATGGGGGGCGATATTGAAATTTTGGTTCAAGCCATGTGGCATAAAATTATGATTTTACCAGTGAAAACACGCGTTTTTTATCCAGCAAATGGGATTTCTCACTTTCGAGTATGGACAGATAATTTGCGATTATCCGGTTTGCATGCGCGTTTGTTTTTTCTTTCCTTATGGAGGATGGTATGGAAGCTTCATTAACTTTTCACGTTCCATTTCAAGATGTTGATTCAATGCGTGTTGTTTGGCATGGTAATTACACACGTTATTTTGAGCAGGTTCGAGCAGAATTAATGCGCTCTTTAAAGTTTACTTACTTAGATATGGAAAAAGCCGGTTATGCTTTTCCGATTGTTCAATTATCTGTAAAATATAAAGCATCGGCTCATTTTGATGAATTGATTCGTGTGACGGCACGTATCATTCCTTGTGAAAATTGTTTAGACATTGCTTATGAAGTGCGTTCTGTTGAAACAAATCGCTTGTTAGTGACGGCAACAACAAGACAAATGGCGGTTTGTTTAAAAAGCGGAGAAAGTTTATTTGAGTTGCCAGAACCGCTTTTAGGGCTGATGCGGCGGTTAGTATGAAAAAGTGGATATTTTTCTTTTGTTTTTTAGCTCTGCCGGCGATGGGAGAATCTTTACAAGGCTCTTTTATTCAGAAAAAAACATTAGTTGACATGGATATCACGATAACGACAAAAGGTTATTTTGAAGCCGTGTCGAATGTTGGTTTTTTATGGCAACCAACCTCTCCATCGGGAAGCGGCGTTTTATTAACGTCGACAGGAGCTTGTCAAATTCGAGAAACACAAAAGATCCCTTTTCCTGAAACAGCCGCACCGATTGTTAAAACATTATATAATTTGTTTAATGCGGCATTAACGGCAGATGAAACTTCTTTACAAAACGCTTTTCATGTGAAAAAAAATGCAGATGAATGGCAATTAACGCCGCAAGATGAAGCGTTAAAGACGGTTATTCAAACATTAACTTTAAAATGGTCTGATGAACGTCCGTCAGAAGTTGTTATAAAAGAAGCTTCCGGAGATATTTCTCATATTCAGTTTCAAAATGTAACAAAAGGAGGCAATCATGCGCTTTCCTGTGAGCGTTAGATTGTTTCGAGGAATATTTTTATTTATTTGGTTGGGCCTTTTGGTTTTTACTTTATGTCGTCCTATTCAGTTCGAAACAGATTTGTTGGCCATGGCTGGAGCGCCTGAAACTCCGGCAGAGGAAGCATTACTTAATCTTGCACGTTCTACATCAGGCCGTCTTCAAATTCTAGTAGAAGGTTCAGATTCGTTACAAGTCCGGTCAGATATAGAAAAATTAACAAATTGGATTAAAACAACAAAAGCCCATATTCAAACAGGTCTTTTTTCTTCTCAGGCGTTAAAAGAGTTTTTGAAAGTTTATACACAGCACCGTTCCGGGTTAATATCAACGGTTGATCGTGAAAGAATAGAAAAAGAAAATTGGGCTTCTTTGCAAGAAGATGCTTTAAATTTGTGGCTATCTCCGATTTCAGGTCCTGTTTCATTATCTATAGATCCTTATGGATTTTTATTGCGTTTTTGGCAAGCTTTGCCTTTTACAGATACGGCATTTCGTATGGAGAATGGTTTTTTATCTGTGCATTATCAAGATCGTTTGTTTGGTTTAGTTCTTATTGATATGACCCATATTCCATTCAATCAATGGCCAAGATTTTTAGAACAAGTAGAACATTTTTCTGTTCAGGGTCGCCTTCATATTAGTGGAGCTCCTGTGCATGCAGCATCAGCGGCACAAGCCACGGCCATCGAGTTAAATCAGTTAAGTATCATCGGACTTTTATTTATCGTTTTCTTGTTGTTATGTGTTTTTCATTCCATTCGTCCAGCCGTTCCGGCAATTGGAAGTATTTTTGTTGGTCTTATGGGAGGGTGGAGTATTTTATCCCTTTTTTTTGACAAGCCCCATTTAGTGACTTTGATTTTTGGAACTTCATTAATTGGTTTGTCGATAGATTATACTTTTCATATTTATTTAAGAGGAAAAAAATCGATCTTCAAACCGCTTTTCATGGCTTATTTAACAACAATTCTTAGTTTTTCTGTTTTGCTTCTCTCCTCTTTTTCAGTGCTGAAACAAATGGCTGTTTTTTCTATTGCCGGATTAAGCTGGGTATTTCTTTTTACTTTATTATTTAGTTCCTTGATGAGAAAAACTTATGATCAAAGCTCGTCTGTTGAAAAATGGGAGAGATTTGTTGAAAAAGCTATGTCAAAAACGCATTTGTTTTTTAAAAAAGGCGGTATATTTGTCTGTTTTGTTTTTGTTCTTTTTGGTATTTTTCACGTGCAATTAGAAGACGATGTTCGTTCTTTATATCAGGCAGAGCCAGAGCTATTAAAACGGGATGCTTTTTTCCTTGAGGTGAGTGGATTAAAATCGCAACAAGCTTTTTGGATTGTTCCCGGACAAACAATTGAAGAAATACTTCAAACGGAGGAAAAAGTTCATTTAACAGGTCCTTCTTTGTCCGCATTTATTCCTTCTGTTCAACGACAAAAAGAAAATGTGAAATTGATGAGAAAGACTTATAAAAAACTGGAATTAGAAAAGCAACTGGGTCTTTTAGATTCATTTAAAGTTCCAGAAACGCCGTTTTTAACTTTGCAACAACTTCCGCAGAGCTTAAAAGCAATGACACAAACTTTTTTAGGAAAAGGAAAGGAGAGTTTATTTTCCATAACGCCAGTTCCTCTTGATTTTAAACCGGCATCAGGAACTTATGTTGTTCAGCCGAGCGTGTCTTTGACAAATTTATTAAATCATTATCGTCAACAGACATATAAGCTTTTAGGAATAGCATTGATAGCTTTAATGAGTCTTTTACTTGCCTTTTATCAACGAAAAGCTTTTCGTTTGATGTTAGCGCCGACATTATCTATTTTAAGTGTTGTTGCAATATTAGGGCTTATTGGTATTCCGCTTGGATTTTTTCATTTTTTATCTTTTTTTCTGATTATCGGATTTAGTGTTGACTATAGTCTTTTTTGTATTGAAAAAGAAAGCAGCGGATTAGCGGTTGTTTTATCGTGTTTGACAAGTGCCGTTAGTTTTGGGTTATTAGCATGGACAACATTTCCATTAACACGATCTATTGGATTAGCTTTGGCGTTAGGTCTTGTTTTTTCTCTTTTTTATGCTGTATTCTTTTTCAAGAAGGAATTACATTGTAATTACAATAAAACGGGAAGTAAAACTTGAAAAGTTGTCCCTTTTCTAGGTTGACTGGTTATCTTTAAAGCTCCATCATAAGAAGCAATTAGTTCAGAAGCTATCGCAAGACCTAAACCTGTTCCAGGAACATGACTTGTTTGAGGACTTCTGTAAAAGCGCTCTGTTAAATGTTGTATCTCTTCCGCAGCAATCGTTTTTCCCGTGTTGTGAACAGAAATAGAAATTTCCTGCCGTGGCTGACTTTGCTCATCTAAGTTGGAAATAAGTTCAATACGTACCGTAATTGTGCTTCGTTTGCGCCCATACTTAATCGCATTATCTATGAGATTTTGGAAAATGCGAGAAATTTCAGGAGACCGTCCTTTGATGGGCGGTGGCAGATGGATCGTTTCTAAAACAAGTTTTTGCTCATTTTGTTCCGCTTTTAAAGCTAAGGTTTGGAAAACGGATTGAATAATCTCTGGCATTAAAATCGTATCGTTTTTAGGCTGATCTGTATTTAATCCCATACGAGATAATGCCAAAAGATCTTCAACTAATTCTCTCATATGCGTTGTTTGTTCCGCCATAATTTTAAGGAATTTTTCTTGTGCTACCGGGTCGTCTTTTGCCGTGCTTTGTAATGTTTCAATAAAGCCCGATAAAACAGATAAGGGTGTCTTTAATTCATGGCTGGCGTTGGCAAAGAAAGCTGTTTGACTTTTTTCAAAAGAACGAAAAGTTGTCACATCGTGTAAGACAGCAACGATTTTCGCTCCGTTTTTTGTCGCGGCAGGAAGTTTTTGCAAACGAACTTTGTAGACACCTTGTTTGTTTTTAAATCGGGCAGAAAATTCAACAGTTTCATTAGGGCTGTTTTCAACGGCGACTTTATGAAAAGCTGATAAAAATAAAGGAATATTGATAACTTCAGATACTCTTTTAAATGTAATTCCGCCCCCTAAGAGTTGTCGAGCGGCCAGATTTGCCGTTACAATATCTCCCATCTCATTGAGCTGTAAAAGTGGGTCAGGTAATTCTTCTAAAATAGCGCTGTCTGATAAGCTCTGCGCTTCTAATACTTTGTTTTTGATTAGCCAGCTCATTTTAATTTCGTTAAAAGATTCAGCGATTTTAAAAGCTTCACGTCGGCTTTTGGCAAAACGAGGCGTTTCAATATCTGTTCGACCTTGAGCTTCTTGTTTTAAGTAATAAATTAAGATATCCAGTTCATGTAAAAAAGGAAGAGCAAGTATAAACATCAATCCAAAAGCCAGTAAAAATCCGATAAAGCCAGCTAAAGGAGAAATTTGGCCGAACAACATTAAAATGAGGATGGTAAGGGCCATTGGAAAGCAAAGCAAAAGCACACGATCAATGGAGTGAAAAATAGGTTTATTGTTATTTTGTTCTTTTTTTGTTTCTTTTTTACGCATAAACTTATATACTCTTTCTTGCCAAACTCCCAAAAATAAATATATAATCGGGAAAAAGCCAGGATGTTCCTGAAAAAAGACACCTGCTAAAACGCTGTATGTGAGTTAGTTTAAAGGAAAATAAAGTAGAACGCAATGGAAAAGAAAGAAGACCGCGTCACCCCGATGATGCAACAATATATTCAAACAAAAGCAGCATATCCGGATTATCTGCTGTTTTATCGTATGGGAGATTTTTACGAACTTTTTTTTGATGATGCTGTGACGGCTTCTCGCGTATTAGACATTACTCTGACGAAAAGAGGAAGGCATAAGGGCGAAGATATTCCTATGTGTGGTGTTCCGTTTCATGCTTATGAAGGATATCTGGCGCGCCTTGTAAAGGCAGGGTATAAAGTTGCGATTTGTGAACAGCTGGAATCTCCGGAAGAGGCAAAAAAAGCCGGACGAACTGTTAAACGTGATGTTGTTCGATTAGTGACGCCCGGTACATTGACGGAAGAGATTTTATTATCTTCTCGACAATATAATTACTTATTGGTTGCGGTGAATGACGGAGCCGATATCGGCATGATGTGGGCAGATATGTCTACAGGGGATATTTTTGCGGAAGCCGTTCCGGTTGAATTATTTGTGGGTGCTTTAGCACGAATTGATGCGGCGGAAATTATTTTGCCTCAATTTTTAGCAGATCGACCGGAATTTCAAAAGATAATACAAGAATATGAAGAGCGTTTAACGATTTTACCAAATGAGCGCTTTAATGAACAAAATGCACGGGAGCGATTACAAGAAGTTTTTGGCGTTCAGACAATGTCTGTTTTTGGTTCTTTTTCTAAGCCGGAAATCGTTGCGGGAGGTGTTTTATTAGATTATATCTTGTTAACACAAAAAGGTGCAATGCCGACTTTTAAAACGCCGGAACGGTTGACGCGAGATACGCGTATGGAAATTGATCCCGTCACTTTGAAAAGTTTAGAGCTTTTAAAATCCAGTTCTATGGAGCGAGGGGGTAAAAGTCTATTGGCTGTTATGGATAAAACAGTTACTCCGGCTGGTAGTCGTTTGTTTTCTACATATCTTCGAGCGCCATTAACAAATGTAGAGGCGATTAACGCTCGTTTGGATTGTGTTTCGTTTTTCTTTGAAGATTTTGACATCCGCGGGAAAATTCGTTCTATTTTAACAGAGTTACCGGATATGGAACGCGCTTTTTTCAGATTGTCTGTTGATAGAGGCGGACCAAGGGATTTACTGGCTTTACGAGAAGGGTTAAAACTTGTTCCTCAAATGAAAAATGCGTTAATTCGTTGTCTCTTGCCGGATTCATTGGCTTTATTAAAAGACGAATTAGGCGTACATGATGATTTGGTGGATTTTTTAGACAGGGCTTTGTTGAGTGAAGTTCCTCTGTTAGCCCGCGATGGTGGCTTTATAGAACAAGGTTATTGGCCGCCCTTAGATGAATTACGAGACATTCGAGATCGTTCTCGTAAAGTGTTGGCAGATTATCAATTTAAATATGTGAAACAGACAGGTATTCAAAATCTAAAAATTACCTATAATAATATGTTAGGTTATTTTATCGAGGTTCCGTCCAAACACGCCGGTCCGCTGTTAAATGATAAAGAATTGGGTTTCATTCATCGTCAAACAATGTTAAATGCTGTTCGTTTTACAACAGTCGAGTTAACAGAATTAGAAGAAAAAATGCGGGGCGCTAATGAGAAAATTTTAGCGATGGAATTAGATTTATTTAATAAAATGCGCGCTTCTGTTTTAGAGCATAAAGATTCTATATTAACAGCGGCACATGCTTTTGCCATGTTTGATGTGATGAGTGCTTTAGCTGAATTAGCTGTTCAAAAAGGATACTGTCGTCCTGTTGTGGATAATAGTTTGACTTTTGATATTACAAAGGGACGTCATCCGGTTGTAGAAGAATCTTTAATACGTCAGCATCAAACATTTGCGGCTAACGATTGTAATTTATCGGAAGAAAAAGGAAGATTGTGGCTGTTAACCGGACCTAATATGGCGGGTAAGAGTACTTTTTTAAGACAAAACGCGCTTATTGCCATTATGGCTCAGATGGGTTCTTTTGTCCCGGCAGTAAAGGCACATATCGGGATTGTTGATAAAGTGTTTTCTCGTGTCGGCGCTTCGGATGATTTAGCGCGCGGACAATCGACTTTTATGGTAGAAATGGTAGAAACAGCGACAATCCTTAATTGTGCGACAGAAAAATCATTAGTTATTTTGGATGAAATCGGACGCGGAACAGCAACTTTTGATGGCTTATCTATAGCATGGGCTGTTGTTGAGTATTTACATGATCGTAATAAGTGTCGAGCTATTTTTGCAACGCACTATCATGAGTTGGCGGCTTTGAAAGACAATTTATCCGGTTTGTCTTTACATACCATGAAAACAAAAGAATGGAATGATGAAGTTGTTTTTCTGCATACGGTGGCAGACGGAGCCGTCGATAAGTCTTACGGTATTCATGTTGCTAAATTAGCAGGGTTGCCGCGCGTTGTGATACAACGAGCCGAAAAAATATTGAGCTCTTTGGAAAATGAAAAGACAAAAACGCGTGCTGTTATGGAAGAATTACCTTTGTTTGAACAAGCTTTAGCGCATGAAAAAGAGCCAAAACAAAGTCCTGTCGAAAAAGAGCTTGTTTTTTTGAATCCTGACAGTATGACGCCTCGTGAAGCACTGGATGCGATTTATAAGCTTAAAAGTCTTTTACCGTCTTGAGCGTGCGTCGTTTATCAACCTGATAAGCAACAAAAAAGACAGCTAAACAAATTAGCGCCAATAAAAAAGCAATAAAAATGCGTCCATACATATAAGAACCGGCTTCGAATATAGTGAACAAGGACTTATTTTCCAAAAAAAGACTCAAGCGTTTCATCCAGCTGGGCGTCCAAGCAAGAAACAAAAAGAAACTGGCAAAGTAAATCCACATAGAAAACCGTGCTCCATTCCAAAAATAGGTCAATGTTTTGTTAAGTGGTTTTAAAACATGTAATGCAGTAAAAATCAGCCATAAAATAGGGAAAATTAAACTTGCCGCTAAAGAAATAAAAACAACGATTGTTCCGAATAACATCAAAGAGATAAATAATAAAATTCCAATCCAAGGACGAATTTTCTTTAGCATTTATTTTTCCTTCAGCTCTATCCATCGGCAAAATGCAGACGGTACTGAAGAATTATAACCTTTTTTCAATCCATTGACAATCAAATTGATGACGGTTTTATTTTTGACATAGTTTTTATGAGCGGCTAAAGGATTAGCAAAATCTCCAAAGCCTAGATTTGTTGTTGGAGTTGTTGTTAAAGAAACATTGCTGATTTCCGGACATAGTTTAGAGTCAAAATAACTGTCGGCTGTATTTGGTTCTAAAGCATAGCTTAAAAGATCATTAGGGTCGCTGAAAGCGATAACAAATAATTTTTTGAAGAGCCTTTCATGATAAAGAGTTCCCGTTGGAGAACAAAAAGCAGAAATTTGTCCTTGATTTTCTGGTTTTGTCCTTCCCATTTGTAAAAGAGGTAATTGGTTCGCCAACATAAAAATCATGATTTCTTTTTGTTGTAGAAGGCTAAGCGCTGTTTTAGCTTCTCCGTTAGATAAGGCGATTTGATGAGCAACGACTTGGAGAGCATCAATTACAATCCGGCTACCAAGGCTGCTTGTAATGAAAGCGAAGTTATCATTTTTTAAGCTATTGATGGCGGCACGAGCTCCAATATGACAAGTTGTATTTTCTGTTTCAGGAAGCTCATCGTAAGTATAGTTTGTCATCCAGCAAAAAGATTGAACGGCAGAATCCAGCATTTTTTGTCCATCCGGACCTAAATAGATAAGAGGATCTGGCAAGGTATCATTCAGATATTTTTTTGCTTCTTTATTAAAAAGAGCACGAGGTGCAGAAAATTCTTGATTTGTATCATAAGAAAGCAATCTTTTTTGGGGAAAAGTAATCGCAGACCAAGTTAACTCATAAAAAATCATCTGTTTGTTTGTGTCGGGATTGGTAAAACGATAGATACGTAAAGTCCCTACAGATTGATTTTGAGTATTTTGTAACTGAATTTCTTTATAATCTCGGTCTTGCCGTATCATGCCAAGAGGCTGAGTCAAAGCGAGCATAAAAGCAGTTGAATGCCCCGGCGTATGATTTCCGACCCCATGAACCAATAAAATTTTGATTGTATGTTCGTTCAGAGGTGCTAGACCTGGAAATCCAGCACTCCAAATAAGGCATTCCGGCGGTTGTTCAGATTTATTGTCTAAAAAACCTTGTATCATGCCTCGCCCGAAACTGGCACAAGAGGTTAAGAAAAGGCAAGCAATTAAAAGAATAAAGTGGCGCATAGCTCCTCTCTTCATTCCTCTTAGAAGAAATAGGCGTTGAAAACTTAAAAAGCAAGAGAAAGCAGAAAAAATCTATAATAGTGCGTCTTTTTTAAAAAAAAGAAGTAATTACATTGTAATTATAAAATAGACTAGCAAGGTGTCCCATTCATAGGATCTCCACTGGTGCTGCAGGTGCATCCGACTTTTGAACCATTATAATATGTACAAACTTTGGAAGCGCTCTCGTAAACCGCGCCATCTCGTTCAGAAAGACGACTAATAGCACAATAATAAACTCCGCCATTTTGATAAATAGTAGCAGAAGATGTGTAAACAAGGCTATATCCATCTTTTTCAAAATCTAAAGATGAAGTTGTATGAACGCCACAGCAACTTCCATTAACAGAACCGGCTAATTGATAGTTGCGTACAGTTTCTCCCCACAAATCTGCTTCGTAATCATAAGGTTTTGAGGCATCTGCAAAATTTGGACAACAAGCATAAGAAGTCGTGTCTTGACCAGTTATATAGTTTTTTACTAACTTTTGTGTATAAGGGATATTATCCAGAGAAACACCTATAACATATGGAGGATCTCCTGTGTATTGTGTTTTTGTATCGCAACATTGAGCGGAAGAACCGTTCCAATAAGCTTCTTCATTCGTTTTACAGACTTTATAAGCTTGTCGTTGGATCGTTTCTGCATAAAGAGGAAC
This sequence comes from uncultured Alphaproteobacteria bacterium, assembly GCA_944392795.1. Taxonomy (GTDB): domain Bacteria; phylum Pseudomonadota; class Alphaproteobacteria; order CAAHEQ01; family UBA3637; genus CALXXX01. The sequence goes on along the minus strand of CALXXX010000027.1, from coordinate 63,188 downwards.
AGAAAAGAAGAAAAGAATAATGAAAATTTTATAAATCAAAGAAAGTTGGTTTGTAAACATAATTTTCTCCTTTCAGATTATTCAAATAATAAAATCATAACAGGATTATAAAATATTTCAATTAATAATCCTCCAAAAGGAAAGAAGTCTTCCGCTTGCAACGGATGCCCCGTTGTGATACACTTCTCTTCCAAAGGAGAGATGATGCAACGACTAAAAACTGCTTTACGGGGTTATTTTAAAAAAGACGTTCTATTGTTTTTAGGCTTAGGCCTTTCTTGCGGAGCTCCGTTGAATTTATTAGCCAAGACGCTTTCCATTTGGACACGAGAGCTGGGAATAGATTTAAAAACAATAGGTCTTTTTAGCCTTGTTTTACTTCCCTATAGCTTGCGTTTTTTATGGGCTCCTCTTGTTGATAGACTTAATTTACCAATATTATCACGGTTGGGACGAAAAAAAGCATGGGGTGTTTTATTCCAAGTTGGTTTAATGATTTCCTTCATTCAAATTTCTTTTTTAAATCCGGTTTCTTCCGTACAAGCTTTATTCGTGTGGTGTTTTATAGCCTCCTTTTTTGCAGCAAGCCAAGACATTGTTGTTGATGCTTTACGAATTGACACGTTAACAGATGAACAATTAAAAGAAGGATCAGCATTATATCAATTTGGATATCGTATGGGATTATTGATAACGGGCGCTGGTGTTATTGCGTTATCGACTTATTTGCCGTGGGGCGTGTGTTATTTTTTATCAACTGGATTAGTTTTATTGGGGCTGCTTTGTTTATTTTTTATCAAAGAGCCTCATTCTGTCTCTCAGCCCATGAGTTTTCGAACGGGTGTTTTAGCGCCTTTCTTGGATTTTATGAAACATCATCATTGGCTTCTTTTGATTGTATTTATCATTTTATATAAAGTTTGCAATGCTGTTTTGGGTCGTATGGCTGATCCATTTTATTTGTCAAACGGATTTAGTAAAAATGAAATAGCCTTGGTATCTGGAACTATTGGTCCTTGGATAACAATGCTTGGTGTGATTGCTGGTGGTTTCTTAATGGTACGTTTAGATTATTATAAGTCGCTTTTGTTGTTGGGTTGTTTTGAAATATTTACATCATTTGCATTTGCTTTATTAGCTTTTGTTGGTCCATCTCTTGGTTTGTTTTTTGCTGTGATTGTATTTGATAATATTATCGGCGGAATGGGTGGAGCTGTTTTTGTTGCCTTTTTATCTTCACTATGTTCTAAGAACTATTCCGCAACGCAATACGCTTTATTGAGTTCTTTGACGATGTTTTCTGTGTCCGTATTAGCTAGCCAAAGCGGCGTGTTGGCAGAAAGTTTAGGATGGGAAGCTTTTTTCATCTTAACCGGTTTTTTAATGTTGCCGGCATTAGGACTATTATTCTTTTTGATGAAGGGAAATGTTAATGTCGTTCGATAAAATAGAGCCTTGTCCTAAAACGTGTCCCTTTTTAAAGGTTTATACTTTATTTGAAGACGCTCAAATGGCGCATTGTAGCTTGTTTGATACTCCTTTGGCATTGGTTGGCATTCCTCGTCGCTGTTCCGATTGTTTAAATGCAGATCGTCGTAAGGCTCAATATCAGGCTAAAAAAATGGCACCGATGGATCGATTGCAGTTTTGGAAAAATAAAATAGCTTCATTGAAAAAAAGTCCGCAGGAGGTATCCGTTGAGGAAAATCAAGATCGTAAAGAAATTAAAGATGTTTTAACGGAAAAATTGGATCAATTTCCGGCTTTATTAGATAAAGCAACATGTCAGCTTTTAATTAACTTATATTTAGTTCTCGACAGTACCGAAAAAAGCTTGATGAAGGATATTTTAAATAATCCAAATAAAATCGAAATCTTTCTTAAAAAAATTAAAACAATGGGAAAAAATGATAATTTATTGAAAAATGTTCGACGTGAAATGGATGAAATAGCTTTGGAAATAGCTAAAGAAAATCAGCAATTTTATCAACTTAAACAAAATTACATGAATTTTAACCGTTAATTTTTATGAGATAATTCTTTGTTTTTGAAATAAAAAACGACTCGAAACGACTCGCTGAAAAGCCTTGTTTTTTAAAAAATAAAAAAATTTTTAAAAAAGACTTGTTCTTCTATCCCTTTTTGTTTATAGTAAAAACAGCGAAATTAAAAAAGGGGTCTTAAAATGAAACGCTTTTTGCTTGTCTCTTGTTTAACACTTTGCGGATGCATGATGCAGCCGACGGCTCAACAAACACCGTATTATGGAACACAACCAATGTATGATTACCAGGTACAAACAGTTCCGCAATACGTAACGCCGGTCGTTGATACAGCAACGGTTCAAAGTCCGTATGCGTTTGAGCCACCTGCTTATGAAGATAACAGTATTGCATTACAACGAAAAGAACAAGAAGTGTTCGAAAAAGAAAAAGCTCTCCTTTCCGCGCAACAAGAGTTGTATGAACGCGAAAAAACACTGGCTAATCGAGAGGCCGATTTTTATAATCGTTCTAAGGCCCTGTCTTATAAAGAAAAGACTTTAAAAGATCAGGCAATGAATGTTCGTCCTTCTTATATGGAGGAACCACGAGCATATGCTACTAATATTTATTTGCCGTCGGTTCCTGTCGTTCAACCCGGTTTTGCTGGATCATCTTCTGTTCCGATGGGAAATCCAGAACCATCTTCTTATTCAACTCCGGCAGATTATACGGTTCAAAGCGGTTCATTTGTTATTATGCAACATCCTATTCAACGTGACCTTGTTCGTTGCCCCGCTACAGATGATGTTTGTTTGTCTTCTTATGAACGATTGGGGTATGTTCGGTCTAATAATTTATCTCGTTTTACGGCGGAAGATGAAGTCTTTTCTGAAACGGCTTATCCTGCCGGACAATGGAGAAATGATAACACCATTCCTCGGTGGTAGGAGATGCTTTCACGGATACCAACCGTCACCTTTAGGGGAATAGATACTCTTCAGATAACGGTGGAAGTCCAAATTTCCTCAGGTCTTCCTGCTTTTAAAATCGTTGGTTTGGCTGATAAAGCTGTTGCTGAAAGTTCTGAACGTGTTCGTGGTGCCTTACATTCTTTGGGGTTAGCTTTCCCTTCAAAACGGATTGTTGTCAATTTAGCTCCTGCTGATGTTATAAAAGAGGGATCTCATTTTGATTTGCCTATTGCCATTGGTTTGTTGTGCGCCATGGATATTCTTCCGACAGAGCAATTATCACATTACTTGATGATGGGGGAGTTGGGGTTAGATGCACGTATTGCTTCTGTTTCTGGTATTTTACCGGCGGCTTTGGCCGCTACACGTTATGAGCTGGGGTTGATTTGTCCGAAGGAACAAGGTGCTGAAGCTTTATGGTCTGGAAATTCTGACATTTTACCAGCGGGGACTTTGATAGAGGTTATTAATCATTTTAAGGGAATTCAATTATTAGAAAGTCCTTCACCGCAAGCGCCACCGTCTCAAGTAAAATTTTTAGATATGAAAGATGTAAAAGGTCAAGAGAATGCTAAAAGAGCATTAGAAATTGCAGCGGCTGGAGGACATAATTTATTGATGATTGGTCCTCCCGGTTCCGGTAAATCCATGTTGGCTGCGCGTCTTCCCGGAATTTTACCTCCGATGACGAGTAAGGAGATGTTGGAAGTGTCAACGATTCATTCGGTTGCAGGGCTTTTAAAGGATAGCTCTTTGGTTATGACGCGCCCCTTTCGAGCGCCGCATCATTCTGCATCTATGCCGGCTTTAGTCGGAGGAGGCTTGAAGACCAAGCCGGGAGAGATTTCTTTAGCGCATCATGGTGTTTTATTTTTGGATGAACTTCCTGAATTTTCTAGACAAGCATTAGAAGCTCTTCGACAACCTTTGGAAACGGGAAGTGTCTCTGTTGCGCGTGTCAATGGTCATGTCACTTATCCGGCTCGGTTTCAATTGGTCGCAGCGATGAATCCTTGTCGATGTGGCTATTTAGGGGTTAAGGGACATGAGTGTAAACGGGCACCTTTATGTGCGGAGGAGTATCAATCTAAAATTTCTGGACCTTTGCTGGACAGAATAGATTTGCATGTAGAAGTCCCAGCAGTATTACCATATGAGCTGACTCATTTACCGGAAGGAGAACCTTCCTCAGAGATAGCAAAGCGTGTTTTAAAAGCTGTTGAAATACAAGAAAATCGTTTTCGTGACACCTCTATAAGGCGGAACGCTGAGGCAGATGGCGAGATTTTAGAAGCGATAACAGAATTAGATCAAGCAGGAATAGATTTAATGCATCGAGCAGTCGAACAATTAACACTTTCGGCTCGAGGATATCATCGTATTTTACGTGTTGCCCGGACAATAGCAGATTTAGCTGGAGAAGAACGTATTTTAGCAGCTCATTTAAGAGAGGCGCTATCTTTTCGGCGTATTTTACATCGGAGTAATGGATGATGACGGCTTGGGTTAGAGCGGTTTTTTTATTAGTAGAAGGATCTGCTTTTATTTTGCTTTTTTTTATGTTGTTAAACGCTCGCCGCAAAAAGCGTCAATATAAACAAAAATTGTCAGAGGTTAATGAATGGTTGTCAAGTGCTCCGGACGGATGGTTTTGTTTTTCATCAGAGGGTGAAATTTGTTCTCGTCGTTTAGCCGTTTTACTAGGCTTATTTGAAGCGGAACCTAAATTTTGTGATGTTTTAAATCGTTTATCATCTTCAAGTGCATCTTTGTTAAGAAAATCTGTTGAAAGATTACGTCAAAGTGGAAAAGAGTTTCGGCTTGTTATTCGAGATAAAAATGATGCTTTTCGTTTAAATGTTATTGGTGTGCGTGCGGAAAGTTTAGAAGGAGAATTATTCGGAGATATATTATGGTTTCAAAATGAAACGGATGTTGCTGCTCCTCTTGAAATGCTGGAAAAAAGATTGAAAGGGTTGGAAGGTCGAGATGCTGTTTTCTGTGAAGCCTTAGATGGTTTGCCTTTTCCGTTGTGGTTTCGTAATCAGGATTTAACGCTTGCATATTGCAATACAGCTTATGTTCGACAGGTTGGAGGGCAAAATCGGCAAGAAGTTCTGAAGCATCATGTTGAGTTAAGTTATGATTCTCCTGTTGGAATGAGCCCAAAAATATTAGCTATTTCAGCGAAAAGTTCCGGAGAAACAAAAATAGATCGTGGACATATTCTTCTTGATGGACATACACAAGCCGTTGATATTACGGAAGTTCCTCTTTATCGAGATAAGCCCGGAGAAGAGCGTTATACAATTGGTTTTATGCAGTCGGTTCAGGGAGAAGAAACATTTCGTCAAAGATTAGACAGTTATTTGAAAGCACAATATCAAGTATTAGGTTCGCTGGCTTCCGGTATTGCGATTTTTGATGTAAACGGTTATTTGCAGTTTTTTAATAAAGCTTTTGCAGGGATTTGGCGATTGGATGAAGATTGGTTAAGTCGTCATCCATCTTTGGCGGGTGTTTTAGATAAGCTTCGGGAAAAGAGGTTGTTGCCGGAAGAAGCTCATTTTTTGCAATATAAGCACCATGAGTTACAGCTTTTTCAGACGGTTACACAACCGACTGAGAATATTCTTCATTTGCCAGATGGTAAAATTTTGAAAAGATTGATGAGCCCTTATCCATTAGGCGGAATGGTTATGACTTTTGAGGATGTGACGGATCGGATTTCTCTAGAGCGCTCTTTTAATGAGCAGATAGAGATTCAAAAGTCCATTATTAACCATTTACCAGAGGCTATGATCGTTTTTAACGCCGCCGGTCGGCTTCGTTTATATAATACGGCATATGCAGTTTTATTTGAGCCTAATTCAGATTTTATGGCAAGCGAACCTCTGATTTTAGATGTTTTGGAGAGTCAAAGAAATTTATTAGCTCAAAGTGATGATGTTTGGATGTTATTAAAGCAGAAAATTTTAGCGGTCATGGAAAGTCGGGAAGGTGAGTTGACAATTCAATTACCGGATAAAAGCTTGTTAACTTTGCAAGCAGCAGGATTACCGGATGGAGGTATGTTACTGCGATATGAAAGAAGCAATTGACTTTTAGAGAAAAAAAAGCTATAAGGAAGAACCTTTAAAGGAGCTTTTAAAGCCTTTTTTATGGAGAGGTGGCAGAGTGGTCGAATGCGGCAGACTCGAAATCTGTTGTGCTGCTTGTCGGCACCGGGAGTTCGAATCTCCCCCTCTCCGCCAAAGGAAACTCAATTTCATTTACTTTATGGTTATTGGGCGCAGAAAAAAGAACTAGTCTAGTCGAGTCATTCCCATAAATTTATCCTGACGTTGCTTTTTGATAATCTCGGGCGGCATATTGTCAAAAGTTGATAAGTATCTGTCAATTGTTCGTCCGACAGCTTCTATTGCCTCTTTAGGTTCTCGATGCGCACCGCCTAATGGTTCTTCGATAATTTCATCGATGACTTTTAACTTCAGCAAATCTTGCGCAGTTAAATGTAAAGTTTCGGCTGCAATAGGAGCTTTAGCTGAATCTTTCCATAAAATGGAAGCGCATCCTTCCGGAGAGATAACAGAATAGATAGCATTTTCTAACATAAGAACAGTATTTGCAGTTGCAATGGCAATAGCACCACCGGAACCGCCTTCTCCAATAACCGTCGCGATAATAGGGACTGTTAGGCCTAAAGAAACATCCATTGCTTTAGCAATCGCTTCTGCTTGACCACGTTCTTCTCCCTCTAAACCAGGGAAAGCTCCAGCTGTATCTACGAAAGTCAGGACAGGAATTCCAAAGTGGTCAGCTAGTTGCATTAAACGAATAGCCTTACGATATCCTTCCGGTTTAGCCATGCCAAAATTATGTTTTAATCGGCTTTGTGTATCATGTCCTTTTTCTTGTCCGATAACCATAACCGTCCGACCGTTGAAACGTCCGATCCCGCCAACTATTGCTTCATCGTCTCCAAAGCAACGATCTCCGCGTAAAGGCGTCCAATCGGTTATTAATGTTTTGATGTAATCTAAAGCATGGGGTCTGTCTTCATGACGAGCTACTTGTGTTTTTTGCCATGGTGTTAGTTTCTTGTAAACAGTTTCCATTTGCTTTTTTAGTTTTGCTTCCAAGCGTTTGATTTCATCGACAATATTCATTTCGTCTGTCGGCGCTAAATGACGTAATCCTTCAATTTTTTCTTCAACTTCGCGGATATTTTTTTCAAATTCCAAAGTTTTCATCGTATTTATCCTTTTTTTACTGTTTTTTTAAAAAATATATGATATTTTATGAAAAGTCCAGCAAATAAAGATGACACATTTGTGAAAGGCTCTAAAATGTTTATTCGATTTTTAATAGTTTTAGCTGCAATTTTTGTATTATTGTTCTTGATTGCATCTTATATGTGAGGAAAAATGATAGCTCTGATTGGATTTATCAGTTTATGTGTCTCCATTGCATTAGTATGGCTTATGGCTGTTATTTCTTATTTTAGTAAAATAGGTTTTTGGGCTCGTCCCCCCATGGAATGGTTTTTGTTGCTTATGGGTGTTTTTTTGCCTTTTTTGTTAATTCTGCTAGGTGGGATGTTCGTTTATATCTCAATGGAGCAGCAAAAAAATCGCCTGATATTTAAGGATTGGATTGCTTCTTTGAAAAAAGAGTTTGTTTCATATGAAGAAAGGGTCCATGCTATGATTGGACAGCAATTGCAAGATGAATTGCGGGACACGGACACTTATGAATTACCATTTGAAGAGCCTTCTTCTGTTATAAATATTTCTAAAAATGAACCCATTTCGAAATATAAAGATTTAGAACTTCCGGATGATGTTGACTTGCACTTTGTGGATAAAGATAAACCATGAAGTGGATATGGGTTTTTATTTTTTGTTTTTTCAGTCTTCCGACCATGGCAGAGCGTGTTCATGCATTAGCAATGCATGGATTGCCTAAGTATACCGCAGAGTTTACACATTTTGATTATGTTAATCCCGATGCACCTAAAGGTGGGGTTTTACGTCAAGCTTCTTTTGGTGCATTTGATACTTTTAATCCTTTTTCTGTTAAGGGAACAGCGGCTCCGGGTATTGGATTGCTTTTTGATACATTGATGGTTGAAAGCTTAGATGAGCCGTTTTCGGAGTATGGATTGATAGCGGAAAAAATAGAGTTAGCACCGGATCGTTCTTGGGTTGCATTTGATTTGAATCCGTTGGCTCGTTTTTCGGATGGTCAACCCGTGACGCCGGCAGATGTTATTTTTACTTTTAATACGTTGCGGGAGAAAGGAGTTCCTCAATATCGTTATTATTTTGGTGATGTTCTTCGAGTAAGGCAAGAAGGAACCCAGCGTGTTGTTTTTGAATTTAAAGAAAAGGGCAATAGAGAGCTTCCGTTAATTTTAGGTCAAATGCCAGTTTTAAGTCAAAAAGATTGGGAAGGGAAGGACTTTACGGCGACAACTCTTGTTCCTCCCATTGGAACTGGTCCTTATCGTGTTAAAGCTTTTGAAGCGGGCCGTTATGTTCTTTATGAGCGACGGTTGGATTATTGGGGAAAAGACTTGCCGGTTAATAAAGGACAGTATAATTTTGATCAAATTCGTTATGATATTTATCGAGACACGACAGTGGCTTTAGAAGCTTTTAAAGCTGGAGCCTATGATATTCGACTTGAAAATGAGGCTAAAAAATGGGCAACGGCATATGATTTTGATGCTGTGAAAAAAGGACATGTTATTCTTCGAGAATGGCACCATGGCTTACCAAGCGGCATGCAAGGATTTGTGATGAATACACGGCGACCATTATTTGCCGATAAACGTGTTCGAGAAGCCTTAGGATTAGCTTTTGATTTTGATTGGTCAAACAAAAATCTGTTTTATGGAATGTATCAGCGAACAACCAGTTATTTTGATAATTCAAGCATGGCAGCAAAGGGATTGCCGGTAGGAGAAGAAAAAAAGCTTTTAGAAAAATTAGGTGCTCCGAATGAGATTTTAACAAAAGAAATCATTTTTCCTGTCGTTCAGGACAGCAATATTCGACCACAACTGATGCAAGCTCTTGATCTTTTGAAGGAAGCTGGTTGGACTGTTCAAAAAGGTCGTTTGATGAATGATAAAGGAGAGGAATTTCGTTTTGAAATTTTGTTGGATAGCTCCGGAGCGCCAGCATGGGAACGAATCGTTTTACCTTATGTTCGTAATTTAAAGAAGCTTGGTATGAATGTGCAAGTACGCGTGATGGATGTATTGCAATATAAGAATCGCTTGGATCATTTTGATTTTGATATGTTTGTTATGGTTTGGGGGCAATCATTAAGCCCAGGAAACGAGCAACGTTATTTTTGGGGTTCGGCTTCGGCCGATCAACCGGGTAGTTATAATTTTGCTGGGATTAAAGATCCGCTTGTAGATGCTTTAATTGAAGAAGTAATCGGTGCTGATACACGAGAAGAATTAGAAACCGCCGTGCGGGCATTGGATAGAGTTTTGTTGCATGGTTTTTATGTTGTTCCTCATTGGTTTAGTTCTGTTTCACGATTTGCTTATTGGGATAAATTCGGTATGCCGGAAAGTGAGCCAATAAAAGGGATTAGTCCAATGACATGGTGGATAAAATGAAGCGATATTTATTAAAACGGTTATTGTTAATTCCGCTGACACTATTTGGCATAATGGCGCTGAATTTTGTGTTTGTGCAACTTGCTCCGGGCGGACCTGTAGAGCAGATGATGATGAAATTAGAAGGTGCTCCCGGAGCCGCTACGGCTCGTTTTTCGGGTTCCGGCGCGGCAGCAGCCGAAAGAGGAGCTTCAAATACAAAATATCAAGGGGCTCAAGGCGTTCGAGAAGAACTTATTGCTGAACTATCTCAAGAATACGGCTTTGATAAGCCTCTTTTCACTCGTTTTGGCTTGATGATGAAAAAATATCTGTTGTTTGATTTTGGGAAAAGTTTCTATCGAGATCAAAAAGTGACAGATTTAATTTTAGAAAAGATGCCTGTTTCTATCTCACTTGGGTTGTGGACGACTTTGTTAATTTATGGGATTTCAATTCCTTTAGGCATTCGAAAAGCGGTTAAAGATGGGACACGTTTTGATGTTATAAGTAGTTTTATCATTATTATCGGTTATGCAATCCCATCATTTTTATTTGCAATTGTTTTGGTGATATTTTTTGCTGGAGACTTAGGTTGGTTCCCTTTACGAGGATTAGTATCAGATAACTGGGATAGTTTATCTTTAGGCGGAAAAATATTAGATTATTTATGGCATATGGTTCTTCCTGTGACTGCAATGGTTATAGGCGGTTTTGCAAGCTTAACCATGCTCACAAAGAATGCTTTTTTAGATGAAATGAGTAAAAATTATGTTCTAACGGCACGGGCCAAAGGTGCTGGGGAACATCGTGTTTTATATGGACACATTTTTCGAAATGCAATGTTGATTGTTACCGCAGGTTTTCCGGCTACATTAGTGGCTTTATTATTTACGGGTTCTGTTTTGATAGAGGTTATTTTTTCTTTGGATGGTTTGGGCTTGTTAGGTTTTGAAGCTGTTATGAACCGAGATTATCCGGTTATTTTTGGAACACTTTATTTGTTTGCTTTATTAGGACTTGTTCTGAATCTTATCAGCGATTTAACATACCGCTTGATTGATCCGCGTATTGATTTTGAAAGGCGGGAATCATGAGTCCTTTATTTTCCCGTCGTTGGAATCAATTTTGTCAAAATCGTCGTGCCATATGGGCATCGATTTTATTGATTGTTTTATTTGTCGTTTCTTTATTTGCCGAAGTCATTGCAAATGATAAACCGTTGTTAGTGCGTTATAAGGGACATTTTTATTTTCCGATTTTGACAGATTATACAGATGCTTTTTTTGGCGGGAGTTTACCCACTTTTGCAGATTATAAAGATCCTTTTACTGTACAAGAAATTGAAAAAAATGGATGGATGGTGATGCCTCCTATTCCTTTTTCTTATGATACGGTTAATTATGATTTAGATCAACCGTCTCCGGCTCCTCCCAGTCGTGTTAATTGGCTTGGAACCGATGACCAGGCGCGAGATGTTTTAGCTCGGCTTATTTATGGTGTTCGTGCCAGTTTATTATTTGGGTTGGCATTAACAATTTTATCTTCTTTAATCGGCATTTTTATGGGAGCGCTTCAAGGTTATTTTGGCGGAAAAGTTGATTTAATTTTACAACGCATTTTAGAAATTTGGGGAAGTTTACCGCAGTTGTTTATTTTGATTATCGTATCCAGTTTATTACTACCTTCTTTTGGAACACTATTGGTCGTCATGTTGTTATTTAGTTGGACGAGTTTGGTTGGGGTCGTTCGTGCTGAATTTTTACGCGCACGCAATTTTGAATATGTGAAAGCGGCTCGTGTTTTAGGCGTTTCTAATTTTCGGATTATGTTGCGGCATATTTTGCCGAATGCTTTGGTATCTGCATTGACTTATATTCCTTTTATTTTATCCGGAGCGGTTGTTGCTTTAACGGCCTTGGATTTTTTAGGATTTGGCTTGCCACCGGGAGAGCCTTCTTTGGGAGAGTTGGTTCGTCAAGGAAAAGAAAATTTAAATGCGCCTTGGATAGGACTTGCTGCTTTTATTGTTTTGGCTGTTTTATTGTCTGCCTTAATTTTTATTGGAGAAGGTGTGCGTGATGCTTTTGATCCTCGCAAAGAAAAGAAACATACCCCGTCAGTATGTCAAAAGTTATCATTTTCTCGTTCAAAAGATGTGTTGAATGTCAGTCATTTATCCATCGCTTTTGAAAACAAAAAAGTTGTTCATGACATTTCTTTTGTTGTGCCACAAGGAAAAACGGTGGCTCTTATGGGAGCTTCCGGCTCCGGTAAATCTGTGACGGCTCTTGCTGTGATGGGTCTTGTTCGCGGAGCTGAAATAAGAGGAAGTATTCAATTAAACGGCCAAGAATTAATTGGTTTGAATGAAAAGAAAATGCAAAAATTGCGTGGTCGTAAAATAGCTTATATTTTTCAAGAGCCAATGACAGCGCTTAATCCGTTGCATCGTGTCGGACGACAAGTGATGGAAGTTTTTACAATTCATTTCGGTCACGGAAGCCGACGACAGGTGATGGATTTGTTTCGTCAAGTAGGATTACGAGGCTTGGCACGCATTTATAGGTCCTTTCCACATGAATTGTCTGGTGGAGAAAGACAACGTGTCATGATTGCGATGGCGTTGGCCGGAAAACCGGATTTGTTAATTGCCGATGAACCGACAACAGCTTTAGATGTCACCATTCAACAACAAATTTTAATTCTTTTGAAAGAATTACAACGACGTTTAAATTTGTCTATTTTATTTATTTCTCATGATAAATCCGTTGTGCATTTTATTGCTGATACAGTTTATGAGATGAAAAAAGGTCATTTGGCATTATCTCAAGCAGAGGTATCTTCTGTGCCGCCATATTCAGAGGTAAAACCACCAACCACAGTTGTTTTAAGAGTAAAAGAAATTTCTGTTCGCTATGGATTAAAGCAAGCTCTGTTTCCCGTGTCTTTTGAACTTCAAGCCGGAAAGACGCTTGGTATTGTCGGAGAAAGCGGTGCAGGAAAAACAACTTTGGCACAAGCTCTGTTGCGACTTATCCCTTTTGAGGGGCATGTTGAGTTGCCAGGGACTTCGGCAGAGTTATTTCGTCGTTGTCTTCAATTTGTTTTTCAAGATCCGTTTGCTTCTTTAAATCCGCGTATGACGATTGGTCAAATCGTGGAAGAGGGGCTTTATGTTCAAACTTCTTTATCTTTGGAACAACGGTGTCTTTTAGTAAAAAAAGCGTTGAAAGAGGTTGGTTTAACTCTTGATTATTTGAATCGTTATCCGCATGAGTTGTCCGGCGGAGAACGTCAACGTGTCGCGATTGCGCGAGCATTGGTTTTAAAACCAAAAGTTTTAATCTTGGATGAACCGACCAGTGCCTTAGATGAGAAAAATCGGACATTGATTTTAGAGTTATTGCAAAAACTTCAACAGCAGTTTGATTTTGCGTATATTTTGATTACCCATGATATGGGACTCATTCGTCAAATGGCGGATACCGTTCTTGTTTTAGACCACGGTCATGCGATAGAGCAAGGACCTGTTCGTCAAATCTTTGAAGCTTGTCAAAAAGAAGAGACGCAAAAGCTTATACAGGCTTCTTTTTTTGCTTGATTTTTCATATTAAGTTCGATATAACAAAATATTATGAAAGAAATAAGCAATCATATTATTATTCGTCGAATTAGGAACTAACAGTTCCTAACAATATCATGCTTTCTCAAATTTATCGAAAAAAATGAAAATCCACTAAAAAAAAGAGTAAAAAAATGTCTGAAAAACAAAAATATTATCCTGAATTATCGGCCTCAAATGATGTTCCGGCTCGAGAATTAGAAATTTTAAAATTTTGGAATGAAAACGATACATTTAAGAAGTCTGTTCGCAATCGCGAAGGAGCAGAAGAATTCGTCTTTTATGACGGGCCTCCGTTTGCAAACGGGACACCTCATTATGGTCATATTATGGTTTCTTATGTTAAAGATGTCGTGGCTCGTTATCAGACGATGCGCGGTAAAAAGGTCGAGCGTCGTTTAGGATGGGATTGTCACGGTCTTCCTGCCGAAATGTCAGCGGAAAAACAATTGGGAGTTTCCGGTCGAAAACAGATTGAAGAGTATGGTGTTGAAAAGTTTAACGCTTTTTGTCGTCAGGATGTGTTGAAATATTCTACGATTTGGACCGATATGTTTCGTCGTATCGGTCGATGGGTTGATTTCGATCATGATTATAAGACAATGGATTTACCTTTTATGGAATCCGTTATTCATAATTTTAAAGAGTTATATGATAAGGGCTTGATTTATGAAGATTTCCGAGTTTTGCCTTATTCTTGGGCTGCAGAAACGCCTTTGTCTAATTTTGAAGTCAATCAAGGCTATAAAGACAAAACAGATACAGCTATTACGGTTTTATTTAAATTGGAAGATGGTCGTCATTTGTTGGTTTGGACAACAACGCCATGGACTTTACCGTCTAATTTGATGATCGCAGTCGGAGAAGACATTGATTATTCTGTTATGCAAGAAGGAAGCGAGCAATATATTTTAGCTTCAGCTTTGAAAGATAAATATAAACAACAATTGCAATATGCAACAGAAGTGAAGGTTATTAAAGGTCGTGATTTGGTTGGCTTGTCATATGAACCAATGTTCCCATACTTTTCTTCTTTGAAAGAAAAAGGCGCTTTTCGTGTTTTAAGCGGTTCTTTTGTTTCAACAGAAGACGGAACCGGCATTGTTCACATTGCGCCTGGCTTTGGTCAAGACGACTTTGAGGCGTGTCGTGCCTATGATCCTGATTTTCCAATCGTTTGTCCGGTTGATGAAGCGGGAAAATTTACTTCGGAAGTCCCTGACTATCAAGGGAAACAAGTTTTTGATGTGAATGAACTTGTTCTGAGTTGGCTAAAAGAAAATCGTAAACTTGTCAAAAAAGAACAATATACTCACAGTTATCCTTATTGTTGGCGGACAGATACACCGTTAATTTATAAAGCGATGTCCAGTTGGTTTGTCAAAGTTTCTGATTTTAATCATCGAATGGTTGAGCTGAACCAACAAATCACATGGATTCCTGAGCATGTGAAGGATGGTCGTTTCGGTAAATGGTTAGAGGGGGCTCGGGATTGGTCTATTTCTCGGAATCGGTTCTGGGGAACGCCTATTCCTGTTTGGAAATCAGATAATCCTGCTTTTCCTCGGGTGGATGTGTTCGGCTCTATCGCTGAAATTCGAGAAAAGACAGGCATAGAAGTTAAAGATTTACATAAACCGTATATTGATGAAGTCGTGTATCCTAATCCGGATGACCCCAGTGGAAAAACCATGATGCGACGTGTTGGCGATGTGTTTGACTGTTGGTTTGAATCCGGTTCAATGCCGTATGGGCAAGTTCATTATCCATTTGAAAATAAGGAATGGTTTGAACATCATTTCCCCGCTGATTTTATTGTGGAAGCCATGGATCAAACACGTGGATGGTTTTATACACTGACTGTTTTAGGAACGGCTTTACATGATAAACCGGCATTCAAAACTTGTGTTTGCACCGGTTTATTGATGGCGGATAATGGTCAGAAACTTTCTAAGAAACTGAAGAATTATCCGGATCCGAATGGTGTTTTGGAAACAATGGGTTCAGATGCGCTGCGCTGGTTCCTTGTTTCTTCTCCTGTTTTAAGGGGGGGAAATGTCGCTGTGGATAAGGATGGAAAAGAGATTGCCAAAGCGGCTCGTAAAGCTTTAATTCCGCTTTGGAATGCATTTTATTTCTTCTGTTTATATGCAAATGCGGAAGGGATTAAAGCTGATTTAACAAACTCATCCACAGATGTGTTGGATCAATATATTTTAGCAAAACTAAAAGTTTTGATTAAAACTATGACAAATGCAATGGATCAGTATGACTTTGTGACAGCTTGTTCTGAAAGCGCAGAATTCTTAGAGATTTTAAATAACTGGTATATTCGTCGAAGTCGGGCTCGCTTCTGGGATGGGATGGATAAAGCAGCTTTTGATACGCTTTATACTGTTTTGGTGACTATTTCAGAATTGCTTGCGCCATTGATGCCGTTTATGACGGAATATGTCTATAAAGCACTGACGGGCGGAGAATCGGTTCATTTGACAGATTGGGTCAGTGGTGAAGTATTAGAAGGAAACACTTCACTGATTGCACAGATGGATAAAGTTCGTGCTATTTGCTCGACGGCAAAAGCAGTTCGAGAGGAAAAGAAATTACGGAATCGACTGCCATTGGCCTCTATGACGATTGCCGGAGAGGGAATTTCCGAACTGGAACCTTTTACAGAGATTATCAAAGATGAAATCAATGTTAAAGAAGTTGGTTTTGCAGATGATGTTCTAGCTTTGGCAACGAAGTTTTTATATCTGAAAACACCATTGATTGGAAAGCGTCTTGGACCTTATATGAAGGATATTATGGCGGCCAGTAAGACGGATGCCTGGAGTATTCGCGAGGATGGTACTTTGTTTATTGCAGGTCATGTATTGAATGCGGATGAATTCGAGTTGCGTCTTGTCTTAAAAGAAGGATTGGAAGGCCAAGCTTTGCCAGATAATACGGCTGTTGTTCAGTTAGATACGGTTGTTTATCCTGAATTGGAAAAAGAGGGAATTGCTCGAGATTTCGTTCGGTTAGTGCAATCCATGCGTAAAGAAAAGAATTTTGATGTTTCAGATCGGATCATTGTTAACTATGTTCCTTCAACAGACTTAATAGCAGAAAGTTTATTACTGCATGAAAATTATATTATGGAACAAGTCTTAGCCGTTCGTATGGAAAAAGTCAAAGAATTGGCAGCAGAAAAACAAGAATTAGGAGATGGAGCCATTCAGATTGAATTAGAAAAAGCATGAGAGAGTTCATCTTTCTAAGGTTATTTGCTTTTTTGACAGGCGGAGCTTTTTTCCCTCTGCCTGTCATTAAGGCGCAAAATATCCCATATTTGATGATGAAAGTGCAGACCGTTCGTTCTGCTCGAGATGCTCGAATAGCACATCATCGAGCCGGTATGCGAGCTCAGATGGTCGGCTTATCTACTCGTTATCGTGGTAGAAGATAATTTTTAGTTTTTTTCCGTCGCGTTGGAATTAAAACCTGTTTTTCTGAATACACGTTCTTTTTCTTTTTGCAAGCAAGCGTTATGGTAAGCTGCATCGATAGAGCCTTTTTTTACAGCCTCTTCATAAAAGGCGATTTTATAATTGATCTTGTCCATATATTGTTGAAAAGACCGTATTTGCTTTTCCAGTCTTTTCTTTTGTCTCCGAAACAATTCTAAACGCTTTTCTAGTGTGGAGTCTCCCGCTAAAAACCAATCAATATACTGTTTGATTTCATGGATAGACATTCCTGTTTCCTTTAAGCATTCAAGTAAAACAAGCCACTCTAAATCTTTATCTGTAAAAAAACGAATCCCTGATGCTGTTCTTTTGACAAAAGGCAATAATCCTTCTTTATCGTAATAACGAAGTGTATGTGCAGTTAATCCGACTTTTTTTGCTGCTTGACTGATTGTAAAAGTCATTTTTATCTCCTTACGTTAGGTGATTTTCTCTTAAAAAGCTGATGAAACAAGTTGTATGCTGCTTTTTGTCCAGAAGCCAGTGCTTCTACAATCGTTGAGCCACCTGTTTTACAATCTCCAGCATAGATTAATCGTTCGCAGATTTTTTTCTCTGAAGAATGACTGCCAATAGCACGAATAACTAAGTCAAATCCTTTTAAAGGGGTGTCTGTTTCTGTTAATGGGGTCAGAACGTTATCTATGTATTGATTTTTTCGGACAGTTAAAGTCAAGTATTTTTCTTCTCGGAGGATTGAGACGGGGCTTGTTAAGGCAGAAATGTTAACAAAACGGTCTATCAACATCAAACATTCGCTTTTTGAAATTTTCATATCAGCTAAACGTCTTCGGACAAACATATCAACATGTTGCGCCCCCAAGCTTTTAGCTGTTAAAGCACAGTCTGCGGCGACATTTCCGCCACCAATGACGGCTACTTTACCTTTAGCCGGATAAGCACTTGGATCCGATAAATAATCCATGTAAGATAGACACCATTCCTCGCCAGGTATATTTAACTTTTGACACAAAGGTTCACCTGTGGCGACAATGACAGCATCATAATTTTGATTAAGCAAATTTTCTGGCGCATGAATAGGTGTTTTTAAACGTAGTTCAATGTACGGTCGATTTTTTAAGAAAAGCCAATCTTTTTCGATAACTTCATGAGGTAAGCGTGTTTTTGGGATCATATTTAATGCCCCTCCGATGCGATCTTTTGCTTCAAACAACGTAACAGAACCACCAAGACGCGTCCATTCGGCTGCAGCAGCAATTCCGGCTGGACCCGCACCGATAACAGCAGCTAAAGGATGACGACGTGTCGTCACCTGGATTGTCGCCGGCGTTTTCTGTCGGGTTTGTTCCAGAATGGTTGCTTGAACTTTCGGAATTTGAATAGCAAAGTCAATATGAGAACGCGTACATGCTTTCATACAAAATTTGTCCGGGCAAATGAGCCCACATGTTTGTCCCATGGGATTTGTTCGTGTTATTGCTTCAACAGCTTCCGCAAAATTTCCTTTTTTGGCTGCTTGAATAAACTCTTGCGGGTTGCAAGAGACGGGACAAGCACTCATACAAGGTTTGCTTGGACAATTTAAACAACGGTCCAGCTCTGCTTTTAACTGAAGTTTGCTAAGGTATAAAGGTTTTGTCATACTGAACCTCTAAAAAGCAGATTTATCAAGTAAACTATTATAACGTTTATGGATGCATGTCATAGCTGTTTGATGAACGCCTTTTGTAATGGCATAAATAATAAAGCGTCCTTCTCGACGGCTGACGACAAAGCCATCATCACGCAATCGCTTTAAATATTGAGAGACCTTTATTTGTGAGCTTTTAATCCCTTCCATAATTTGAGAAACAGAAGCCGGTCCAAACTCGTTTAAATATTCTAAAATTCGCATTTTATCATAGTTTGCAAATAGTTTGATTTGATTTGCTACCATGGTTGTATAATCTCTAGGTAAAAGAGCCTTATAATCATCTTGTAAAAAACGAAAACTGTCTGTCATATAACCAAATAATTTACGAATACAGACAAAAATACTGGCCGGATATTCTTCCGCAACAGCATAATAAATAAATAATCCTCGTCGTTGCGTTGTGACAAGATGAGCATCACGTAATTTTTTAAGACTTTGAGAAACAATCACTTGTTCTTCATTCATCGCTTTTGTAATTGTGGAAACAGAAGAAGGTCCATTGACATCTAAATATTCTAATATGCGCAAACGCAACGGATGCGCAATATAGGTTATTCCTTTAACTGCCTTTTTCATAATCTCAGGAGGCAACTGATACTTGTCTTGTGTCATAAAGATAGTATACTGAAAAATACTTTTTTTTACAAATCAAAACTTATTCAAGCCAATACTCGATAGTTGAGACAACACGGACTTGTTTATCAATTTGAGCAGATTCCATGGCTCCTGGTGTCTGAACACGAGGTAAAATAGAGAAAACTCCTTGAGATGCTCGTTTGATTTTACCTACTTTTGAGTTTGAACTTTTTGCAAATTCATCAGCTGCTTTACGCGCATTTTGCGTCGCTTCTTGCAGCATGCGGGGTTTAATATCGTTTAACCCTGTAAATAGATAGGCAACCGGTGAACCATAACTTTGGCTGTCAAAAATAACACCTTTGTCAATTAAGCTCCCGATTGTACTGACCGCTTCTTCGATTTTGTCGACTTGTTGACTGCGAACGGTAATGGTTTGATTTAAAATATAACGTGAGGAAATATTTTGATCGCGATAAGGATTTGTCATTAAATCATTTGTTTCGAGTCTGCCGATATTGATTTCTTTATGAGAGAATCCTTTTTCCGTTAAATAATCTAAAATAATTTTTTTTTGTTCCGCCATGCGAGCGCCGGCTGTCGTTAAGTCATTATTTGTGACGGTATATTTAATGTCCCAAACAGCTAAATCAGCTTTGACATCCATTTCCGCCAGTCCTTTAACGGATACAGAGTTCGCATTCATTTTTGCCTGATAATAGTAGTATCCTGGGAAAAAACCGCCTAAGGTCAGTCCTAAGCCAATTAAAAAAGCGGCGCCCAAACGTCCGAAAGATGTGTTGTTTTCCATTATAATATCCTCCTTATTTAAGGATTAGTCTAACATGTTTTGTAAAAATATTTCAAATATTTTTTATAGTTCTTGACAAGACATATAAAAGGATGTAAATAAAAAATAAGAATTATTATTATTTTTAGGTTTAAAAGATGAATTATTCTAAACAAAGAGAGCTTATTTTAAACACATTGAAAACAAATCCGGTTCATCCGACTGCGGATGAATTATGGGCGAAATTGAAAAGGACAGATACGCATCTGAGTTTAGCAACAGTTTATCGTAATCTCAATCAAATGGTCGAGTTAGGTCTGATCCGAAAAATTACAGGATTAGATTCTAAGGATCATTTTGATCATACACTCACACCGCATGATCATTTTATTTGCTTATCGTGTGGCAGTGTTCAAGATGTTCCATCAAACTTTGTCTCTGAGGCTCGGGCGAGAGTGTCTGAACATTTGGGGAAAGGCGCGTTGGTTCATGAGATTAATTTTAAAGGCGTTTGTCCGACTTGCCGGACAGCAATAACAAAAGAAAAGGAGAATAAAAATGGAATTAAAAGGATCTAAAACAGAAAAAAATTTAATGGCAGCTTTTGCCGGAGAGTCTCAAGCGCGTAATAAATATACATATTATGCCAGCAAGGCTCGTAAAGAAGGCTTTCAACAAATTGCAGCTTTGTTTGAAGAAACAGCCAATAATGAAAAAGAACATGCAAAATTATGGTTTAAAGCTTTGCATGGTGGTGAAATTGCCGACACGGCAACAAATTTAGATGATGCCGCAGCCGGAGAAAACTATGAATGGACAGACATGTATGCAACTTTTGCTAAAGAAGCTCGCGAAGAGGGCTTTGAAGCATTAGCAAAACAATTTGAAATGGTTGCAGCTATTGAGAAAATGCACGAAGAACGTTATCGTAAATTGCTCAGCAATGTGAAAAAAGGAGAAGTTTTCCAAAAGGGTTCCATTACCATTTGGGAGTGTGGAAATTGCGGTCACATTCATGTTGGAGAAAAAGCGCCGGAAATTTGCCCGGTTTGTAAACATCCGCAAGCCTATTTCTTTGTTCGGAAAGAAAATTATTAAAAAGAAGGCGCTCGGTAGAGCGCCTTTTTCCTATTCCAAAAGCTAGATTGTTCTTTTTTCGTGCTTATCTATGCTTATAAAAGCCAGAGGAGTCTGAGAAAATCAAAAAAGGCTTGTAAGGAAAAAGAGTATATCCCCTCTATCCGACTCCTGTAGAGCCTAGGGACGATAAAGTCGTAATATGAAAATAAAAGCTTTTTTTGATAATAAGTCCCGCTGTTATAATCGGCGGGATTTTTTTGGTGGTTTTTTCTTGAATTTTTTCTGAAAGTTGATACAATGCCTCTATTTTAATAAACTAAATGAAAGGTTATATCATGACACGTCCTTTAATGCCTAAAGCGACAGCTGTATGGCTTGTTGAAAACACATCGCTTTCTTTTGACCAAATCGCTGATTTTTGCGGAATGCATACCTTGGAAATTCAAGCAATTGCTGATGGTGATGTTGCGTCTCATATTATGGGATTAGATCCTGTGGCAAACGGTCAATTAAAAAAAGAAGAAATTGAACGTTGTGAAAAAGATCCAACGGCTCGTCTTGTCTTGGAAAAACATGATGAGGTGGCTCATCTAGCAAAGAAGGGCATTAAATACACACCTATGGCAAAACGAGGCGATCGTCCAAATGCTGTGGCTTGGTTGCTGAAAAATCATCCGGAACTGAGTGATTTACAAATTGTCAAACTCATTCGGACGACTCGACCAACTATTGAATCTATTCGGAACAAAACACATAAAGATATTGAGGATTTATCTCCACAAAATCCTGTTTTGTTGGGATTGTGTTCTCAAATGGAATTGGATAAAGCGTTAGCTGTCGCGGTTAAAAATATTCCGTTAGATGAAAAAGGAGAATAAAATGGCTGATGAAATCACTTCTTCCGGAACAGTTGATTCTGCTCGTTTAACTTCTTATTTCGACCGCATTGAGCGTTTGGAAGAAGAAGTAAAAGCTTTGCGGGGAGATATTCGTGAAATTTTTGCAGAAGCAAAAGGAAATGGATTTGATCCAAAGGTCATGCGTCAAGTTCTGCGGCTTAGGAAAATGAACCCGGCTGATCGAGCGGAGACGGAATTTTTGTTGGATGCTTATAAGGCTGCGCTCGGGATGGAGTAAAAAGAGACTTTCTTATATCTTATACTGAACTCTCTCCTTCGGGAGAGAGTTTTTTTGTGCCACATCAACGAAAGGTTGCGTTTCTTTCTTTTTTATCTATATAGGATAAAAAAGGGGAGAAAAATGTCAAAAAAAACACAAAAAGAACCATCCTTATATATTAAAGTGACCCAAAACGGACCTTATCTTGTGTTCGGAGATATGGATATTCAACAACATATCATTCAGCCAAATCAAGAAGGACACCCGTGGGAATATTTAAAAGGAAAAAAATATAAAAGTGATCATCAACCCTGTGCCTTATGTCGATGTGGTCAGTCTAAGAAAAAACCTTTTTGTGATGGAACACACAAAAAAGTAAATTTCGATGGATCAGAAACAGCTCCTCGAGAAAATATTATGGACAAAGCAATGGCTTACAAAGGGCCACATTATACGTTATATGATAATGAACTTTATTGTGCTTTTGCTCGTTTTTGTGATGCGTTTGGACAAATATGGAACTTAGTCAGAGAAGGACGACTTGAAAGCGATGAAATCGCTCTTCGTGAAACGGCACATTGTTGTGCAGGAAGGCTGATGATACAAAATAATGAGACGGGAGAAATGATAGAACCAAAGTTAGAAAAATCAATCGGCGTTGTTGAAGATCCTCTTCTTCAGTCAAGTGGGCCTTTGTATATAAAGGGAGGGATACAGGTTATTGCGGCAGACGGGACTCTTTATGAAATACGTAATCGTCAGACGCTGTGTCGGTGCGGCGCTTCACAAAATAAGCCTTTTTGTGATGGAACGCATGCCAGTATGCGTTTTAATGATGGTTTAATGGAGAATCATCAAAAAGCTAAACCTCGTCGACGGAAGGCGCCACCTGTTCGTTAGTTTTTTTGTCGCTCATTTAATTGAGCCTGAACCATTTGAATATATTGTTGAATCGTATTATTCTTCGTTGAACGAACGACTGTATCTAAGCCACGTAAATAAGCGTCTTTATCTAAGTCAGCACGATATTTGTCTCGCAGCTCTTCCAAAAAAGCCATTGCATCTTTTGGATCTTTTAACATCTCTTTTAAAATATCAACATCCATATCTATTTGATCCTCTTTTCTTTTGTGCAAATAAATGATTTTGTATCCGTGGAAACATTTTTCCATCAGGGGAGTCTTGCCATGTTCCGTTTTGAACACGTCGATAGTAATCTGATAATCGTTTTTCTGCTAAATGAACATCACCTGTTCTTTTTTGTATAGATTGTTGACTGTTTTTATCTCCAACAGCTAAAATCAAATAAGTATTTGGGCGATTAGGCATAGCAATGTAATAAATTCTTGGTCCGGAATTACTAGAATCTCGAATTTCCCATATATCAGAATTATCTAGACGATGATTGCCGGCAAAGTGTCCTTCTTCAGCTGCTAGATAAAGTTTAAAAGCAAGCTTTCCTTTCTTACCATGAGCAAAAAGTTCATCTAATAGGGATGTCCGTCCTTTTTCATGATAAAAAATCAAGGTAGAGTTTTTACCTTGCCAGGCATTTGTTTTATTTTCTTTTAAGAGTTGTAAAGCTTCTTTTTGTTCCATGCTTTTTCCTTATTTTTATAGTCTATCACAATATATCTTTTTTGTCAAAAACGATTGACAGAAGGGACTTTTTTATTCATTCTGAAAGAGCAAAGGAGAAAAAGCACCATGGTAAAAATAATTGAACCGTCGTTTGAAATTTTAACCCCTTTAGATGGGCAACAAATTTTAAAACATATAGAAAGATGTGGAAGAACTTGTTATCAGTCTTTTGATAAGGCGGATGAAACAAGTGCGGAAAGGTTTGCACGTCATATTGTCGAGCGACATCATGAATCTGTTATAGAACATTTTTCTATTTCGGTTAAATTGATTACGGACCGTGCTATTGCTAATGAGATTGTTCGGCATCGGTTGGCCTCTTTTAGTCAAGAAAGTACGCGTTATTGTTGTTATTCTCATCATAAGTTTCAAGGAGAGATTAGTGTGATTAAACCAGTAGAGTTGGATGCTTCAAGCAAAGCATACCAATATTGGTTTGATGCGATGTTAGAAATTGAAAAGACATATATGAAGCTGATAGAGCTTGGGGAAAAGCCCGAAACAGCACGCTCTGTTTTGCCCTGCTGTTTGAAGACAGAGTTAGTTGTTACGGCGAACTTACGAGAGTGGCGGCATATTTTTGATTTACGTTGTTCTCCGGCGGCACATCCGGATGTTCGTGCATTGATGTGCAGTCTTCGAGAAGCTTTCCGGCAACAAATTCCGGTTTTGTTCGAGGAGAAATAAATGGAAGATTTAATGAGTTTGACAGCAGCAGATTGGTTTAGAGCATTGCTATGTCTTTTATTTTTTGAAGGAGCTCTCTATTTTTTGTTTCCAAAGGTTATACAGAATTTTGCAACAGAAGTTTTAGTTGATGCTCCATTAAAAACATTGCGTCTTTATGGAGCGTTAATGATTACCGTGGGATTTATTCTTTGGTCTATTGCTCGATGAAAAAATTTTGGATTGCATTTTTTTTGATTTTTTCTTTTTCTGTAAAAGCTTTTGTCCCCGGGGAAAGTTTTGCGCCATTAATTGATGCTGTTTCTCCATCTGTTGTTTGCATTCGAGCATTGAATGCTGAAGGTCGAGAAAAAGATGGAACAGGTTTTGTTGTATCAGAAGATGGGCTTATTTTGTCAAATGATCATGTTGTTAAAGATGCGGAACAGATAGAAATTTTTTCTCAAAAAAAGCAACCAATGAAAGCATATGTTGTCGGTCGAGATACAAAAACGGATGTTGCTCTTTTAAAAGCAATGACGGAGGCGCCTTTACCTGCGGTTGAGTTTGCAACATCTGAAGGCGTTCGTGTGGGGGATTGGGTGTTGGCTCTCGGGAATCCTTATGGCCTTGGGATATCAGCAAGTGTGGGGATTATCTCGGCAAAGGGGAGAGAATTGCAAGACGCTCCATTAGATGATTTTTTTCAAACAGATGCAGCTGTTCATCGAGGCAGTTCCGGAGGTCCTTTATTTAATTTGGATGGACGTGTCATTGGAATGTCTACGGCTATTTTAAGTCCTAAAGGTGAGGAAATCGGATTGAATTTTGCTCTACCTTCGGATTCTTTGATTTGGGTATTGGAGAGCTTAAAAAAAGACGGTGTCGTTAAACGGCCCAAATTAGGTCTTCAGGTTATTTTTGATCAAAAAGAAGGTTTATATGTCTCCGATGTAGAAAAAGACGGTCCTGCTGCGCGTGCGGGTATCAAACAAGGCGATATTTTATTAACATTGGAAGGGCAATCTTTGAGCGGCGCTAAGAGTTTGGGAAATTTAATTCGACGTTTATCTATCGGACAACAAGTAACGTTAACATTGCTTCGAGATGGAACACAGATTACGGTTTCTCTTGAACTAGCGGAGGATATAGATAGTGTTTTGAAAAATCCATCTTCACGGGAGATAACGCATGAGAATTGATTTTTATCATTTAGAGCAAATGTCTTTAGAAAAAGCGCTTCCGTTTATTTTGGAAAAAGCGTATCAGCAAGGAACGCGCATTTTAATTAAAACCGGTTTAGCAGAAAGATCAGATTATCTCAATACGTTATTGTGGACTTACGATCCGGCCTCTTTTTTGCCACATGGCGTTGAAAAGGATGGTTTTACGGATTGTCAGCCGATTTTTATCACACACAAATTTGAAGAAAATCCAAATCATGCAAGCTTGCTGATTATTGTGGACGGAGATGAAGTTCCGCTTGAGAGTGGTTTTGAGCGTGTGTTATACTTTTTTAATGGTCGGGATATTGATGCTTTGACAAAAGCACGGGCGGAATGGAAAAGAGTAAAACAATCCGAAGGACAGCTTTTTTATTGGAAACAAGATCCAACAGGACGATGGGAACAAAAATTATAGCTTATTCATAAATTGTATTAAAGTATTGATTAACCGCATTAACAATGGATTGTGCTAGTTTTGATCGGTAAGATTTTTGTTGCAATAATTTTTCTTCTTGACGGTTAGATAAATAGCCCATTTCTAATAAAACAGAGGGAATATTGGCGGATTTTAAAACAACGAACCCGGCAAATCGATGAGCGTTTTTGACGAGGGTTACTTTTCTTGCCATTTCATCAACAAGAATATTTGCAAAGTGAGAAGATTTATCCATTGTGTCTCTTTTAGCTAAATCTATTAGAATATTGCTCACCTCTGGCAATTCATTTGTGAGATCTATTCCTAAGATAATATCAGCTTTGTTTTCTCGTTCAGCTAAGAGCATTGCTTCACGGTCCGAAGCTTTTTCGGAAATGGTGTAAACGGAGAGACCTTTTGCTTTTCTATTCTTTGCACTATCCGCATGGATGGATATAAATAAATCAGCATTATTTTTATGCGCAAACTCCATACGACCACGCAAAGTTAAAGCTTTGTCTGTCGAACGTGTTAATAAGACACGATATTTTCCTGTTTTTTCTAAAGCCGCTTTTGTCTCTTTAGCCATGTTAAGTGTTAAGTTTTTTTCATATTTCCCTGAATAACTGATGGCTCCCGGGTCCGCGCCACCGTGTCCTGGATCAAGGACAATCAAAGGTTTTTGAACTTTAGAAGAACGAGCAGGAGGTTGTTTTTGCGCTTGAGGTTTTAAAGGTAACATAACAGAGGAGGTGTTATTACTATCTTTTTCTAAGTCCAATACAAAACGCCAATCTCCATTTTTTTGTGTCGGAGCCAAGAAGAACCCTTCATCAAAGGATAATAAATCATCTGTTTCTAAAACAACTCGCGCTTGTCCCGGAATTGGCTCACCCGCGCGGACTTGCTTAATGAACAGCAATGGTTCTGGCATGTTCTTTTGACAAATTTTTTCCAGCTCTGTGTTTTCAAAGTCAATAACAATTCTGTTCGGATTTTGTAAAGTAAAAACACGACAATCTGTCTTTTTATCAATATGAGCAACAACACGAACAGCATTTTCTCCTTGTCGACCGAATCGCAACTCAGATAAACCTGCTTGAGCTTTAGTCGTTATCAGTAAGCAAAAAAAGCTCAAAAACAGGTATGTTCCTATATTTTTCAATTGTCGCAATAAACACATATGTTTTCTTTTCTAAAAAAAATAATAAACACATCATAATATAGTTGTTCTTTTTTGAAAAGTCGTTTATGATGTTTTTTGATGAATTTAGGTCAACGGTTCATTTTTATAAAAAACAAAAACGGAATCGCTTACCCAAAAAAGTTTATTGAACCGTAGGAAAAAATGGATTTTCAAAGAAAAATAAAACAACTTATCATCCGGGTCTTTATGAGAAAGACTCTTCCTATGCGTGTTCTGAAAGACGCCGTTTCGACGTCAAAATGGAAAAGTTTGGAGTTTATATGTCAAAGAAAATGCTTATCGATGCCACACATCCCGAAGAGACGCGTGTGGTCGTTTTGGATGAGCAACGTCTGGAGGAATTGGACGTTGAAACATCCACTAAAAAACAGCTTAAAGGGAATATTTATCTGGCTAAAATTGTGCGGGTTGAACCGTCACTTCAGGCCGCTTTCGTTGATTATGGTGGAAATCGACATGGCTTTTTAGCTTTTAACGAAATTCACCCTGATTATTATCAGATTCCTGTCGCGGATCGTGAAGCTCTGAAAAAAGAGCTGATGGAACGAAAACCAGAAGAAGAGGAACCTCCTGTTCAGACAGCAACTCCTGTCGAAGAAGGTGAAGATGCTGTTCAAGAAGTTGAAACTGTTTCCGAATCGGAAAGCGATGATGTTTATCGTCCTCGTTTTTATGCGCTGCGTAAATATAAAATACAAGAGGTTATTCACCATAATCAAATCGTTTTAGTTCAAATCACAAAAGAAGAACGAGGAAATAAAGGAGCCGCTTTAACGACCTACTTATCCTTAGCCGGACGTTACAGCGTTTTGATGCCGAATAATGCGAATGGCGGAGGTGTTTCTCGGAAAATTTCAAATGCAGCTGATCGACGGAAGTTGAAAACAATTGTGGAAAGTTTACCTGTGCCAGAAGGAATGTCGGTTATTATTCGAACAGCCGGTCGTGAACGTACAAAAACTGAAATTAAGCGCGATTATGAATATTTGATTAAAACATGGATGCAAATTCGTGATAAAACTTTAGAGTCTAAGGCACCAACACTTATCCACGAAGAAGGTAATTTAATTAAACGGACTTTACGTGATGCGTTCAGTGATGAAATAGCAGAGGTTTTGATTGAAGGAGAAGCTGCTTATAAATCTACACGGGCATTTGTTAAGTTGTTGATGCCTCGCCAGCTTAAAAAAATCAAACAGTATAAAGAGGATGTTCCATTGTTTCAAGCTTATAATATCGAAAATCAGCTGGAAGAAATGAATAATAAAAATGTTTATTTGAAATCTGGTGGTTATTTGGTTATTGATCAAGCTGAAGCTTTAGTAGCTATTGATGTGAACTCTGGTCGTGCCACTCGAGAACGCAATATAGAAGAGACTGCACTTAAAACGAACTTAGAAGCAGCAGATGAAGTGGCTCGTCAATTAAGATTAAGGGATTTAGCTGGTTTAATCGTTGTCGATTTTATTGATATGGATGAGATGCGCAATAATCATGCTGTAGAACGACGGATGAAGGAAGCATTAAAGAAAGATCGTGCACGTGTTCAAATGAGCCGTTTAAGCGGTTTTGGTTTGATGGAAATTTCTCGTCAACGTTTACACTCCAGTTTTTTAGAAACGGGGCATCATACCTGTCCGATGTGTCAAGGGACCGGAATTGTTCGTTCTGTTGAATCTTGTGCGATGCATGCTTTGCGTGTATTGGAAGAGGCTGGGATACAACATCCTTCTTCCGAATTAACGATAACCCTTCCATTGCAGGTGGCTTTGTATGTGTTGAATGCCAAACGTTCACACTTAAGTCAAATCGAAACACGGCATGATGTCTCGATTAAGGTGGAAGGAGACGGGTCCATGCAAAACCCGACTGACTTTCGTCTTGAACGTTTTAGCAAAGGTAGCGGAGAAAAAGTCGTTACCGCCGCCAAAACAGAAAATTTGGCCGAAATTAAAGACAGCCGTCGACGCAAAGACAAAAAACGTCGAGACAGAGGACGTCGAGACAATGCTCAGAACAGTGACCAATCAGAACGGTTTGCCACCGAAAATTCTGAAAAAACCGAGAAAACCGTCTTTGTTGAAGCGCCTGAAGCTGCGCTTGATGAAGAAAAAACAGAGGAAGTGCAACAAACACAAGAGAATATAAAAAATCGTTCACGGCGTCGGTATCAGAGAAATCGTTTCCGTCGGGATCGTCGAGAACATTCAGAAATGCCAATGACAAGTGGAGAAGATAAGTTCACTGTTGTTCATCAAGAAGCAATGGTTTTATATGATAGTCATAAAGCGGCTGTTCAAAAAGTGGAACCAAAGGAGGTTGCTGTTATTGAGGAAAAACCGCAAGCCGTGGTTGCTGTAGAGCCAGCTAAGACGAAAAAAGAAGCTGTTCGTCGTCCTCGAAAGAAAAAAACTGAGACGGATAAGGTGTCTGAAATGCCTTCTGTTGAAGAAACTGTATCGGAGCCGGTACAACCTAAAAAGGGTGGCTGGTGGAACAAGCTGATGAGTTAAATGAAAAGGCCTTGATATCAAGGCCTTTTCATTTAGAAAATAATGTATTGATAGATAACAATGATAGTTTATTGTTATTTACTTTACTTTTGATTTACTCATGGAACAGAAAGAACTGCTAGTTAGTCAGGCAAAAAAGGATCTCCTAAATTTCCATTTTCAGGTATCCCCTGAATGCACTCTCCATTCTTTGGATTACCTCGTTCAGCCGTGCAACAGGTTTGTATATAAATTTCACCGCCGACAGAGAAAGAATACCCGTAACAATATTTTGAATTTCCAAAATAAGCTGAAGCTATGCTATATCCTGCTGGGTCCTCTTGACCATTTTGTAAAATTCCACAATAGTAAATATTACTATTGTTCCTAATGGTGTAAGTTATTGTTTGGTTTCTGCTTGGAATATTATCCCAGGTAGGTAATATTGAGTTTGCTCGTGTATATCCACCGCAGCATGAACCATTAACTGCTCCGATAACAGTGTATTGGGAATCAGTGCGTAATTCTCCATAATATTCATAAGTTTTGTTCTCTTCTTCGAATTGACAGCAGGCATAACCGTTTTCACCAATGCCGTTTGTATAATTTTTGACGAGTTTATGGGTCGTTGTATCACAGCATTGAGCGGAAGAGCCATTCCAATAAGCTTTTTCATTCGTTTTACAGACTTTATAAGCTTGTCGGTTAACTGTTTTTGCGTTTGCGGTTAAGCAAAAAGAGGAGAAAAGTATTAAATATATTAAAAGATTAGATAAAACATGGGGGGGGGGGGGTAAATTTGTTAAAAATGAACATCTGAGACTCCTTATTTTGTTTGTAAAATAAGCATAACAAATTCATAGTTGACTTGTCTAGATGTTTTTTTAGCTTTAAAAAAAGCTCCTCAAACGAGGAGCTTTTTCATGATATCTCAAAGCAATTATTTCTTAGCTTTTTTTGTCTTTTTCATATCGTTGGCTTTTTTAATGTATTCTTCCAATTGAGCGTCTTGGAAAGCGCCTGGTTGAACATCACCATCGATAATAAACATCGGAACACCGCTTAAATTTAATTCTTTCGTGTATTCACGAGTTTTTAAAAGCTTATCTTTTAATTCTTTAGAGTTAGCATCTTTTGTTAACTTATCTGTATTTAATCCTAACTTTTTACCTAAAGCAATTAAACCGGCTTCGGACATATCTTTGTTATCGCCTAAAGCTTCATGATATTCAGCGAATTTACCTTGTTTATCCGCAGCCATTGCATAGCGGGCAATCGTTTCAGATTTTTCACCGAAAATAGGATTATCCATTAAAACCCAACGAATGTTATCACTCTTTTTAATCGCTTCTGCTAACTTCTTATTCATCATTTTGCAGTAGCCACATTGATAATCAAAGAATTCAATGATAACAAAAGTTCCTTTTGGATTACCAAGCACGGTATTTGTTTTGTCTGCTAAAATTTCAGCAATCATTTTACTGTCTGCTTTTTTAGGAGGCGCTTTTCTACCAGCTTGAGAACCTTGTTGTTTTTGATAATAGCTGTTGACAGAATCTAAAATAACTTTTGGATTAGCCTTAATAAAGTCGCGAATAACATTTTCGGAAAGTGTTTGTTTATCAGCTTTAGAAGCTTTTACACCTAAAGGACAAGAACGTAAGAATGGTGTAGCCAAGATTGATAAAGCGATAATAATCATACCAAAGAAAGGTAATAGTTTTCCGCATTTACATCCGCAATCACATCCACACTTGCAATCTTTTTCGCAAGAGCATTCTTCTTTTTGAGCCGGGATATTTTGAACAGCGGCTGAAACATGAGCTGTTTTTTGAACCGGCTTTTTATTTTTTTTAGTCACCATAATTTAATCTCCTTTTGTAAAAAACATTTAGCGTTCATCAACTTGACATACTTTTGATTGGAAGGCAAGCCCCTTTTTTAATTTTTTTTTAATAAATAGACTTATAAGTCAAAAATGTGACAAAACGTTTTTTTGGATAAAAAAAAGTTGAAGAAAAAGACAAACCTGCATATAAAAGCATTACTTTTGTCATAAAAGAGGAAGTAAAATGACTTGTAAATTTTTAGGAAAAGCTTTTTTGGTTGGTTGTTTAACGATGTGTTCTGTTCCAGCGTTTTCAGCCGGTTTTCAACTGTCAGAGTATAGTGCGGCTAATTTAGGTCGAGCCTTTAATGGTGCAGGTGTTGTTGGTGATGACTATTCAGCAATTGCTTTTAATCCAGCGGGTATGAGCTTGAAAAAGTCAGGAGCACAAGCCGGAATGACACTTGTTATGATTAAGGCGGATGTGCAAGGAGAAACTATCAATGGTGGTATTAACCAAGGAGAAGAAGGAAATATTCGTTTAAGGAATTGGATCCCACATTTTTTTACTCAATATAAAATAAATGATAAATTAGATTTTGGCTTTGGTGCATATGCTCCTTTTGGTTTATCCACCGTTTATAATGAAGAGTGGTTTGGACGTACACACGCTTTAAAATCTTACATAGGCGTTATGGATTTTGCGCCAACTGTTTCATATAAGATTATGCCTCAATTGACCTTAGGTGGTTCAGTTCTGTTTGAACGAGCAGATGCAAAATTAACAAATGATTTACCTGCTGCTGCTGGCGGTGGTTTTAATAAAGTTGAAGGAGATGATTGGGCTTACGGATATACCTTAGGTCTGATGTATGAACCTTTGAAAGATACTCGTTTTGGCGTTTCATATCGTTCTAAAGTGACGCATCATTTAAAAGGAAAGCATTTGGTTGAAGGATCTGCTATGCCGTCTCTTCCTGGTGTTCCATTCCAGAACGGGACAACTGTTGGTCGTGCTAAAATAACATTGCCCGAGCACGTTTTAATATCTGCTTATCATCGGATTGATAAAATAGGTTTGGCTGCTTCGGCCAAATGGACAAAGTGGAGTCGCTTTGATCAGTTAGATATTTATTCAGAAAACTTTCAATATGGTGTCAGTTCGACAAAAGAAAAATGGGAAAATGTTTGGATGTTAGGTGTTGGTATGGACTATTATCATGATGATAATTGGACATTTAGATTAGGTCTTTCTTATGATGAATCTCCAGTCAAAAACGCAGAATATCGTACGGCGCGTATTCCTGACAATAATCGTTGGTGGGCTTCTGTTGGTGTTTCTTATAAATATAAAAATGCGACAATTGATTTGGGATATGCTCATATGTTTGTGAAAGCATCAAAAACACATAATTTGGCTTCCGGCTCTTATTTAGACGCGAAGTATAGCATGCAGGCCAATTTGATAGGTCTTCAAGCTCAATATGAGTTTTAAAAAAGCGCCCTTCGGGGCGTTTTTTTTTATTCTAAAATACCCTGAAGTTGATATCCGCCATCAATTGTTAATAAAAAAGTTTCATTCGCCGCACCCATTTTTTGTCGTAGCTTATAGATATGCGTTTCCAAGGTATGTGTTTCAACATCTTTATGATAACCAAAGATTTGTTTGAGTAACTCATCTTTTGGGACGATACGGTGTCTGTTATCAAAAAGATATTGTATGAGTTCTGCTTCTTTTTCAGTTAATCGAACTTCAGTTTGTGTTTGGATATGCGTTAATGTTCGATTGGCGCCATTAAAGCGGAAATCAACAGTTTCAAAAGATAAAGTTAAACCGCGTTTGACAAATGCGAACAATAACTCTAATTGCTGTTTCAGCTGAAACGCAGAGAATGGTTTTTTTAAAAAATGTACTTCTTCAAATTCTGTTGGTTCTTTTTGCCCTAAGAACAAAAAGGTTTGTGTTAAGTTTTTTTCTTTTGCTTTATAATAAAGCTTTTCATTTTCATCAATGACGATAAGTTTTGCATCTGGTAATTTTTCCCAAAAATCTGCTTCATTTTCAATCACAAGGCCTTTAAAAGGGTCGATGATATTTTGAAAGGTTTGTTTGAGCAGCGGATTTTGACAAAATAACAGCAACATGTCTTCCCCATTCAAATTACTTGCTTTTTTATAATGAGTATGTATGATAAAAAGAAAAAAGGCGAGACTTTTTTTAAAAAAGAACAGAAAGGACCGGGAATACAATGATTCTTGAAGCTTACCGGGCACTTAGCTATGCGATGTACCCATTTTTGAAAGTTTTTTTAGCATGGCGGCGATATAAAGGGAAAGAAGATGCTGTCAGAGGCACGGAACGTTTAGGCATTTATACAAGAAAAAGGCCGACAGGGCGACTGCTATGGATACATGGAGCGAGTGTTGGTGAGTGTTTATCTCATATGCCGTTAATTGAGGCGTTAGTTGAAAAGGGACATCAAGTTTTGGTCACTTCCGGGACAGTGACAAGCGCGGCGATTATGGAAAAACGACTTCCGAAAGGAGCGTTTCATCAATATATTCCTGTAGATTATCCTGTTTATGTTCGTCGTTTTTTTAAGCATTTTCATCCGGATGTTGGTTTTTTTATTGAATCAGATTTTTGGCCGAATATGTTGTTGGAAGCACATCGGCGAAAAATGCCTCTTATTTTATTAAATGGACGGATATCGGATAAATCTTTTCGTCGGTGGAAAAGGGCTCTCTGGTTTATTCGTCCGTTATTGAGATGTTTTGTGTTAACTTTAGGACAAACGGAAGAAGATGCTCGTCGATTGACAGTTTTAGGTTCTCCGCAAGCAGCGTGTGTTGGTAATATCAAATTTGCAGCTGTTCCGCCTCCGATTGATGAAGAAGAACTGGTTTCGATTCGGAATGCGATAGGTGATCGGCCGGTATGGGTAGCAGGTTCCACGCATAGTAATGAAGAAGAACAAATAGGTGATATGCATATTCGGTTAAAAACGAAATATCCTTCTCTTTTAACAGTTCTTGTTCCACGACATCCAAACCGCTGTGATGAGATCGAGCGTCAGTTGATAAAAAAAGGGCTGACGGTTCATCGTCGTTCTCGCGGAGAAGATGTTAATGCAGATATTTATTTAGGAGATACGATGGGTGAAATGGGATTATTTTATCGTTTAGCTCCTCTTGTTTTTGTGGGCGGCTCCTTAGTTCCTTTTGGTGGGCAGAATATGTTGGAGCCAATGCGGACAGGCGCTTGTACGTTGATAGGTCCGTATGCATTTAATTTCAGAGAAATTGTAGAGCGTGCTAAAGCCGCAGAGGGATTGATAGAAGTTCCAGATGTGCATGGTTTAGAAGTTTCTTTGGATGTTTTAATGAATAAGCATATTGATCGACAGAAAATTTCAGAAAAAGGAAGGAATTTTGCCTCAGGAGAAACAGCTGTTCTTGATCGTGTTATCACAATTTTGAAACCATGGATTGACGCATGAAACAGCCAGCATTTTGGTCAAAAGAGAATTCTTGGTTGGGGTATTTTTTATCTCCTTTGGGGTGGATTTATAGCTTAATAACACGTTTACGCTTATTGCGGGGTCATCCTTATCAACCCTCTGTTCCCGTTATTTGTATTGGCAACATAAATGTTGGC
Organism: uncultured Alphaproteobacteria bacterium; assembly: GCA_944392795.1. Lineage (GTDB taxonomy): Bacteria > Pseudomonadota > Alphaproteobacteria > CAAHEQ01 > UBA3637 > CALXXX01. The sequence goes on along the minus strand of CALXXX010000027.1, from coordinate 28,124 downwards.
GGAACAGGTAAAACGCCGGTGACTTTAGCGCTTGCAGATTTATTTTTTTCAGCGGGTAAACAAGTTTACTTCTTAAATCATGGATACAAAAGTAAGTTGCAGGGTATTCTTGTAGATTTGCGTACGCATCAAGGCGGTCAAGTAAGTGATGAAGCTTTACTGATGGCGACAAAAGGGCCGACGATTGTTGATCGGAATAGAGGCCGAGGTGTTGCTAAAGCGGAAAGTTTAGGAGCAGATATTATTTTAATGGATGATGGTTTTCAAAATCCCTCGGTAATTAAGACGATATCATTTCTTGTTTTTGATGGGCAGAGAGGGATAGGAAATGGTTATTGTTTACCGGCGGGACCTTTGCGGGAACCGTTGGGGCAAGGGTTAAAGCGTGCTGATGCTGTTATTATTATTGGCCCGGATAAAACAGGTTTAACAGCTCAGATTAAATCGCTTGCTCCGGATATGCCTATTTTAAAAGGGCATGTTGAGCCGACTTTAGCACTTAAAGGCGTTCATGGTATTGCTTTTGCGGGTATCGGTCGGCCGGAAAAATTTTTTAGCATGCTGGAAAAAGAGGGCGTTACTTTAGAACGTAAAATTGCTTATCCGGATCATTATGTTTATAAAGATGAAGAAGTGGAAGCGCTGATAAAGACGGGATTGCCTGTTTTTACAACGGCAAAAGATGCTGTGAAAATACCGGATCGTTTGAAAGCACATTTAACGCAAGTAGATATTGTTTTTGTTTTTGATAATAAGAAAGAGTGGTTGCGTGTGTTGGAGGAATGGTTATGAGTAGTAAAGCAATTCGAACAGGACATAAACGCACAGTTATGCAACGTTTTTTTTCAGACCCTTTAACCGGAGTTTTTGTTTTTATTTTGTGGTATGTTTTTAAGTTTTTACCAGTGAGTATATCTTCTATTTTGGGAGCCGGCATAGGTTCTGTTTTAGGGTGGATAATGCGTGGTAAAAATAAAGTAGCCTATTATAATTTACAGAAATGTTTGCCGGAGTTGGGAGCTTCTGAACATAGACGAATTGTTCGTGGAATGTGGCGACATTTTGGGCGGATGATGGGAGAGCTTCCCCATGGAGATAAATTAGTTCACATGGCAGAATTAACAGGAAGTTCATTTCTTCGTCAAGCGGCCGTATCAGAGAAAGGTTGTTTTTTTTGTTCGGCGCACTTAGGCAACTGGGAGCTTTATGGTTCTTTGACCAAACAATATGGTTTTCCACTTCATTTAGTGTATCGTGCGGCCAACAATCCTTGGGCAGAAAAGTTGCTTTATCAACGTCGTCGATTAAATGGAATGCAATTGATACCTAAAGGAACAGAAGGTGCTCGACGGATGATAGAGCTGTTAAAGCAAGGAGAACATATAGGCATTTTATGTGATCAAAAAATGCGTGAAGGATTAGATGTTCCTTTTTTCGGTTATCCGGTTAAAACAGCTTCCGCAATTGCACAGCTAGCCTATAAAATGGATGTTCCTATTTATCCAGCTCGTTCTATTCGATTGAACGGTCCACATTATAAAATCGAGGTTCTTCCCCCTTTAGAAAAGCCAAACAGTGGTGATAAAAATGCGGATGTGTTATATGTTTTAACACAAATCAACGCAATTATAGAGGGCTGGATTCGGGAACATCCTGAGCAATGGTTGTGGATACATCGTCGTTTTCCTAAAGAAGAGTACCGTCATAAAGATTGATTTAAATTATTGGCTAACCCATAAAATTCGAGCGATAAAGGCAATTTGTTCTTTCGTTAAAGAGAGAAGAGTTCTTTCGGTCGTTAATGTTTTCAAATCTAATATTTCATTTGTTTTTCCAAGGAATTCTCCAAGGAACATAGGTCCTTTTTCCAATTGAACGACGATTCGATCATGACGTCGGATTTCGGTTTGCGGATCTATCAATAAAAGAGCACCATTTGGATAAATGGGATCATAAGCATCTGTTGTCATTTCTAAAGCCCACATACCTGGCTTAAAGAAGCAAGGAAAATCAATTTTTTCGACAATTTGTTCTTTATTGATCATAGCATTTTCATTAAATAAATTTTCTTTTTGATTGTCTGAAAAATTGATAAGAGGAAGTCCGGAAGATAAAGTGGATTGTGTTATTTTATCTCCGGCCAGCATCATGAAGTCTAAAAAGCTGGTGTTTGTTGCAGCGAGGACTTTGTTGAGCGTTTCCATGGATAGCCAACGTTTTCTTCCGTCCGGGCCTTCTCGTTTACTTTTGTTAAATGAGGTTGGATCTAATCCGGCTTTTTGGGCTAAGGCGGAGGGGGATAATCCTTTTTGAGCAGCGAGATTATCGATTCCTTTCCAAATTTCAAAATAAGATAGGGTCATTTTTTTCTCCTTTTGCTGTCTTTTTTAGAAGGGTATCATAGGAATAAAACAAAGTAAATAGGAAAATAAAGAAAATTATGCTTGACATAAAAGGAAAAGAATCCTATAAGAGGAAAAGACTTTGAATAGCGTTTTAAGGGAGAAAAAAATGCAAATAAAAAAAGGTCCGTTTCGAGCAGATTATCGAGAAACAACATTATTTGAAAGTGCTGAAGAGGCTTGGTTTTGGTTTTGCTTTTGTGAAAGTTTAGGCTCGGAGCGAGGACGAGGATCATCTTCTTCTATAGTTCGTCCTTGTGAGACATCAGATATTTCTTTGGTAGTAAAACGCCTTGTTCGAGAAAAACGGTTGGGCCAGATACATTTAAGGGTCATGTCACGTTATGGTTTAAAGCAAATGCCGCCGCATGTGAATAGCGGAGATAGCTTAGCTTCTTGTCGTTTATGGCGCGAAGCGATGGAAGCATTGACGGAGGTCTTGTTTAAAAAGGGTATATTATCAAAAGGGCTGGTAGCATGAAACAAGAGAAATGTCATGGTTATCGATATGAACAAGCTGTGATTGGTTTTGGAGGGACTCCTACTTTATGGTGGATGCGCTTTTTAAAGAAAGGTTTTTATCATTGTGTAATTGCAATAGGTGCAGAGCGTCAGTGGATTTTAATAGACCCGTTATTGCATTATACGGATACGATAGTTATAGACGACGGAGATGTAGAAAAGTTTTTGCATAAGCAAGGATATCAGACTTTGCGTGTTTTTTTAGAAGAGCCGTTGAGGCATTTTCGTTTACGACCTTATACCTGTGTTGAAACAGCTAAGCGTTTTTTAGGGCTTGATGCGCCGAACGTTTGGACGCCGTATCAGTTGTATCTTTTTTTGACGAAAAATAGGAAAATAATCCTTGACAAAGAAATAAAAATATGCTAAAGTCAATTTTGTTAAAGGCAAGAGGTATATCTAATTCATCCCCCGATATGGATCGGGGGATTTTTTTTATTTCAGTCAGAAAGGAGAAGGCTTTATGAAAGAGGTTAAGCAAATCATAGGGATTGAAGACAAAGAAGAGTACATATCTCAAGAAGAGACGACAGAAGAAGATGATAGCTATCGTGCGCGTCAAGCGGGTCTTCAGACAGTTCAAACTTCTATGCGCGGATTGTTAGATCAAACAGATGAAGCGCCAAAGCGCAAAAAATTATTAGGAGAGTAAGATGAAACAAGCAGAAGAACTTTATGAGAAGTTTCGTCGATTGGCTTCTCGTCGAGAAGTGTTAGAGAATACTTGGAGAGAATGTTATGCTTATGCTCTTCCGCAGCGAGAAGGGTTATTTTCTGGTTCATTCAGTCAGACGGATCATTTATATGATGGGACAGCTCCGGACAGTGTTGATCAAGTATCGGCTTCTATGTTTTCAGAACTGACGCCGCCTTGGAGCCAATGGTTTGATTTAATGACAGGAACGGAAGTTTCGGAAAAAGAAGCCGGGGAAGTTTCAAGTCAATTAGAAAAAATTTCCGAGATTATTCGTTCTCATTTGGACCGTTCTTCATTTGGTGTTGAAGTTCATCAATGTTTTTTAGATTTGGTAACGGTTGGGACGGCCTGTTTGCTTTTTGAAGAGAATAAAATTGGTGCGAAGAGTGCTTTTAAATTCACGGCAGTTCCGTTGGCAGAGATTTATATTGATGAAGGTCCTTCCGGTCGACCGGATACGACTTTTCGACGGACAGGAATGACAGCTTCTCAAATTTTGTCTCGCTTTAAAGAAAAGGACCGACATTTAACATCAGAGTTAAAAGATCGTCTTTTTTCTGTGATTGAGTGTGTTGTTCCGCGAGATAACGGAGGATATGATTATACGGTTTTTATCGAGAATGATACAGATCATATATTTGGGGCTTCAGATTTTCCTGTTTTAAAGACGGGGTACTTTGAAAATTCTCCATTTATCACGTTTCGTTGGCAAAAGACGCCCGGAGAGATTTATGGTCGCTCACCGGTTATGAAAGCTTTACCGGATATAAAGACGGCGAATAAAGTTGTTGAATTGATACTGAAGAATGCAACGATAGCCGTTACGGGGATATGGCAAGCAGAGGATGACGGTGTTTTAAATCCGGCAAATATTCGGCTTGTTCCCGGAGCGATTATTCCGAAAGCGGTTGGTTCAAAGGGCTTAACGCCATTGGAAGCGGCGGGTAATTTTGATGTTTCTCAACTGGTTTTAGAAGATTTGCGCAATCGGATACGGCATGCTTTATTGGCAGATAAGTTAGGGCAAGTTGACGCGCCTCAGATGACGGCGACGGAAGTTTTGGAACGGACGGCGGAGATGGTTCGAGTATTGGGTGCGACATATGGTCGTCTTCAATGTGAGTTGTTGTATCCGTTGATTGAGCGAGCCGTTTATATTTTGCGTCGACGGGGAGAAATTCCGGAAATTTATTTAGATGGTCGATTAGCGGATGTCCATTATAAATCCCCTATTGCGCGAATGCAGGCCGAACAAGAGGCACAAAATGCATTAAGTTGGTTAACTCAGCTCGCTTCATTAGGTCAAGAAGCTCTTGGTTATTTAAATGGTCCGGCTTTTGCAAGATGGCTAGCTTCTCGATTAGGAGTTCCGGCGGATTTACTGAGCAAAGAGGCTCAAGGATGATGGTGAGATCGGAAGTAGCAAAGGCGTGCGTTCGTTGCTTTAAGACGCCCTCGGGCAAGCGCGTGTTGTCTTACTTGGAAGGAATAACACGAGCGCGCGTTTTGGGTTCCGGCGCGACGGATGCAGAATTACGATTTTTGGAAGGACAGCGAGCGCTTGTGGCGCATCTCGCTCGTTTGATAGAGGAAGGAAAACAAGGCGCCACTCTTTCAACGGACAAAGGAGAAATAAATGGTTGAAAATCTAATTGAAAAGATGGTTATTCCATCTAAATTTCAGGATGAAAACGGTCAACTTCGGGTGAATGAGCTGTTAAAGTCTTATCAAGAGCTGGAGAAAAAAATGAGCCATATGGTCCAAGTTCCTACTGAAGATGCGGCTCCGGAAGAAAAGCAGGCGTTTTATCGTCGCCTAGGTGTTCCGGAAACACCGGAAGCTTATCAAATTGAGGTCAAAAACGAGTTGATGGCTTCTGATCCTGAGGTTAATCAATATTTATTTAATTTAGGCTTTACGAATAAACAAGTCCAAGCGGTTTATGATTTAGCGGCAGAGAAGATTATGCCGGTTATTCAAGATTTAGCCCAAGAATATGAAGCGTCTCATCAGCGTGCCGCTTTAGTTCAATATTTTGGTGGGAATGAAAGATGGTGTGAAGTGTCGCGTCAAATTGCTGCTTGGGCCAAAGGACATTTACCGACACAAGTTGTTGATGCGATGGCAACGACATATGAAGGCGTGATGGCGCTTTACAATATGATGCAGAGTGGTGAGCCTGGTTTAATGCGCTCATCCTTGTCCTCTGAAGAAATTTTAGATGAAGAAGGGCTAAAAAAACTAATGATGTCCCCAAAATATTGGAGAGAGCAAGATCCGGCAACGCTTAAGAAAGTTTCAGACGGATTTCGTCGGCTCTATCCAGGTTCTAATTCATAAAAGACAATCTTCGGACCTTTTATGGTAAGTGCTTTTAAAAGGCGGTTTTTTCCATAACCTTTGAAAAGCTGTTTAATCCCGCTTTGGCGGGTTTTTTTATTAAAGGAGAAAAAATGAGTACAACAAATACAATTGATACATCGTTTATTAAACATTTCCAAGCGGAAGTTGTGACGGCGTATCAGCAAATGGGATCTAAATTAAAATCAACGGTTCGGTCTAAAGGCGACATTAAAGGAGCCTCTACGACTTTCCAAAAAATAGGAACCGGCACTGCTGCGTCAAAGACACGCAACGGTCAAGTTCCTGTGATGAATATCGCTCATACAGCAGTTGAGTGTAGTTTATCAGATTATTATGCTGGTGAGTGGGTAGATAGTTTGGATGAGTTGAAAACGGGTCATGATGAACGTCGAGCCGTTGCTCAAGCTGGAGCTTATGCCTTGGGACGTAAAACGGATGAGTTGATTATTGCGGCGCTTGGCAAGACTACAACGAGTGTTGGTGATGGAAGTACAAAGCTGACAAAAGATTTAATTTTGCAAGCCTTTACAAAATTAAATGAAAGCGATATTCCGGATGACGGAGAACGTTATGCTTTAGTTGCACCGGCTCAGTGGAACCAATTATTGAGCATTGAAGAGTTTTCTTCTGCTGATTATGTTGGAGAGAAAACTCCTTTTGTTGCCGGTTGTGAAAGTCGTAAATGGTTAGGTATTAACTGGATTATGCACACAGGGCTTCCTGCTGATGCCGAGGGTGGAACCCATACTTGCTACATTTACCACAAGAATGCTGTTGGTCATGCCGTTGGGTTGGATATTAAAACGGATATTACCTGGCATGGTGATTATGCTGCCCATTTCGTTAATAATATGATGAGCCAAGGAGCTTGTTTAATTGACGCAAAGGGTGTCATTAAGATTGTGGCGAAGGACTAATCATAGGGCGGCTCTTATGAGCCGCCTTTTTCATTAAAGGAGAATATGAATGGCTATGACAGCGATATCGCTCTGTTCCAGAGCATTGATCAAAATTGGAGCAAAAGGGATTGTTTCATTTAACGAAAACACAGCCGAGTCAGAAGTTGCCATGCATCTTTATAGTTCAGTTCGGGATGCTCTTTTATCCGCACATCCATGGCGTTTTGCAATGGCGCAAGCGACTTTGCCTCGACTAGCTCAGAAACCGGCAGCGGACTATGATTACGCATATCAATTGCCGGTTGATTTTTTACGGGTGTTGTCTGCCGGAACAGGACGAAAAGGACAGGGGATAGATTATAGAATTCATGAAAATAAGCTACACACGAATGCCGAAAATGTGATGTTAACTTATTTATTTAGACCGGAGGAGCAAGCTTTTCCTCCTTTTTTTGACCAGGTTATTATTTCCAGGCTGGCAGCAGAATTTTGTTTACCTTTAACAGAAAGCACGTCTCGCGCCGAATTTTTAAACAAGCTAGCGAACGAAGAATTTCAACAAGCAAAACTGATTGATGCACAACAAGCTATACCAAATGCCATAGAAGATTTTCCCTTAATCGGAGTCAGAGGATGAGTAATATTTTTAATCATAAAACAAATTTTACCGCTGGAGAAGTTTCAATGGATGTGTTGGGGCGGTCGGATTTACAAGCTTATGAAAATGGAGCTTCTACATTAAAAAATGTTTTCATTGATCCGATCGGTGGTGTTTCTCGTCGAGCAGGGCTTCGATTTGTGGCAAAGATACCGAATGCCGGACGTTTAATATCTTTTACTTTTAATACCGAGCAAACGTATTTAATCGTTTTATCGCCTAATAAGATGTCGATTTTTCAGAGCGAAGAGTTTGTGACAGAGATAACGACACCATGGTTAGCAGAGGATATAGAACAAATTTCTTGGACACAAAGTGCTGACACACTTTTGTTGGTTCATCCGGACTATGAGCCGAGAAAATTGACACGTCAAGCAGATGGCAGCTGGTTGTTGGAAGGATGGACATACGACAGTGAAGGTGGCGCTTTAATGCAACCATATGCCAGTTTCCGAAATGATATTTCACTTTCTTCTAATGTTGTCGCCGGTTTGACGACTTTGACAGCCTCTGAAGATTTGTTTACGGATGATTATATCGGATTATATCTACGGTTGAATGATGGTGAGATCTGTATTACTGAAGTAAAAAGTCCGACAATAGCTATCGGACAAATAACAAAAGCTTTAACAACGGGGGCTGCTTCTTTTGATTGGAAAGAACAAGCCTTTTCACCATTACGTGGTTGGCCGGCAACGGTAACTTTTTATCAAGGTCGCTTGGTCATCGGTGGCTCGCGAGATTTGCCCAATCGATTGTGGTTATCTAAAAGCTTTCATATTATGAATTTTGATTTAGGAACAGGTAATGATGATGAAGCGATAGAATTTACGATATTGTCGGATCAAGTCAATGCTATTCGTAGTTTAATGAGCGGTCGTCATTTACAGGTATTTACTTCTGGTTCTGAATGGATGGTTTCCGGAGAACCTTTGACACCGAGGAACATTCAGTTGAAGCGTCAAACACGAATAGGTTCTCCGACTTATCGATATGTTCCACCGGTTGATGTCTCAGGAGCGACATTATTTGCTTCGGCCAGCGGACGAGAAATTCGAGAATTTTTATTTGCTGATTTGGAACAAGCTTATCAAGCAACAAATGTTTCTTTATTGTCGAGTCATTTAATCCGCAATCCGGTAGATATGGCATATGATCAACTCAGACGGTTGGTGTATGTGGTTATGTCAGACGGAACGATGGCCACTTTGACAAATTATCGAAGTGAAGATGTGTTAGCATGGAGTGCTCAAGAAACGCAAGGTCTTTTTAAAGCCGTTTGTGTTGTTTATGATGATGTATATGTCTTAGTGGAACGAGACGGTAGCATTCGTTTAGAAACTTTTGATGATGAAGTGCATACGGATTCTGCTCTTTTAGGAGAGGCGGAAACACCTCATTTTACCTGGTCCGGCATAGAAGCTTTAGATGGTTTTTCTGCCAAAGTTGTGGCAGATGATGTTATTCGAGATGATGTAATCATCAATGGAGACAGCATCACATTACCCTATGAAGCGAAAAATGTAGAAATCGGATTGGGTTTTTCTCATGAGATCGTTCCATTACCGCCGGTTTCCATGACTTCAGCCGGAGCGTTGCCTTTAAAAGCCGTTCGTTTAATCGAGGCACGATTTCGTGTTGTTAATACACAATCCTTGGAAGTTGATGTTGGCAACGGCATAACGCAAACGATTGTCTCTCGTTTTTCTGATGATTTGAAGTTGGATGAAGTATCTCAGCCTCAAACAACGGATGTTTGTATTCATGCGTTAGGGTGGATACGCAACGGCATAACGCCTTTGTGGCGCATTCAAAGTGATTTACCTCGTCCTTGTAAAATTGTTTCTGTGACAACTGAAATGAAAGTGAGTGAATAAGATGGGAAGTTTAACAAACAGCACGGAATTAAGTGACTTAATTTTAGACAAGTTAACGGGTGAAACAAAAGCAGCAAATAAAAGCGCTCGTCGGAAAGCGGCACTCGAAAAGCAAACAAATCAAAATTTGTTGGATGAAACATTAGGGAGTTATTCAGCACAAATGGCTTCTATGGGGATTGATCCTGATCAAGGATCTGCCGCGGCGGTTAAAGAAGGTTATAAAGAAGAGACGGCTTTGAAAAATGCGGCGATTGATCAAGAATTACAAGACACGTTAAAGTCCAATAAAAGAGCTCAAAAGAAAAAATGGCTACAGGTTGGGGCGAGTTATGGTAAAAACCTTTTGGACGGTATGACGGGCTCATGACCAAAGAGGTTATTTTACGTCTTTTACCGGAAAAAATTATACAAACCGTTAATCAATATGATGCGTTTACGACCGAGCCGCCTCCGGTTGAGGCAAAAGCGTTTATTCAGTATCAACAAGCAGCTAAAAGTGCGTTGGCTCATTTGCTTTTATTATTAAAACTGGAGACATGTTTACAGTCTGAAAATCAAACGCCTTCTGTTCCGCAAGATTGGATACAAGCGGCTCGGCAGGCTTTAGATGAGGAAAATGATGAAAGTGACTTTGACTGAGTTCGTTTGGGTTTGGAATGAAACACAACATCAAAAGACGCCGCGGCATCATCGACAAATGTGTCGTTTTTTAACGCAGGTTTTGAATGATGAAAAACATCAAGCTTTAATGATGGCTTTTCGAGATTCTGGGAAATCAACGATTGTTGGGTTATTTTGTGCTTGGGTTTTATTATGCCGTCCGGAAACGCGTATTTTGATTTTATCTGCGGATTGGGATTTAGCCAAAAAAATGGTCCGAAACATTAAACGTATTATCGAACGTCATCCTTTAACACAAGGAATGAAGCCGAAAGAAAAGGACCAGTGGGCTTCGGACAGATTTACGGTTCGTCGGGATGCAGAACTTCGAGATCCATCTGTTTTGGCCAGAGGATTAGGAGCGAATATCACAGGTTCTCGAGCCGATATAATCGTATGTGATGATGTTGAAGTTCCGAACACCTGTGATACGCCGCAAAAGAGAGTTGATTTAAGACAACGTTTAAGTGAATTGGCTTTTGTTTTAGTGCCGGGTGGATTGCAACTGTTTGTCGGGACACCTCATGCATATGAGACAATTTATAATACGGGTCCCGGTGGATATTTGCAAGGCTTTGAACGTTTATTTTTGCCTCTTTTAACGACAGAAGGAAAAAGTGTATGGCCTGAACGATTCAGCCTTTCTAAAATCGAAGAGATCCGTCGTCGGAGCGGACCTCGGAAATTTTCCAGCCAGATGATGTTGGCTCCCGTTCCTCAAGAGGAAAGTCGACTGAACCCGGATAAGTTGCTATTTTATGAGGATGAAATCGTTTATCATGAGACGAATTTATCAGCTGAGTTAAAAATCGGAAATAAGAAAATGGTTTCAGCCAGTGCATGGTGGGATCCTTCTTTTGGAAAGCCGGAAAAAGGAGATTCCAGTGTTTTGGCTTGTGTTTTTACGGATGAGGAAGGAAGGTATTATCTACATGCAGTTGAGTATTTAAAAGTTCCTTCGGGAGAGGAATCGGCTGCGTTTCAGTGTCAGGCAGCAGCAGCTTTTGTTCAAAGATATCATCTGCCTTCTTTGTCACTTGAGACAAATGGTATCGGTAAATTTTTACCGGAGTTATTAAAGCGAGAATTTAATTTGAAGCACTTATCCGCCTCTATTTTAGGAAAACACAGCACACAACCGAAAACAGAACGTATTTTGGAAGCTTTTGATGCTTTATTAGCCGCAGGTGGTCTTTATGTGCATAAAAGGGTTCAATCAACTCCATTTTTAACGGAAATGCGGGAATGGTGTCCCGGCTCGAACAAACATGATGATGGGTTGGATGCCGTTGCAGGATGTTTATTAACGGAGCCTGTTCGTTTGCCACGAGTTTCCAAAGGTTTTTCTTTGAAACCAGATTGGCGATTTGGACATGACTTTCCGATTTTAAACTTAGAAGAAATAACGTGTTAGGAGGATGTATGCAAACAGATGATCGCTTTAGTGAAGCTGATATTGTAGCACGCACATTATATGCTGAGGCCGAAGGGGAGGGATTACTTGGCATAGAAGGTATTGTTTCCGTGATTTTGAATCGAGTTCATGCGGCAAAAGAATATCCTGGAACGGTATGGGGGAAAACACCAGCGGAAGTTTGTTTGAAACCTTTTCAATTTATGTGTTGGACACCGGAAAGCTCTTCTTTTGAACGCGCTGTCCATATCAATGTATCAGATCCTTTTTATCGATTGTGTCGAAGGACGGCCGGACGCGCTTTAAAAGGGTTTGTCCCAGATACTGTGAATGGAGCGACACATTATCATCGTAAAGATGTTTCACCGGCTTGGGCAAGACGTCTTGTTCCGGTGGCAGAGTTTGGCCGCCTTTTATTCTATCGGGAGGTGTTTTGATGCCTACATTTCAAGTAGAAATAGGAAAATTAATGGCTCGTGTGGATGGATTGGCTGCTCAAATAGACGAGCTGAAAAAAGGAATGGATGATACAAATCGACAGTTGTCCCGTTTGACAACTCAACTGGCGGCTTTCTCTTCGGATGTGATGAAAGATATGGAAAAAAAGTTTATTACACGAGCAGAAATTGCTCCGATTAAGGCTGTGTTGTCTGTCGTGGCTGCGACAACATTCAGTGCTTTTTGTCTGGCAGCAGCGGAGCTTTTTTTTAATAAATGGCTTTAAGGAGTAAAAAAATGAAATTTTTAATGATTATTTTAAAAGGTTTTTTAATTATCTTTAGCTTTTTTTCTAAAAAACCGGCTCGATAAGAAATCAAGCCGGTCAAAAAGGAGAGAAAGGGAGCTCTAGTTTCTGGATAGAACCAAATCTTCATCAGAAAAAGTAATCATTGCATAATAAATTTTGCGAACTTCTTCTTCAGTTAAATCAGAAACACGCATGGCTGCTGAGATCATTTCCGGTGTTGGAACCGTTGGAACAACCATCAGCCCTTCTTCAGACAGAGCTTCTAAAGCATCTAATGATTCTTGTAATGTTTCTGAAAGATCTGTATATTTCATTTTTCCATTCCTCTTTGTATAGAATACTCTGTTTATCCAAGAAAAACCAGATAGTAAAAGGATTATATACCAAAGATTATTCTTCGTTCGATTTTTCCATATCTTCTTGTTCGTCGTCTTCAGGAGGGGCTAGAGATTTGATTAAGTCAAAAATTCGATGGGCGGCATTTCGATCCGGAATACGGTAATAAGCCCGAACCAATTCTAATGTTTCTTTTCGGTTTAAGGGGTTGGTATCTAACGTAAGCATAACATCTTGAACGGATTTTGTCGAAGATGAATTTTCATTAATGTGACGAGGAGATAAATTTTCTGCATCTTCTGAAATGCCTTCATAAAAAAAAGAAATAGGAGTATTTAAAACTTGACTGATATCCCATAAGCGACTGGCTCCAATACGATTCATTCCTCGCTCATATTTTTGGACTTGCTGAAAGGTTAAGCCCAGAGCTTGCCCTAAACGTTCTTGGCTCATTCCCATTAAAGTCCGACACATTCGAACGCGGTTACCAACGTGAATATCAATCGGATTGGGTGCTCCATCGACACGACCGCGTAAAGATTTCTTTTTCATTTTTCTCTCCTCTGTCTTAAGTTTGTATGATTACAACTCATAGTAGTATATGTATGCAAAAAAGATAAGTCAACCATAAAGTGCTTATTTGACTCATAGTTTAGGATGAAAAAGAAGAAGAAAAATATATTTAAAATGTGGATAAAAAGCTTTTTTAGTTTTTTATTTGCGAGAAGCTTATTTAAGAGGGTATTTTATAAAAATGTAATTACAATGTAATTTCTTCTTGTCAAAAAGAAAAAACAAAGTTAAACTCGAATATATGTAGAGGAGGATTTATCTATGCGACAACAAGATACTTTTGATGACAGTAGTTTTAAAAAGCGTTTTGCGTGGTATCGCAAACCGATTTATTGGATCGGCATTGGACTGAGTCTTTTATGGTTGTTGGTGGCTGTAGATTATTTTATTGAAACGGCTTGGTGGTCAAATCGGTATCGATTGGTTCCGGCTGAGTTTATGGGTATGGTTCTCAGCCAGTTAGTTCCTTTTGCTTTAATTTGGTTTGTCGTGGCGTGGATAGAGCGTCGCAATCAACTTCGACAAGAGACACAGACCCTTCGTCGCTATATGAATCAACTGATGTATCCGACGGAAGAAGGAGCGATTTATACAAAGTCTCTGACAGACGCGTTGCGTGCACAGATAAGAGAGTTTAAAAAAGTTTTTGCAGAGGTGGTGGATCAAACGAACAGCGTTCGGGATGATTTGAAATTATGGATTAAAGATTTGGCGACAGTTATCGATCATGTTGACACACAGACATTGACTTCTATTAAAGAAATGGCCCATCATGTTCAAGTTCTTGCAAAGTCAACTCAGAAAGCGAACGAGAGTACTCGTGGGATTACAGAAGACTTATCTGAACGAGCGATGGTTTTACAAGCGACATCTGAAAAGGTCGCGCGAACAATGACGGGTGTTGCGGGTCTTTTAACGGAAAATATGAAATCAATTGACCGTGTGACGGATGCGTTAAAAGAGGCGGCGGAAAAAACGCAGCAAATCGTTGTCTCAGCAGATGGGACGGCGGTTCATTTTCAAACCCATATGGATAGACTGGAGGGTATTTTAAGTCAATACGAAGTCCAAACACAAACTTATAATGAGCGCTTATTTGCAAATGCAGAGAAGATTTTAACGATTTTGAAAACCCAAGGTGCTTTATTGGATCAAGAAGTTGAAAAGACGCTTCATAAGTTGACGGGTGCAGCAGAACATGCGGCTGAACAAACACACGCAGTTTTTGAACTTTCAGATAAAGCAATCCATCATTTAGGCGATGTCGGAGCGCAATTTGCAACACAGGCTGATTTATTAGGAGAAGCATTAACCTCTGTGGATTCTAAATTACATGAGTTGGGGACATTAGGCTTAGAAAAGCAAGCAGAAAATCTTTTGGAGGTCAGTCGTTCGACGGAGGCCTATTTGAAAGAACTGAAAGCAGATTTTGCTTCTACACAAACAGATCAGTTTATGAAAGACGCGCGATTAATTTTAGAGCATCTTTCTTTGTTTTCGATTGACATTGTGCATGTATTTACGCCTAAGGCGGAAGAAGAGCAGTGGAAAAAGTACTATGCTGGAGATAATGGTGCGTTTATGCGGTACCTGATAACGGCTCTTCCGAAAGAAAAGTTGGATAAATTTAAAGCGCTTTATCAAGAGAACAATGCGGTTCGTGTAGCGGTCACGCGCTATTTATCAGAGTTTGATGCTTTGGCGCAGAAAGCAAAGAATAATGAGAAAAAAGATGTTCTTTTGCCGGTTTTAATTGGTTCTGATGCCGGTCGACTTTATATGATTTTAAAACAAGCTTTGGGGAAGAAAGGAGGCGCCGCATGAAGTTGCCTTTAATTAAAATAGGGAATTCACAAGGAATACGTATTCCCTCCTCTTTAATTAAACAATGCCGGTTTGAAGAGATGTTGAATGTTGAGGTGAAGGGTCGTTCTTTAGTTTTAACGGCAGCGGATACAACACGACGCGGTTGGGAAGAGTTATCCGTTTTGGAGAACGAAACAGCACCATGGCAAGAGGAGGGTGACTGGGAATGGTAAAACGTTTTATGGTTTATGAAACAGAGGATGAAGGAGTCCAAAAGCCTTGTGTTGTTGTATCGCCGAATGAATTGAATAACGCTTTGCCTTATGTGATGATTGCGCCGATTATCAGTCATATTCGTCCTTTACCTTATCGGGTTATGATTGAAATGAAGGGACGAGACGCACAGATTGCTTTGGATAAACTTCGCACAATTAGAAAGACGGCATTGATGCGTAAAATCGGTATTTTACCGGAAAATAGTCATCAGGAAATTAGCCATATTTTAACTCAGATGTTTACACTCTAGCTTAGGAGAGTGTTTTCCGGTGTTAAAAAGCTTTCTCTTCCTTTAAGCGGTGTTTTTAGGATAAATTGCATTGTTCGAAGGGGCTCTTTTCCGGCAACGGCAAAAAAATAATCGAATAAAGAACCGGAATAAAAATGGATAGGTTCGGCGGGACTTTCTTTCAGTCCTTGAAGAAGAGGAAGTGTATCTCCTCCGCATCCTTTTAGCTTTAAAGCCGCTTCTTTCATTGTCCACAATCGATAGAAAAAAGGGCGTCGTTCTGCTAAATCTAAGACAAAATAAGCTCTTTTTGCTGCTTCATCAAAATTTTCACGAACAATAGCGTCTATATTTCTGGATTTACTGATATGTTCAATATCCACACCGACAGGATGGTCATCGACTGCCATTAAAACAAAATGTCCGCTATGTGATAAATTAAAAAAAGGTCCTTCTTTTTTTAAAGCCGGTGCGCCACTGGCCAGCAATTTAAAATCAACTTGCTGTGGCGGTTCTCCTAAGATTTGTCCCAGCACGTCTCGTGCTAAGGCTCGTCCGGTCAAGAAAGTTTTGCGTCGTTGCACGGACATATGCTCTGAACGAACTCTTTCATCCGAGTTTAATAATGCGGCGTAAGCTTGTTCTTCTTCCTTGCCGACAGCGTCTAAATCTGCTATAAAAACTTCCATGACAAAGGACTGTAAACGAAAAAACAAACAAACGCAAGCTTGGTTTGTTCAAAAAGAACAAAGTGCCGGTCGTGGACGATTAGCCATATTGTGGACTATTTATCGATTTTGTCCGCTTTGGTTATTCCGAGGCGCCTTATTTATCGTCGGAACATGTATTTGGATTTTTGCCGGTCCTGCCAGAAAAGCATCTTGCGCTTATCGTGATGTTTTGAATACGGCCCGTAAAAAAAGAGGACTTCAACCTGTTTCTTTTACAAGTCATGCTCATATTATGTCTTATGTGACAGCTTTGTTTGATAAAGTGGATGCGGCAGCGTTGTGTAAACAAAAATTACGACTTGAAATTGATCAAAAGGGTGATTTTTCTTTATTGTTAAAAAGGATACAAGCAAAAGAAGGAATCTTTTTTTTATGTTCTCATGTCGGTAGTATTGAAATCTTGCAAAGTCTTTATACTCAAGTTCGCGCTTTTCCTCCACGGATTATGCATGCGTTTCAAGATACAACACAAAGTCAAATTTTCTTTGAGTTCTATCGAAAACACTGTCATGATCCAAATGTATTTATTCATCCAACGGATGAGATTGATATGTCGACAGCGGCAGAGATGAAGAGTTTTTTAGAAAAGGGTGAGTTAGTTATGATGGCAGCTGATCGAATTTCTAAAAATGTTTCAGGACGACAAGAGAAGGTGGTATTATTGGATAAATACATCTCTTTGCCTCATGGAGCGTTTACTTTTGCTCGTTTGATGGAAAGTCCTATTTTCTTTATCGCGTGTATCAAAACAGCACCAAATACATATACATTATTTACGCGTCAGGCACCGATCAAAGGAATTGTTTCAGCTTATACCTCTTTTTTAGAGGAGCTGATTTTAAATTATCCATTGGCTTTTTTCCAATTTTATGATTATTTTGGTTCGGCCAGTGATAACTGAATATCTCGGAAAGGACTTTTTTGAAGGCAGCTCATCCAAAGGTCAGATAAATAAACACCCTTGAAAAGCCAAGGCTTGTATGAGTTGGTCAGGTGAATAATCACGGCATTTTCTAAAATGTTCTGATAATCCGAGAAGTGAGAGTCATAAAAAGCGTTTAAGTTCGACATAGGAACGGAATATCCTCGAAAATTAGGCATCATTGCATTATAAATAACAGGTAATTTTTTATAATTATCTTGAAAAAACATATTAAAGGCATCTTGGTCCATGTATTTTAATTTAGGAGCCTTTTTTTTCAGCTCCATCAGCTGTGTTCCAAAGTCTTTTTTTCGCCAAAGAGCTAAATTCATCAGAAGAATGCCGCTGTTGAAATAGGTTGGTAAGTTAAGATTATCGTGAAATAATTCAACGCAAGCATAATCTTTAACAGCGCCGATAGCTTTATCTTCCAAAGCAATTTCATACATTTGTGTTAAATCTTTTTGAACCAAAGTATCACCATCGATATAAATCGCTTTATCTACATTGGGTAGTAAATCAGCAATTTTAAATTTTAAAAGAGCTGTACTGGTTACATAAATGTCCGGTTTAATTTTTTCTAAAACGGGATCTTCTTTATAAGCTAAATAATGTATACGCACATTTTCAGTGTTAAGTAAAGGAAAAGCTTCCTCTAAGCCCTGGTTTAAATGATAGCCAATGACATAAATATCATAAATAGTTTCCGGATTTTTGTTCTGGATGGCAGAGCTTATGCTGACAACAGTTGGTAAAACATACACATTATCTGTAATATAGACTAAAGAAACAGACATTTTAATTTCCCTTTTTTTTGCTTTTTAAATGACCTAATAAAGCGGTAATTGCGGCCGGTGTCATGCCCGGTAAACGAGCAGCTACGCCGATTGTGGCTGGCTTTGCTCGTGTTAAACGGCCTCGAATTTCAATAGAAAGTCCACCAACTTCATCATAATTCAAGTCTTCTGGTATCTTAACGGACTCGTCTTTTTTGAAAGCTTCAATATCCGCTTCTTGTCGAGATAAGTAGCCTTGATAACGTCCTTCAATCATAACTTGTTGAACAACATCTGCACGATAATCGGCCAGATGAGGGAAGACACGTCCCATCATTTCCCAAGAAACTTCAGGATAGCTTAACAAACCAAATAAACTATGCTTTGCCCCACGGACAGGAATATCAAATCCCTGCGTTAATAATTCTTTTGGGCTAACAAAAGAATGTGTTAAATCATATTTTAAAGTATCATAAGCTTTCTTTTTGGTTTCAAAAGCTTGGCGCCTCTCCTCAGATACACAGCCGACGGCAATTCCCAGCGGCGTTAATCGTAAATCCGCATTATCAGCTCGAATCGTTAAACGATATTCTGCGCGAGAAGTAAACAATCGATAGGGTTCATCCACGCCAAAAGTCGTAATATCATCCACCATCACACCGATATAGCTGTTTGTTCTGTCAAAGGTGAGTTCTTTATCACTTCCCAAAGCTTTTAATGCTGCATTAACGCCAGCTAATAAACCTTGTCCAGCCGCTTCTTCATAACCGGTCGTTCCGTTGATTTGTCCGGCCAAAAAGAGCTTTTTTATTTTCTTTGTTTCGAGTGTTCTTTTGACCTCACGCGGATCGACGAAATCATATTCAATCGCATAGGCATAACGAATGACTCGGACATTTTGAAGCCCCGGTATCGTGCGTAAGAAGGCGTCTTGTACATCAACAGGCAGGCTGGTTGAAATTCCATTCGGATAGATAGAGGGACCATTTCGTGTTTCAGGCTCTAAGAAAATGTGATGACTATCTCTATTGGCAAAGCGAACAATTTTGTCTTCAATGCTTGGGCAATAACGTGGTCCGATAGATTTAATTTGACCGGAATACATGGGTGCTCGAGATAAATTCGCTTGAATAATCTTGTGCGTTTCCGACGTTGTGTGAGTTAAGAAACAAGAGACTTGAGGTTGGATAATCGCTTTTGTTAAATAAGAAAATGGCTGCGGAATAGAGTCTCCCGGTTGTTCCGTTGTTTGTGCCCAGTCAATACTGTCTCGCTCCAATCGAGCGGGCGTTCCTGTTTTAAGTCGACCGACTGTTAATCCCATGCGCTTCAAATCCGGTGTAATACCAACGCAAGAGGGGTCTCCCCAACGTCCGCCAATCGTTTTTTGTTCACCTTGATGCATCAGTCCGTTTAAAAAGGTTCCTGTTGTGATGACGACGGCATGACAGGTCAGTTCTGTTCCATCAGCACATCGGACACCTTGAGCAGTTAATGTATCCTGATTAAACAAGATACCTTCAACAGCGTTTTCGATGAGGGTTAAATTTGGGTAATTTAATAAAGCTTCTTGCATCAGCTGTTTATAAAGGTCTTTATCCGCTTGAGCTCTTGGACCTTGAACGGCGGGACCTTTAGAAAGGTTTAACATGCGAAACTGTAGTCCGGCAGCATCAATAATACGTCCCATTAAGCCATCTAAGGCATCAATTTCTCTGACAACAGTTCCTTTTCCTAAACCACCAATAGCCGGATTACAAGACATGTCACCGATTGATTTAATTTTATGTGTAATTAGGGCTGTTTTGGCACCTACACGAGCAGCAGCTGCAGCCGCTTCACAACCGGCATGCCCGCCGCCGACAACAATAACATCAAAATCCATTTTTATTTCCTTTGTAAGGCGGTTATTATACGCTTTTTTGTTTTTTTTTCAACAGGAAAAAAGAGGAAATACTATTTTAAAAATGCTTAAAAAACAAGGAGTTGATTATTTTTGAGAAAATTTTCGAAAAAAAGCTTGATTTTTTCGGAAAGCTGTGTCATAAAGAGGACATTCAAATTTGCGGGTGTAGCTCAGGGGTAGAGCGCAACCTTGCCAAGGTTGATGTCGAGGGTTCAAATCCCTTCGCCCGCTCCAATTAGAATACCGTCCTTTTGGACGGTTTTTTTGTAGTTGAAGACTTGTTGATAAAGGACTCTTTTCAGTGATTTTTAAGCGAAGGGATGTTTGACATAAAAAAGCTTTTTTGATAAAATAAAAAAGGAGGTTTTTTATGCCCTTAAGGAGCAATTTGAAAAGACATCTTTTGATTGCTTCGGCAGCATTGAGCTTAGGTGCCGGAGCGATGGAGACGGATACATTGCAAGAACCGTCATCAAAAACTGTTTCTGTTCAAAAGGTTGAAGAGAATAGTCTTTTAAATCAATTTTTAAATAATCAAAAAATTACTTATAACGGTTTATCTTTTAATACGCCCTTATTTCGAGAAAAGCAAAAAACAAATCCGGCATTAGGTGATGTTGATTTTTTTGCGAAAGGAGAAGAGACCGGTTTAAAAATTAAGGACGGGAATAAAACAATTTTGGTTTTGATGCCCAAAGAAACGGTTGAGCGTTTAATAGGAGCACTTATTGCAATGGATAAAGGAGAGGCTGTTATTTCTAAACTTCCAGAAAACCCAAATAATTGGATCTTTCGTTCTTCCTATCCGGAAATTGTAGTTGAGGAAAATGGTAAAAGGCGTTCCATTCAAGAAAGTGAGCTAGGGGTTATTTTTGATAAAGGATTAGCTGCTTTTACGGCTTGTAATAGCGAGGATATTATTGATGCTAAGAAGATGATTCAGAAATACGCTCAACGGATAGGAGGCGCTAAGGGACAAGCTTTGGCTATCAGCATGAATGCCTTGTTT
The DNA here is from genome assembly GCA_944392795.1 of uncultured Alphaproteobacteria bacterium. Taxonomy (GTDB): domain Bacteria; phylum Pseudomonadota; class Alphaproteobacteria; order CAAHEQ01; family UBA3637; genus CALXXX01. The sequence goes on along the minus strand of CALXXX010000027.1, from coordinate 7,315 downwards.
TTTAAAGGTATGCAGAATACTCTTTTAGAGAGTTTTGGAAAAGGGTATAAAAAAGAGGTTGTCAGTTATTTGAAAAAATTTCCTGAGTTGGTTGCGGCTGAAAAACAGGCATTTGATAAACAAAAGGCAAAAGCTGTCGCTCAGTATCAAAAGCAAGAAGAAAAAAGGCTTCAAGAAGAACAAATGTTGGCGCAAAAAGAAGCCGAGCGTCAATCTTCTTTAATTGCTTTCAATCATATTTCTGGAGTTCAAATAGAAAAAAATCTTGGGCAAACGATTTTACTGTTCGAACAAGATCAGCATCGGGTGGAAATTAATGTTTGTCAATCCTCTTCTTTAAAGAAAGGCTCTATTTTTTCAAATGTTTATACGTATGATAAGAATGGCGAGCAAATAGGGCTACGAGGTTTAGAGCCTGAAGAGTGGAAAGAATTACAAAAGAAACTTCCTTCTGTTTTAACTGTCGAACAAAAACGACAGTTGGGAGATTCATTTTTTAATGATTTTGATCAAAAAACACAGCCTCAATTAAGTATGATTGTGGCTTCCTTACGTGCACGGAGTTAAATACTATCGATATTAATGTATAAAAAGGAATCTGAAAGCTGAATTGTTTTATGCGGAAGCTTTGTTTCAGTTGTTGGATGAAAGAGAGATCATTTGACAAAAAAGAGTTTTTTTGATAAAATAAATAAGATTAAACAAGGAGGTTTTTATGCCTGATTTAAAAGGTTTAAAAAGACATCTTTTGATTGCTTCAACAGCGATGAGTTTAGGTGCTGGTGCGATGGAAGCCGATGCCCCACAAGAAGATTTTTCTGTAAAAGCTCAACCAGTCTCTGTTCAAAAGATTGATGACAACAGTCTTTTCGGGCAGTTTTTAAATAATCAGAAAATTACAGAGAATGGCTTGTCTTTTGATACGCCGTTGTTTCGAGAAAAGCAAAAAACAAATCCAGACCTGGGAGCTGTTGATCTTTTTGCGGAAGGCGGAGAAACTGGTTTAAAAGTTAAGGACGGGGATAAAACAATTTTGGTTTTAATGCGTCCTGAAGCAATAGAATGGCTATTAGGAAATTTAGTTGCCAGGAAACAAAGTGCTAGTATGATATATCGCCTTGAAACGCCTCAAAATCCGGAAGACATGTCGTTTCGCCCTTATAGCCCGGAGATTGTGGTGGAAGAAAATGGACAACGTCGTCCGATAAAAGAAGATGAATTAGATACTCTCCTTGATAAAGGATACGATGCTGTTGCGGCTTGCAACAGCGAAGACATTATTGACCTGAAGAAGATAGGGCAAACCTATGCGGAACGCATACCGGGTGCTAAAGGCGAGGCATTGTCTTCAGGAATGAATGTTTTATTTTTAAAAAGTATGCAGAATTTTGCTTTATGGTGTGTTTGTAAAAATTATGAAGGTAAGTTTGTTGATTATTTGAAAGCACTTCCGAAAGAAGTAGCACAGGAAAGGGAATTTTTTGACGCTTATAAAGAACAATTATTAGCTCATAATCGGCAAAAAGATGCTCAACAATCTCAAGAAGAAGCAAACATGCCTCAGAAAGAGACAGAGTCGCCATTTTTATCTACATTTGATCATATTTCAGATGTTCAAATTGAAAAGAATGCGGATCAAACAATTTTACGTTTTAGGCAAGATCAACATCAGGTGGAAATTAATGTTTCTCCTTCAGATTCTTTAAATAAAAGTTCTGTTTCTTCGAATGTTTATACATACGATAAAAGTGGCGAGCAAGTGGATTTGGGAGAGTTGAAGCCCACAGAGTTAAAGAAATTACAAGAGCAGCTTCCTTCTCTTTTAACGACAGAGCAAAAACAACAACTAGGGCCATCTTTTTTTGATAGCTTGGGACAAAAGACCCAGCCTCAATTAACGATGTTGGTTGCGTCTTCTCGAGCGCGAGGTTAATAAAAAGCCGCTTAAAGATAAGCGGCTTTTTTTCTTTAATCTTGACTTGGAATTAAATTGAGTTCTTTAAGTGCAACCCAAATGGCGGTTAATCCGACGACGATATAGACAATACGTGTCAGTAAAGACATGGTTCCAAAGACCAAGGCAATTAAGTCAATGCCAAAGACCCCAATTAACCCCCAGCTGAAAGCACCAATTAAACTAATCCATAAACAAATTTTGGTAAAAATTTCCATTTTTTTTCTCCCTTTTTATCTAAAATAAAACAAACCAGTTGTTTATGTTGGTTTTTGTAATTAAAAAGTCAAGAGTTTGGCATAAACTGATATTAAAAGTTGATATTTTTTGAATTTTATGTTATATTTATAAAGTTGGAGAGCGGGAAATGTTAAAAGATTTTTTCAAAAAAAAAGGCTTGAAGAGATTAGCTCCGGTGATGTTATCCGGCTTGGTTGGGTTTGCTGGGTTAACAGCAGAAGGTGCTGAAAAGCCTTCCTCTAAGACGACATCCTCAACTGTTCAAAAAACACAAAATACATATCATCTCCTATTAAAAATGAAAGCTCAGAGGCAAGCTTCTTTAGTGGCTTTTATGAAGCAAGAATTGCCTAAATATGAGGGGAGCTTTTCTCATCCTTATTTTGATTCGAAAGGCTATTTGACAATAGGGCGGGGTTTAAATATATCAACATGGGCCGAGTTTGATAAGTTGGATTTTCAGACAAAAGATGGAAAAATATTAAATCGAGAACAAAAAGCGCATTATTTTAAGCAATTGTATCAACTACGACAAAGGCAAGCTAAAAAAGGCTTTAATTATAAAGCAGGATACTACAAAAATTTGTGTGCTTATGAGGCAACCCCAACAAGTTTGGATAGAAGAGAAACACAAAAGATTTATGCTTGTTTATCAAGTCTAGAAAGGAAGTGTCGTTCAGTCGGCGTCGGTTTTTATGATTTAGCATATGAAGCGCAATATGCTATGTTGGATATGGAATATAACTTGGGAGCAGATGGTTTTTCGACACAAAAGTTTAAAAAGTTCTGGACATTAGGTGTTGCAAAGAAGGACTATGGCAAGATGATGGCTGAATCTAGCCGAAAATCTATTGCAAAAGAGCGTAATACTGCAATAGCTGAGATGTTGCAAGTGGCGGGTACAAGGCAAGTAATTCCTTTAGATAGTATGCTTCAAAAAGAGGCTGCACAACGACAAATAGCATTAAATAAGACGGTTCGGAATGTTAGACTTTAAAGTCAAATAAATTGATAAAATACAGAGGGTAGGATAATGACATTAAAAAGGAAAATTTTGAAAACGGTTATGCCTGTTGGCTTGGCAGCAGCGACTATTTTAACAGGAAGCGGGTGTAATGAGTCCTCTTCTTCAGGCTCTCGTCCAGCCGTTCGACAAACACAAAAAGCTGTTGCTCATCCGCGGCATTCGGCAAGAGAGCATTTATTAGCGACATATCAGGCTTTACAAAAGTTAGATGGACATTTTTCTTATTATCCTCGCAAGGGGGTTTTCCAAGATAAACCTGTTGTTTTAATAGGTTTTGGTACGCCGATTTCAGAAACGGACTTTGTTTCTTTAAAGTCCAGTTTTGATGGTCTTGGACGCAAAAATGTGCCGGCCATTAAAAGAATGATTTATAAACATTTATTGGAGCCAATACCAGGATTACCGGAGAAGGTGTTAAATGAGTTTTCAAGTTTTAAAATTGAAAACAATGCTATTCGTTCTTATACTCTTTCTTACTTGCGTAGGATAACGCCTGAAATTGAAAAGGTTGTACCGGATTATGCTCATAAACCGGCGATTGTTCGAGCAGCTTTGGCTGATGTTTATATTCGGACGGGAGGGAAATTAGCTTCTTATCATAATTTATTAAAAGCTGCAAATTCATTATCTTTACCCGTGAGTGCTTCACAAGAGGCCTGGAAAGACTTTATTATGAATATGGATATTTCTCCGGCAACGTTTTCGAAAGTGAACCCAACGATTGATCCTGAGCGAGGTGTACGTGAAGAGACTAATCGGTCTCGCCGTCAAGCGTTGGAGGAAGCTCAAAAAGAATTATCAAAACCACGAACATATGTGTTGTCGGGAAAAACGGGCTTATCTCGATAAAAGCAGTTGTTTTTCTTGACGAGTTAAGGAAGGTTTGGTAAAATCCAAGCCTTCTTTGTTTTAAAGTGAAAAAGGAAAAGAAAATGATAAAAATTCAATTACCGGATGCCTCGGTCCTTTCTTTCGAGGAGCCCGTTTCAGGGTTAGATGTTGCGATGAAAATCAGTAAAGGATTGGCTGATGCCGCTTTTGCTGTCACAGTTAACGGGAAATTGCAAGATTTAACGACACCGATTACCACAGATGCGACTGTGACAATTGTGACCGCAAAAACGACAGAAGGATTAAATGTTTTACGTCATACAGCGTCTCATATTATGGCACAAGCCGTTCAAGAGCTGTTTCCTGGAACACAAGTGACCATTGGTCCCGTGATTGAAAATGGTTTTTATTATGATTTTGCGAAGAAAGAGCCATTTAGTACGGACGATTTGGAACGCATTGAAAAGCGGATGGCTGAGATTGTTGACCGAAATTTGCCAATTGAAAGAGAAGTCTGGTCTCGAGAAAAAGCTGTTGCTTATTTTACCCAGAAAGGTGAGCATTATAAAGTTGAAATCATTAATGATTTACCGGCGGACGCAGAAATTTCTGTTTATCGTCAAGGTGATTATATTGATTTGTGTCGTGGACCTCATTTACCATCGACTGGGAAATTGGGAAAAGCATTTAAATTGATGAAAGTTGCCGGAGCTTATTGGCGCGGAGATGCTAAAAACGAAATGCTGCAACGCATTTATGGAACAGCCTTTGCCGATAATAAAGAGCTGAAAGCTTACTTAACCATGTTGGAAGAGGCGGAAAAACGGGATCATCGTAAGATTGGAAAAGATATGGATTTGTTCCATTTTGAGCCGGAATATGCTCCCGGTGCGGTATTTTGGCATGATAAAGGCTATAAGATTTATCGGAAGTTAATAGAGTATATGCGTAAGCGTCAAGAAAATAACGGTTATATTGAAGTCGCAACGCCTCGAATTATGGACAGATGTTTGTGGGAAACTTCCGGACACTGGGATAAATACGGAGCTCACAATTATTCCGGTAAAACAGAGGATGATAAAATGTTCTGTGTTAAACCGATGAACTGTCCCGGTGGCTTGCTCATTTATAAGCAAGGGATTAAGTCTTATCGAGATTTACCGTTGCGTATGGCAGAGTTTGGTATGGTGAATCGATATGAAGCATCAGGTTCTTTAATGGGGTTGATGCGTGTGCGAGAATTTACGCAGGATGATGCGCATATTTTCTGTACGCCTGAGCAAATGGAAGAAGAATGTGTTCGGACGATTAAATTGATATTAGACATTTATAAAGACTTTGGTTTTGAAGATGTTAAGATCTATTTATCCACTCGACCGGATAGTATTTATCGTATAGGTTCTGATGAAATTTGGGACATGTCTGAAAAAGCATTGGCAAATGCTTTGGAGCATCACGGCTACAAATATGAAATCAATCCGGGAGAAGGCGCTTTTTATGGGCCGAAACTGGAATTTATTTTAAAAGACGCGATTGGACGTGAGTGGCAATGTGGGACGGTTCAAATGGATATGAACTTACCGCAACGGTTTGATATTTCTTACATTGGAGAGGATGGAGAAAAGCATCAGCCAGTTATGTTGCATCGAGCATTATTTGGTTCTATAGAGCGCTTTTTAGGCATTTTAATTGAGAACTATGCCGGACATTTGCCATTGTGGCTATCTCCGGAACAAGTTGTTGTGGCGCCTATTGTTTCAGAGTTTGATGATTATGCAAGGGAAGTAGCGGATGCTTTGAAAAAAGCCGGTTTATCTGCTTCTGTTGATACTTCAAACGAGAAGATTAACTATAAGATACGCACACATTCATTGGCAAAAGTTCCGGTTATTGCGGTTGTCGGCGGAAAAGAAAAGGAAAATAGAACTGTTACCGTGCGTCGATTGGGAAGTGATAAACAGGAAGTGATGAAGTTAGACGAGTTTGTTGCGACCTTAGCAAAAGAAGCAGAGATGCCATCACAGGATAAATAAAGATAATCCCCTCGAAAGAGGGGATTGTTTTATTTTTATATTTACGAAAATATAATAATTTTTATTTAACTAAGTACAACGCATCTTTTAAAATTACAAATGAGGGTATTGTGGTGTATCACAAATCTCTCCTCCTGCAGGTTCAAAGTAATAACAATAAGCATATGACCATCCTTCACATTTTGTATAAAAATCAGAATCTGAGGGACAATAAAATTCAGATAAAGAGATTCTTTTATAATCAGATGTAACACAACCATACACATCTTCTTTCCAAAAACCGCCATTCTTCGTCCTCAAATCAGCATGAAGCTCATGAGTCCAGGTTGAACCAGGATTAAATTGATCACAATATTCTTGCCCTCTACAAGCATAAGATTTGTAATCATAATCATAATCGGAGCTACCGTATTTATAGTCATGTAGTTCTACTTGTCCTATATCACAACAGACTTGTTCTTGACCACTTGCAGATGGATCGTTTGAACAACAGAATGTTTTTGTAGAAGCATTTCCACCTCCATAATATTTTTTTACTCCATAGTCAATACTATATCCATCAGTAGTATAATATGTTCCGTAATAAGCATTTTGTCCTTCAGGGCAGCAAACACCATTCAAGCAACACTCTCCGACCGTAGTACCGCATGTATTACCTTCAGCGCAACACCAACTATCTTCTCCGATAGAACAAGAAACTGGTTCGTCTTCAGGACAAGAGGTCTTACACACTGTGCAACCGTTTTCGTTTATTTCTGTCTCACAATCTGGATCTGTCAAAGCAGGACAACATTCTCCATCATTCCCAACACCATCAGAACAACAATCCCCCTTCCCATTACAGGTCTCGCCTGCTTCACACTTCAATGAACACTTATTCCGTTGGCATGTAATGCAATTATTCGGATCACAATGACCATCTTCTGTGCACTCAACACAATCTATCCATAACCCATTATTCGATTCATACAAACCTGCAGGACAGCCTTCACAATTCCCCGTCATCTCCCCAGGTACATAATAGACCGGATTACATGCTCCACAGCCCGCCATCGACGAATTTAAACAACAATACACAGCTCCATCCGTCACAACAGTCCCTCCACCACTGCCTATTATACTATTCCCTTCTGATAAAGCTACTTCTACTAAATATCCATCACTGCATTCATCACAATCCGATGAAGGTGTACAACTCGGTGTACATCCTCCATCCGTCAACGGACAACA
>CALXXX010000026.1 GCA_944392795.1 uncultured Alphaproteobacteria bacterium | reverse complement strand
CCCCCCCCCCCCATGTTTTACCTAATCTTTTGATATATTTAATACTTTTTTCCTTTTTTTTCTTAACTGCAAATGCAAAAACAATTAATCGACAAGCTTATAAAGTCTGTAAAACGAATGAAAAAGCTTATTGGAATGGCTCTTCCGCTCAATGCTGTGATACAAGCCAAGGAAAATACAAGCTTGTCAAAAATTATACAAATGGCATTGGTGAAAACGGTTATGCCTGCTGTCCTGTCCAGGAAAATATAAATGAAAATACTGTTGAAAATGGTGTGGTTCACAGATCTAGTTCCAAAACAGGTTGGACCATTGCCGGTGCCGTGAATGGTTCTTGCTGTGGCGGATATACCGACAGCTCAGGTTCTGTAGCTTACGATGATATTGGTTATGAACAATGGGGTTCAAATAGTTACACTTTTAACATTCAAGAAAATGGTGGTGTATATTATTGCGCATCAAACATGACGGACAGCGGTGGCGATAATCAAAGTGAAGCTTCTTCTTGGAGTTGGAGCTTTTATTATGCCAGTAATAATAAATACTGTATGGATCAAAAGCCCGCGTCTCCACTGATCTGTTATTGTTCAGAGAAAGGAGATCCACGAAAAGGAACTTGTTGCGAAGGTCCTTGTTAAGTTATTCTTCGCGGCGACGTTCTGCTTTGCGGCGCTCATTATAATCCAACAACTTTTTACGCAACCGAATGTTATGTGGTGTCACTTCAACCAACTCATCATCATTAATGTAAGCTAAGCTTTCTTCCAAGCTCATAACAACCGGTGGCGTCAAAAGAATATTATCATCTTTACCCGCAGCACGCATATTTGTGAGTTTTTTTCCTTTTATCGGATTGACATCAATATCTCCAGGCTTTGCATTCTCTCCAATAATCATCCCAGCATAAACCGGCGTATTATGCGTCACAAAAAGCTTTCCTCTATCTTGGATATTAAACAAGGAATAAGCAACCGCTTTACCTGTTTCCAATGAAATCAAAGCGCCATTATGCCGCCCCGGAATTGGCCCCTTATAAGGTCCATACTCACTAAACAAACGGTTCATAATCCCTGTTCCGCAAGTATCTGTTAAAAATTCAGAATGATACCCGATTAAGCCCCGAGAAGGTGCTTTAAAAATCAAACGTGTCTTACCGGCTCCGGAAGGATGCATCTCCATTAAATCCGCTTTTCGTTCACTCATTTTATTGACAACAACGCCCGAATAAGCGTCATCCACATCCACAACAACTTCTTCATACGGTTCGGTCCGTATTCCATTTTCATCTACATGGAATAAAACACGTGGACGAGAAATAGACAATTCAAAGCCTTCTCGACGCATTGTTTCAATCAAAATACCAAGTTGCAATTCGCCACGTCCAGCAACTTCAAACGAATCTGCGCTGTCTGTTTTGGCTATTCGCAACGCAACATTCCCTTCGACTTCTTTTTGCAAACGTTCCCAAATCATCCGAGAAGTAACTTTATCACCATCTTGCCCCGCAAAAGGAGAAGTATTTATTGAAAAAGTCATTGCTAAAGTCGGTGGATCTATTGGTTGAGACGGAATAGCTTCCGTCACACTATTATCACATAAAGTATCCGCCACCGTCGCTTTAGAGAAACCAGCAACGCTAACAATATCTCCTGCGTGAGCTTCTTCCAAAGCTGTCCGTTTCAACCCCCGAAAAGCCATAATTTTAGATGCGCGAGCGGTTTCTAATGTCTGTCCATCACGAGACAAAGCTTTAATCATTGAATTGACTTTCAATGAACCGCTTTCAATACGCCCCGTCAAAATACGTCCGACAAACGGATCATACTCCAAGGTCGTCACCAACATAGAAAATGGAGCTGTTAAATCACATTTTGGTTCCGGAACATGTGTTAAAATTTTTTCAATCAATGGCTTGATGCTCGTTCGAGGATCTTTTTCTAAATCATAAACCGCCCATCCTTCTCGGCCTGAAGCATACAAAACAGGAAAATCTAACTGTTCATCTGTTGCGCCCATATTGGCAAACAAATCAAAAACTTCATTTAATACTTCGTTTGGACGAGCATCAGGACGATCCGCTTTATTGATAACAACAATAGGACGCAAGCCTAATTTTAAAGCTTTACTGACCACAAATTTTGTCTGGGGTAAAGGTCCTTCCGCAGCATCAACCAACAAAATAACACCGTCTACCATACTTAAAATACGTTCAACTTCTCCACCAAAATCAGCATGTCCCGGTGTATCCACTATGTTAATCCGCGTATTTTCCCATTCAATAGAAGTACATTTTGCTAAAATTGTAATACCACGTTCTCGCTCAATATCTCCGCTATCCATCACACAAGTCGCCACCGCTTGATTATCTCGAAAAGTGCCGCTTTGCTTTAAAAAAGCATCTACAAGAGTTGTTTTCCCATGGTCAACGTGTGCGATGATCGCAATATTTCGAATAGATTCTGTCATGTTGGTTCTTCTTCTTTATCGATTCTTTTTGCAAGGCAGGAATTATACTCTTTTTTTTAGAAAAAAGATAGTAAAAAATAAAATTGTCTTTTTCCGCTTTTTTTAATCTCACCATCTGAGCTCAACAAAGAAAATACTTGAAAAAAAGCGCTTTGTCCTATAACCTAAAGACTAGGTAAGGAGAAAAACATGAAAAAATTACTGTTCACAACTCTGTTTTGGTTAGGAGGATTAACAGGAGCAATGGCTGCTGATAATCGTGTTTATCAATATCCTGTTTCAACAGGTAATTCTATTTCTGAAACTCAACCAGCCCCAGTTGTCCAAAATAAAACTCAAAGGCCAAAAAGATTTTATGCCGGTGGACGTTTAGGTTATGGTTACACATCTATTGAACCAAAAGATTTATCTACGGCTGTAGGCGGAGCTATGGTCGGTGTTAAAGTCGGTGATTTCCGATTTGAAACAGATGTCACCTATATGGCAAAAACAGAATTAACACATAATGTCAATTATGAACAGTTTACTTTTTTATTAAATGCTTATTATGACTTACCTCTTGGAAAGTTTAAACCTTTTGTCGGTGTGGGTGCTGGGGCTGCTTATTCCATAGCGACACAAAAATACAAACGAAACGGATGGACACACGAAGAACGTTGGGATGATACAAACTGGGCTGTGGCTGCAATGGGCGGAGCGTCATATGACATTACACCTTATCTTACGGCAGAAGCTATGTTCCGCTATATTTATGTAGATTTACATGAAGATGCTTATAATCTTCAAGCAATAGGTGGTGTTCGATATAATTTTTAAAAGGAAAAATAAATGCGTTTTTATGGCTTATTAGGCTTCGTTTTAGGGCTTTTTTTAACAGCTTGTTCTACAACCTTACCGCCGATTGCGGTTGAACAAGGCGTCATCTTTGGCTCTCCATCTCAAGAGCAAGTTGCTCAAACCATCGCTCAGGCCGCTATTCGGTCTCGTTGGCAGGTGCGAGGACGATCAGAAAACACTTTAGATATTGCTTTTACTCATAAAGGATATGTATATACGGCTCAAATCAGCTTTACAACACAAACTTATCGCATTGATTTTATCTCAAGTGATGGCTCTGTTCATGACGAGGAAGATGTAATTGTCTACTACAACAAACAAGTGCGTCGGTTAAATACAAACATCAATCGCTTTTTGACAAAAGCTTTTTATTAAAAGCGAGATTTTAAATAATCTCCCAATACTCGTTCAGTTAAAGCTTTGCCGTCCGGTGCGGAAGAATGGCTATCAAAAGCAAAACCCATTGGAATAAGTGCCCCTTTTTGCCGACGATCCTCTTCTATCAACCAATTTACAAACGGCATAACCGTTGCTCCACCAGATAAACAATAATCTAATGAAATATACGGCGGACAACCATTTAACATAATATAATCAATTGCTTCACTCGTCGAACGCGCCACGTCCCATGTCGTATCCGGGGGCTGACGCATATCATCTAAATATAATTTCTTCATGGTAAAAAATTCCTATCTAACTCCGTCAAACAGTGATTCTTTTGCTCTCCTGTTTGCATATTTTTAATTGCAATTTCGCCTTTTGCATACTCTTCCGGAGCAAGATAAGCCGCAAATTTTGCATGTCGCTTATTTGCCATTGTGAAAAATTTCTTTGGATTTTGAACAGACAACATAAAATCTGTTTTAATCCCGAGTTCTATTGCTTTTTGAACAAATTCCATTGCTGGTTTTTGCAAGCTTTCATCATAATAACCAACTATCATATCAACGCCTTCATAGGTCTCCGGATAGCCAAATTTCGCTGTATAAAGCTCGCGAATAACACCATCGCCAAAACCGAGACCACACGCCGGAATATCCTTTCCTGTCATACGAGAAAACAACGCATCATATCGACCGCCTCCGAACAAAGCTCGAAATTGTCTTTGTGTATCAAAAGCTTCAAAAACAATCCCCGTATAATATGATAACCCTCGAATAATAGACGGATCCATTTGTAAATATTCACGATATCCCAATGCTTCTGCAAAACTAAATAATTTTTGTAAATTCTGATAGTCAATATTCTCAGAACCGACTAAATTTCCAATCTCTGCCGCATCATGCGTTTCTAAAAGAGTAAAAAGACGTTCTATTTGCTCTGTGGTTAGTCCCAATGCCGCCATTTCTTCTTTTAGCCAACCGGCATCTACTTTTTCTTTTTTATCAATTAACGTCATTAAAGCTGCATGTCGTTCATGTGTAACGCCGATTTTCAATAAAAAACCCGATAATAAAGCGCGACTGGAAACACGAATTTGATAATCTTTTGCATCAAATCCTAATTCCTTCATTACCTCAACCGCGGTAAACAAAATCCAAGCCTCAGCAGAAACATCTGCTTCTCCCATAATATCAATATTCCATTGAAAATGCTCGCGATAACGCCCTTTCGTCGGTCGTTCATAACGAAAGCATTGACCAAAGGACCAAATCTTTGCCGGAAACGGTAAACTTTCCTTTAGCCCCATATAAAGACGCACCATTGTCGGTGTGATTTCGGGACGTAAAGCTAAATGTCGATCTGATTTGTCTCTGAATTCATAAATTTGATCGGATAATTCTTCTCCAGCTTTTCTTTCAAAAAGCTCATAACTATCAACAACCGGCGTTTCATATCGTAAAAAACCCGTTTTTGTGGAAGCTTTGTCAAACGCCGCCAACAATTTTTTACGAAAAACCCAATCTATAGGCGTAAAATCTCGCATTCCCCGTAACGGAGCAACATCTAATTTTTCTGTCATCATAACTCCTTTTGTTCCCTTCTTACACTTTTTTGCAGGGAAAATCAAGTCTTACATCGCACGAAGACGACGAATACGCTCGCCAATAGGAGGATGCGTACTCGACAGAGAAGAAAGAGCCAATCGACCATTAGAAGAAGGATCCGCTATACAGGCTGTTGCCATAACAGGTTGTTGATCTAAAATTTCCACTCGTGCATCAGTGCTGATTTTCATCAAAGCATCCGCTAAGGCACCCGGATTATGAATGATTTTAGCTCCGGTGGCATCTGCCGCATATTCTCGAGAACGAGAAACCGCTAGCCGAAGCAAAGGCGCAATTAAATAATGAAAAATCATTAAAGCGATTTGAACAAAAAACACTAAAATAAGAAGTTGATTGGCTTTTTCATTTCGTTGATTTTTGCCGATAAAATGAATGCGAACACCTTCTGCCAAAAAACCAAATACAGAAATCCCCGTAATAATCAATAAATTTAATCGTATGTCTCGATTACCGATATGCGCCATTTCATGAGCAATAACAGCTTCTAATTCTAATGGCGTCAATTTTTTTAAAAGACCTGTCGTAACGGCGATAGAGGCTGTTTTTGGACTATGCCCTGTCGCAAAAGCATTCATTGACTCATCATCGATTTCATAGACCTTTGGCATGGGTAATCCGGCGGCAATCGCTACATTCTGAACAGAACGATATAATTTTTTGTTGTCTTTTAATTCTATCGGCTTTGCCCCGGAAAAACCCAACATCATCTTATCGCCGAAATAGTAAGAAATCGCCATCCATCCCAAAGCAATCGCAAATAACGGCACTAAAAAGGATATCCAATACCCTGATGCAGCAAAAAAATAAATATTACTCTCGTTTATTTTTCCCGCCATATCTGGAAACCAGTATAACCATTTAGAAACGCCATCCATCGTAAAAATATCAATTGAAATGAAATGAACAGCAGCATAACAAGCAATCCAAACTAAAATTGAAACAGAGACTGGAAACATCAAAACTAAAAAAGCTGTTTTCAGATTATTACGACTAATATGGTCATAAACAGTCAACGGTTTTGCCATTATATCCTCTTAAAAAGAAACCTTAGGTGCTTTCGCAACTTGTTTTTTTTCTTCTTCTGTTAATTCGAAGAAAGGTTCTTTTTCAAATTTAAAATGAGAAGCAATTAAATTAGACGGAAAAGCTTCGATTTGTGTATTCATTGCCATAACATTCGAGTTATAGAAACGACGAGAAGCTTGAATTTTATTCTCCGTATCCGTTAATTCTTGCATCATTTCCAAATAATTTTGGTTAGCTTTTAAATCCGGATAAGCTTCTGATAAAGCAAACACGCTTTTTAAAGCATCTGTCAACATATTTTCTTTAGCCGCTTTATCTTCTCCGTGTCCTTGTGTCTCCATAGCGACAGACCGAGCTTTTACGACATTTTCTAATGTTTCTTTTTCGTGCTTAGCATATCCCTTTACGGTTTCAACCAAATTTGGAATTAAATCATATCGACGTTTTAATTGCGTATCAATATCACTCCACGACTCGCGAACGCGTTGACGTAAAGTGACCAAGCGGTTATAGAGTATGACTAAATAAAAGACAACCAAAGCCGCAATAATTAAAAGCCAAATCATTTTTATCTCCTTTTTCATTAAAACAACATTGGTAGTTTAAACAAGAATGCATAAAAACACAAGCCTTGATTTCTAAAAGAAAAACATATATCCTGATATCATTTTAAAAGGAGACAAAAAATGCATCCATGGCATGATGTAGAAAAAGAAAAAAATTCACCGCAAGTTGTCACAGCCGTAATAGAGGTGCCGAAAGGTTCAAAAACAAAATATGAACTGGACAAATCAAGCGGATTATTACGCGTTGACCGTATTTTATACAGTTCGGTTCACTATCCGGCGAACTATGGTTTTATTCCCAAAAGCTATTGCGATGACAACGACCCGTTAGATATCTTAGTTTTAGGTCAAGAAGTCGTTGTTCCTATGTGTTTAATGCGTGCTCGTCCTATCGGTATCATGAAAATGATTGACCAAGGACAAGAAGACGATAAAATTATTGCGATTCATGTGGACGATCCTGAATACATTCACTATCATGATATTGATGAATTACCTCCTCATTGCTTACGCATGCTGAAGCGTTTTTTTGAAGACTATAAAATTTTGGAGCAAAAAGAGGTTAAAATCGAAGAATTCTTAGGACACGAAGAAGCTTTTAAAACGATTGAAAAAGCCTTTGATTTATATGAACAAGAAAAAGAACATTTAGTAGGATATCGTGCCTCATGCCCATGCAACAGATAACATCTTTAATGGAACTTGCCGATAGCGTAGATGCTTTTTTTATTGACGTCTATGGCGTTTTATGGGATGGAGAAGCTTATTATCCTTCTGCTTTGCGTATCTGCGAACAATTAATAAAAGCTGGAAAAAAAATTATTGTTTTATCTAATGCAACAACAATTAGCTCTTATTTTAAGGAAAAACATACATTACGTGGCTTTATTGAAGGCATCCATTACACAGATGTGATTACTTCCGGAGATGTCTTAAAAGAAAAATTGGAAAAAGAAAACTTTTTAGATAAAGTAACCGGCTCTCAAAATGGGCTTTACACAATTATCGGAAGAGAAAATGATCGTTTACTTGCTTCTGTTTTAACTCGACAAACGCTCGATATGAATAAAGCCGCCGCCGTTTATTTAGGTGCTTTACAAAAAGAAGGGCATTTTTTTACAACACTTGATCCTTATTTACCGAGTGCACAACATGCTTTACAAAAAGGATTACCCGTTATTTGTGCTAATCCGGACTATTTTGCGTTCAACGGCCAACAAAAACATGTTGTCCAAGGCTCTCTCGGACGGTGGTATGAAGAACAAGGTGGAACCGTTTATTGGATTGGAAAACCTTATGCTGACATTTATCATTACGCTCTTCAAAAAATAGGCTTATCAGATCCGGCACGCGCCGTTATGGTTGGAGATACTATTAGAACGGATATTGTCGGAGGAAAAAATGCTGGCTTGAAAACAGTTTTAATTGTTGGAACAGGCATTACAGCAGATTTAATTGCTTCTGGTAAAGAATTGATGCAAATTGCCGATTCTGAAGGTGCTGTTCCGAATTATTTATTAGAAAGGCTCTCATAATGTTTAAACTTCATCCTTCTTTACAAAAAAAAGATTACATTTGTGATTTAGATTTATGTACTGTTTTATTTGAAGATAACCAAAATTATCCCTGGATTTTTTTAGTTCCTCGATTAGAGAATATCAAAAGTATGCGCGATTTAACGCATGAACAACGTCTAAAATTAATGACAGAAATAGAAAAAGCTGAAACAGTTATGGCCAATTTATTTCATCCGACACAAACGAATGTCGCCATGATTGGAAATATGACGCCCCAATTACATGTTCATATTATTTGCAGATTTGAAGGAGACCCTGCGTGGCCTGGAACAGTTTGGAGTGAAAAAGCTGTTCCTTATTCCCCGCAAGAAAAAGAAAATACCATTTTAAAAATTAAACAAGCTTTAAAAGGAGAAGTCAATGTCTAAAGTTGCAGTTTTAATTCCAACGCGTTTGAAATCAACACGTTTACCCAATAAACCGCTTGCAATGATCAACGGTAAGCCCTTGATACAACATGTTTATGAACATGCCATAGCTGTTCATCCAGCGGAAGATGTTTACATTGCTTCCGGAGATCAAGAAATTATAGATGTTGCGCGAAGTTTTGGAGCGCAATGTGTTTTAACAGATCCTTCCTTACCATCTGGTACGGATAGAATTTCCGCTGCGCTAAAAGAAATAGATCCGGATGGCAGTAAATATGATATTATTGTTAATTTTCAAGGAGATGGTATCAATGTTGATCCTCGTTTAGATTTAGAGCTCATTGATATTATGGAAAAAACGGGAGCCGATATTGTAACGGTAGGAAAAAGGATTTCAGATGAAAAAGAAATCAATAATCCTTCCTATGTTAAGATAGCGATGGGTTTAAAAGAAGGAGAAGACACTGGTAGAGCTCTTTATTTTTCACGAGCTCCTATCCCATATAACAGAGACTTAGAGAGCACTCAGAAGCCCTGTTATTGGCACATAGGGATTTATGTTTACAATGCGGTTTCATTAAGGCGATTTGTATCCCTACCTGTAGGTAAATTAGAGGGTATTGAGCAGTTAGAGCAACTACGAGCATTAGAGAATGGGATGAC
>CALXXX010000025.1 GCA_944392795.1 uncultured Alphaproteobacteria bacterium | reverse complement strand
TTTTTGTTGATCTTCCGTCTCAACATAAGGAAAACGAGCACAAAATTCATTATATAAGCCAGGAGTTAAAAGAATTTTCGGAATTTCTTGCGCTTGACGAGCCGCTGCAATTGCTATTAATTTTTCTGCCATCTCTAATAATTTTTTCTTTAAGCGACTCTTACGAGCTTGCCAAGCGCCTCCCCCTAGTTTATCTAAGGCAACTGCCGTATTTTCAGAACCATATCTCGTTAAAACATCTAAATTCTCTACCGGAACAAATAATTTATCTTCATCCGCATAAATAACCTTTAAACAATCATGTTGCGTGCCACCGGCTGATAAAGTAACTAATCCCTCATAACGACCTATACCATGACTGATATGAACGACTAAATCTCCTTGAGATAAGGTTGAAATATCTTCGATAAAATTTTCCTTAGCCCGCTTAAATTTCGTCGGACGAACCATTCGTTCTCCCAACAAATCAGACTCGGTTATCAGTGTAAAAGCTTTACACTTAAATCCCGTTTCTAGAGGTAAAATTAAAAGTGAGGGTGTCTTCTTTAAGGCTGCCTGAAAACTCGAGACAATATTCACAGGAAGAGCTCGCTCTTTTAATAAGGTGTGTATTCGATTTAAAGAAACTTCCGAAAAAGCGCCGATAATAACCTTTTCTTTAGTCAAACGAAGAAAATCTGCCAAACGATCAAAAACATCTCCCGCAACTCTTACTGCAGCAAAATTCTCTCCGACACGACCCCCCATATCTTTTGTTTCAGGCTCGACAAAAGGACTTAATATAACTGAAGAATGCCCTTCTATAAGACGCTCTGCTTCTTCTTGCGACAAAAACATTTTTTCAACAGGAACAGGATGATAAGGCGCTCCCATTTCCGCTTTATTCTGCAAAGCAATAAGACGAGCATCATAATACTCTTGAATTTGTTTTAAACGTTCTTCTATTGCTTTTTTCAAGCCATATCCTTCTGCAATAAAAACATCAGGCATATAGTCCAATAAAGAACTCATTTCTTTAAAAAATAAAGGAAGCCAATGTTCTATTCCCGATACTTTTCGAGCATTAGAAATACTTTCATAAATAAAATCTTCTTCTGTTACTCCGAATAATGTTCGATATTGTGTTCGAAACAAAGCCACCGATTCGGCAGATAAAACAAACTCAGCCATCGGCTTGATAACAAATGAAGAAAGATTCCCCGTTGTTTTTTGTGTGACAGGATCAAATGTGCGCAAACTTTCAAGTTCATCTCCAAATAAATCCATTCGAAGAGGTTGTTCATATCCTGCCGGATAAATGTCTACAATTCCTCCTCGTAAAGCATATTCTCCGGCCTCCATCACCTGTTCCGTTCGAATGTAACCATTTTTTGTTAAAAAAACTTGCGCAGAAGCCCAATCAAAATTTTCACCAACTTTAATCGAAAAAAGCTGTCCTTTAAAAAAAGAAGGAGGCGGAACACGTTGTAAAAATGAGGGAACCGAAGCTAAAACAATCAATGGCTTTGCCTCTTTTGCATTATTCGCTAAATATGATAATGTATCTAGTCGTGTTCCTTCAATATCTGCATGTGGACTAACCCGATCATAAGGAATCGTATCCCAGGCCGGAAATAATAAAACGTTCACATCAGATGCCAGACTATTAAAGCCATCTTTTAGGCGCATTATTTGTGCATCTGTTTCTACAATATGTAAAATACGACCTTTTTCACGTGCTAGGTCGGCCAGAACCAAAACATCATATCCTTGCGGAACACCCGATAAAATTTCTCTTGTAGTTGTCATGTCCTTTAATATAGCTTATTTTAAAATTAAAAAAAGATTTATTTGAAGTCATCGTTTTGTTCTCGCCCACAATATACAATATATTGTCTTGAAATAAAGTTTGTTCATATCTAACAAATAAAAAAACAAAGATTTTTATTGACAAAGTTTTTAAATGCGTGTATAAGTGCAGTTCTTGAAGTTTTATAGTTTCTATGAGGATGAACATGTTTGCAGTTATTAAAACCGGCGGGAAACAATATAAAGTCACAAAAGATGACGTAATTGTGATTGAACGCCTGAATGGTGAAGCCGGAGAGAAAGTTACATTTAATGAAGTCTTGATGGTAGATGGGAAAATCGGCGCCCCTTTGGTTGAAGGTGCAACAGTGGTCGGTGAAATCAAAAAACAATCTCGTGGAGAAAAAGTGATTGTTTTCAAAAAACGCCGTCGTCAGGGATATCGTCGTAAAAACGGTCACAAACAAGAATTGACTGTCGTAAAAATTACAGACATCAATGCTTAAGGTATAAGGAGAAGAATTATGGCTCATAAAAAAGCAGGCGGTAGCACACGAAACGGACGCGACTCTGAAGGTCGTCGCTTAGGCGTTAAGAAAGCCGGCGGTCAATCTGTTATCCCAGGTAACATCATTATTCGTCAACGCGGAACAAAATATCGTGCGGGTGAAAATGTTGGTATGGGTGTTGATCATACATTATTCGCAACTGCCGAAGGTGTTGTAGAATTTAAGCGTTCCAAACAAGACAGAATGTACGTATCTGTCACGAAAAAAGCTTAATAACTTAATGAAAAACTAAAAAAACCTCCTATAGGAGGTTTTTTTATTATCCTGTTTTATTCTCAACTTATTGTGTATTTTCTTTTCTAAAAGAAACAGAGCTTTTATTTTTCTTACAAAATATCCTACTCTGGCGAGAAAGTTAATTTTTTCTTAATTTTAAATTGTCTTTTTTAAGATAATCAGATATAATCCTCGTAGGGAGGAAAAGATGTATCTTATTCCTCTTTTCTTATTGCGGTAAGGAGCAAAAAATGACTATTGAACAGCAACAAACGAATTATCAAAGACAATTGCAAACACTTGAAGAATTTAAAGGAATGGGTATTCAAATTAACTTGGAAGATGCTCTGTTAACAGCTATTCAAGCAAATAAACCTTATAACGTTCAAAAACTGTTAGCTCTTGGAGCTAATCCGAATAAATCAGTCAAAGAAAGTCGCCCATTTGGGAAAGAATCATCTTTAGAAAAGAAATTATCACTTGCTTCATATGCTGCCTTTCATAATAAGGTCCAAGTTTTACAACTGTTAATCAAGTATGGAGCTCATTTATCTAAAATGCTCCAAATTGCAATTGAAGCTAATCACACAGCTGCCGTTCGAATCTTAACCGATCAACCGATTGAAAAAACAAAGCTGCTCCCCAGTGGAGATACCTGGATCACTCTTGCCATTCGTCATAAGGCTTTTTCTGCCTTAGAAGTTCTGCTTGAAAAAGGATACGATGCGCAACAACCTTCTGAAATTCAAGATATTTCAAAGAAAAAATTTTTTTTACAGCCCTATCAATATGCTATCCGGCATACATATTGGCCAGCATTTTTAATTCTTTTAAAAAAAGGAGTTCCCTTTCCAAAAGATTGGTCTAACTATGAAACAAGCAGCCTTCTATTCGATGCAGAGACTTTAGATAATGAAGAATTACATTTCTTATTAGAGTTGAATAAAAAATTTAAATGGGCTGATGTTAACGCCCTAAACAATAAAGGAGAAACGATAGCTTTTGAAAGTGCTTACATGCGCCGCATAAAGCAACTCCGGTTAATGGCTGATTATGGTGTTGATTTATCGATTAAAAATAAATATAACGTCACCGTTTTTGAACGAGTTTATGAAGGTCCTTTCGGTGAGGTATTTTCTGATGATTTAACTCTGTTAGAACAGCTAAAAAAAGAAACTTATCCTGATTTAAAGGAAAAGGCTCTAAAATCTTCTTCTCAACAAACGGAACTTGAACCAGATCCATTTGCCGCAGAAGAAGCGCCAAAAAAAAGAAAGCCGAGAAAAGACCCAGATAAAAAAGGTCCTCCAAGATTATCTTACGCAAAGAAGGTAGCTAATTTAAAGAACAATTTACTTTTAATGTATCCAAGGGAAGAAGAAGAACGCAAGCCTAATTTAATTCGAGAAAGAAAAGAAAGGCCTCCCGTTCGTCCCGTATCTCGTCAAACCCGAAATATTCCTAGAATGAGAAGCGGTGGAAGAGGTATGTAACAAAAATATAAAAACAAAGAAAACAATAAATTTTCTTGCGTTTTAAAGCACTTTCGACTAAGGTAAAGGAAAGAAAATAAAGGACAAACGCATGAAATTTTTGGATCAGGCAAAAATCTATTTAAAAGCAGGCAACGGCGGAAACGGTGCCTGCTCTTTTCGACACGAAAAATTTTTAGAGTTCGGAGGTCCAGATGGCGGCAATGGCGGTAATGGGGGCAATATTATTTTTAAAGCTGCCCGCAATTTAAATACCTTAATTGATTTTCGTTATCAACAGCACTTTAAAGCACAAAATGGTCGCCCAGGAGCCGGACGTAATTGTACGGGGGCCAAAGGAGATGACCTTATTATAACTGTCCCTGTCGGTACAGAAATCACAAATGATGAGGGAGATGTTACTTTAGCTGATTTGACACATGACGGACAAACAATCACCTTACTTAAAGGAGGACAAGGCGGACGTGGAAATGATTCCTATAAAAGCGCAACTAATCAAGCTCCTCGTCGTGCAGATCCGGGAGAAGAAGGAGAAGAAATGTGGGTATGGCTAAAGTTAAAACTTATTGCCGATATAGGTTTAATTGGCCTACCAAATGCCGGAAAATCAACTTTTCTAACAGCTGTTACAAAAGCCCGTCCTAAAATAGCTAATTATCCCTTTACAACACTTCATCCAAACTTAGGTGTCGCCATGGTTGACGGAAATGAAATTTTAATTGCAGATATTCCTGGGTTAATTGAAGGAGCTTCTGAAGGAATTGGATTAGGAACTAAATTTTTGAAACATATTGAACGCTGCTCCGTTCTTATTCACCTTATCGATGGAACAGAAGAAAATTTAATAGAGGCTTATCAAACAATTCGTAATGAGCTTGAAAAATATGGAGCTGCTTTAACTTTAAAACCAGAGCTGATTGCTATTAACAAATCTGACAGTATTCCCCCAGAAGACATCTCTCAGATAAAAAAGAAATTCAAAAAAGAAATTGGAAAAGAACCTTTTATTGTTTCAGCTATTGCAGGAATTGGGCTAACTGAACTTTTACGTGCTGCTAATACCTATGTGACAAGTTTAAAAGAAAAAGAGGAAAATTTATCATGACAACACGTTCAAAGACAATTCGAACAACGAAAAAAACGGTGTTACAAAAAAAATTTAATGTTGAAGAATTATTAGCGATTATTCAACAAATTCTAGAAAATGGAAAAGCTCGTGATATTCTGCCAATTACCCTAAAAGGAAAAACTTCCTTAGCTGATTATTTAGTCATTGCTTCGGGATCTTCGACACGGCAAGTAAATGCATTGGCTTCAACATTATATGAGAAATTAAAAGATATGGGCTATAAGCCTCGCCTTGAAGGAAAAGAAGGATCCGGAGAATGGGTAATTATTGATCTTGGTGATATCATTATTCATTTATTTTATCCACAAACTCGCGCTTTTTATGAAATTGAAAAACTTTGGGGAGAAAAAACCCCCATGCCATAAGGGAGAAAGTTATGCTGCCACAAATACCTATTATTCGTTTACCCGACTCGTTAGATTTACCTTTGCCAAAATACGCAGATGGAGTTGGAACAAGTATTATTCTACAAGCAGCTGTTTCTGAACCTGTTAAAATTATTGGCGGGCAGTTTATTACAATTCCGACTGGTTTTGCCTGTGCTCTTCCTTTAGGCGTCGAAGCACAAATACGCTCTTTAAAAGAGTCAAAGAAAAATGGTCTCGTTGTTCTGAATGCTCCCTTTACAATAGATGCTTCTGATCGTGAAGAAATGATTGTTACACTCTTCAATGCAGGACATAATGCTGCAATTATTCGTCGTGGGCAACCTATTGCTCTTTTAGTGTTCCAAGCCGCGCTTAGAATTCAATGGGATGAAATTACGGCTCAAGATGTATTTAAAAGAGAACGAGAACTTTTAATTGAACAAGAAGAAACGTATCAAAATGAACAACAAATAAACCACTTAACTGAAAACTCTTCTTCTGAGCCTTTAAAAGACAAGAATGAGAAAATTACTTTTATGGAGGAAGAAGTTAAAAAAATCCAAAATGATGCAGATCATGAGCTTGATAAATTAGAAGAGATAAATGTTAACGATATACCGGACGCATATAGTGAACAAGCATTATTAGAAATATCTCCATCTTCTGAAAAAACGCAAGTTCGCCCATTGGAACAATCTTTTTCTGAAAATGAAACCGAAATAGAAAAAACCGAAACATCTTCTCTATCTTTTGAGGAGACATCTCAAAATAAAACACAATCTTTAACAAAAGAAGTTGGAGAAGAAACGACTTCTCAGGACCTTTCTACTCCGACAGAACAGAAAGCTTCTTCCTCTGAAGATATGATTGAAGAGCAACTTAGATCGTCTCTTCAAAACCTACCGTCTCCTTCTGAGACACCTCCTGTAGAAGCTCCGGATTTCCTTGCTGGAATGCCTGAGGTAACAGCCCCAACTATTCCACCCATGCCTTCCGAAGCTTCTGAAAAAGCATCATCACCTTCTGAGGACGTTCCTTTGCAAGAAGAGACACAAAAAGAACTATCTTCTTTCCCTAATGAAGCAAAAGATCTTGATGTTTCCTTGCATCCAAAGGAGGAATAATGAAGTGGTTCTTATTTTTCCTTTGTATGTTCTCTTTTAGCATTCAATCTGAAGAACTCTCTATTCCTCGTTTTGTCTCTTTAAAAAGCAATTTGATCAACTTAAGAACAGGGCCTGGAGAACGTTTTCCAATAGAATGGGTCTATAAAAGACAAGGGCTACCCGTTGAAATAACAGACGAGTTTGAACACTGGCGTAAAATTAGAGATTTTGAAGGAACTACAGGCTGGGTTCATAAAAAAATGCTTTCAGAAAAAAGAACTGTTATAACATTCCCTCATCATAAAACAATCCTTTTTAAAACTGAAAAAACAACAGCACAACCTAGAGCCTATCTAGATGGTTTAATTATTTTAACAGTTATTAAATGCGAAAATTCCTCTATTTTCTGCAAAGTTCGTTTACAAGATTTAACAGGCTACGTAAAAAAAGATGAAGTCTTTGGTCTTTATCCGAATGAAGAGGTCAAGGAATGAAAAGATTATTCCTATGTCTTTTAAGTTTGATTGCTTTTTCTGCTTTTGCAGAAGAAGTTCCTCCCCTCATTTATGAGGGAAAACAATTAGATGAATATCTGATACAAAGCCAAGATGGACAAGCTGTTTTACATTATTTATCTAAAGTTCCCGTCCCTCAAGATTGGACGATTGCTCCAGTTGGAACACTTCAAAACGGCTTTCATGAAGTCACACTTTTAAATACCCTAAACGTACCTCAAGATACCTTAAAAGGTTACTTCTTAGATGGCTTTTGGATTGGTCGGACTCCGTTAAATACGCCTCTTTTAAAACGGGCATCTCCTGCTGAGGGAGTACAAGAATTATATTATTTCTTAGAAAAAGATACTCAATTAAATATCTCTTATATCGGGAAAATGACAAGTATCATAAATGAAGATCAAGTCTATCCTGCTTTTGAAGCTTGTGCTCCTTTCCATATTATTCTCTTAACAGAAAACACAGAATTATTTAAAAATCAAACCCTTATTCAAAACCTATTTACCGTCGTAAAAAGTTATGCAAAAACAATTTGTCCAACGATTTCTCATATTATTTTTGATGCGACAAAAGATTTAGCATTAAAAGAAGAAACTCTTTTCTTTAGAGAAGACTTATATCAAAATGAAGATGGATTGTGGATACAAAAACCTGAAACATCTTTCAATAATTTGCTTGAAAAAAATACTGCAACACCAGAAGAAGCTTTAGCTTTTATTGAAATGCTTCCCTCAGTAGACAGACCCGCTTTTATTTTTTCACAAACACAAATCTATTCTCCTTTTTTATTGCTCAAAGCTGCTGAATTATTACAGAAACCGATAGATGGAGTTTTTATCGTTCATACTTCTCCGAATCATATCAATTGGATTGATTATCCTTTTCCTATACGTGTAAATAAGCTAACAAAAAATAAGTGGTTCCTTATAAAAGGAAAAATTACAACACTTTCAGACTATAAAAAAAAGAAAAACGGCCTCCCTCTTCATAAACCCGCGGCCTCTTTAGAAATCGAGCAGACTTTCTCTTGTGCTGCAGAATACTGTGCTGAATGGCAAAATCCCTCCTTCATCTTAGATAAACTTGAAGAAACTCTTTTAAAGGAGAAAAATAGATGAAAATTATTATATCTATTTTTATTATGATCTTTTTCTTATTGACCGGTGTCTTTCTTTTAAGTTATAAAATGGGACGACAAAGTGATACACTAGTTTATAATTTACTTTTACAAAAAAATATTTTAACAGATATTTCTTATTCAAACACATCTAAATCTGCTTTTGATAATGCCTTAAAATTACATAATGTACACTTACTTCATCTGCCTATTCCTTTGAATATTAAGACATTAACATTAAAACAGTTTTCTGATGCGGACTTACATTTTTGTGCTGAAGATATTCAAATTCCTCTTTTGGAACTTATCCAAAATCGTGAAGAAAACAGCCTTTTATCTGCCATTCAAAACTATCAACCCTATTTGGATATTATAAGAGAGCCTTTATTAACTCTTTTCTTAACGGGATATAACCATATTACTTTTAACATTGATTTTACTATTCAAATCAATCCTATTACATCAAAAGGAAAAATGATTATTTTATTAAAGGCTCCTTATTTAATGAGTGCAGATATTGTTATAGATTTAAAAAATCTCCCCCCGGATTTTATCAATTCCCTTCTTAGTAGTTTTCTTAAAAATGCCCCATTACCTTTGTCAGACAAAATAGTTCAAGAAATAACACTTACGACAAAAGATAACGGTTTTATCAAAAATTATCATCAATTTACAAACTATTTAATACCTGAAAAAGTACAACAAGCACAACACCATAATAAAGCGATTTATGCATACTTTAAAGAACAGAAGGGTTCTCTTCGCCTAGACTATGAAACCTTATCTTGGGTGCTTAAAAGTGCTTTTTATAAAAGAGAAAAAAGCAACAAATAAGTTCCTATTGTGCAAATACACAAAATTAAAATATGAAAGTAATCTTTAAAAATATGTATCAATGTATGTTTTAAGTAAGGATTTTCGCCTCGATAAACAAGCAACCAAATCCATGAACGAACTAAGAATAAAATCAAAAATAAAATAATATAAAATTGTGGATTAGTTAATGTGTAAAAAACAGCCGAAGTATCTGTATGCCACCAAAGAAAAGCTATACCTAAAAAGATACCGACAAGATCTAACCAACTAAAGGATAAAATATTTTTAAGCATTCGAGCTATAGATTTAAACATTTACCTTCTCCTGATCATACGACGAGAACGACGAGATGGAGGAGCAGAATGCGTAGTCTGCCCTTCTATTGTTGTTCCAGTCACACTTACTTGAGCAATAGGTTGAACAGGAGAAACAACAGTATTCGGATCAATTTTCTTTAATTCTAAAACACGCGTTTTTCCCGCAGAAATTTCAGAAAGCCCCATAGAATCCTCTAAGATAGGTAAAGCTTCTTCAGCTTCTTTCAAATCCTGCTCAGCAGCTAATGTTAACCAAGCATACGCTTCCACTTTATCCAATCGTCCAGCTCGACCATCCGCATACATCGTTGCTAGATTAAACTGTGCCAAAGGATAACCTTTTTCCGCAGCAAAGGTATAAAATTGAACAGATTTTTCTGTATCTTCCCGAACAGCTCGACCTTCTTGATATAAATGTCCTAAAAAGTAATGTGCTTCAACACTACCTAATTGAGCTGCTCGTAAGTAATATTCAATAGCCTTTTCTGGATTTTGACGAACACCATAACCGTAATAATATAAGTTTCCCAAGTAAAGCTGTAAAATAGGAGAATCAACATGTTCAATCTCAGACAATAATTCATAAGCTTTATCATAATTTTGAGGAACGCCATCACCTTTATAATACATTACGCCTAAATTAATCGTTGCTGTAATATCTCCTTCCTGATAGGAGTTCTGATATAATTCAAAAGCTTTTCTCTTATCAACAGCAGTTCCTTTTCCCTCATCATAAAGATACCCTAAAAATGTTTGAGCCTCGATATGTCCTTTTTCTGTAGCACTCTTAAATAACTCAAAAGCCTTGGTATAATCCTGAACAACCCCCATTCCATGATAGTACATAAAGCCCATTAAATATTCTGCTTTTGGATCTCCTTTTTGCAACAGGTCAGACAATTCTAGAGCTGCAAGAGAATAATTTCCATTTTGCAAAGCTTCCACACTTCTAGCATAGTCTGCTTGAACAGTGTTAGCAAACACTAAAAATCCCATCAAGAAAAAAGCAAGTTTGGCCATTCCAAAAATCCCTTTCATAACATCCATGTAAAGAGACTATCAAAAATCAAAAAAGAAGTCTATGATTTTCTTATTAAATATTTTTGTTTTTATCCAGGATAGATTTTTCTTCTATTTCTAATTGATTGTGATAATGATCTACCAAATGCTTGACTTTATAAAGGAAACCATTTTCCCAAGCAATAATACTTCCCCAAATTGCTCCGACAGAAACGACAATCGTGCATATTGCTTCCAAGATTTCTAAAGCGTCTTTGATTTTCATTTATTTCTCCCATTTCTTTTAGATAGTAATCAATCAACAAAAATCAACTTTAAAGAGAAAATATTTTCTTCTTAATAAAAAGATAACTGAAAAAGACTTGACTTATTTTATTTTTTCTGTATGATACTGCCTCGATAACTCCTTGTCAGCCCGAAAAGGTTGACTATGCTACAAGCTTTTAACAAGTGGTTTTGCTAAAAGTTTAAACCGTAGCCGAGATATCCAAAAGGAGAAGACTATGTCTTTTTATGAACATGTATTTATTGCACGTCAAGACTTAGCTCCAAATCAGGTCGATGAATTAACAGATAAATATGCGGCTGTTATTGAAAAAGATGGAGGCAAAGTCACAAAACGTGAAAATTGGGGATTACGTAATCTTGCGTATCGTATCCAAAAAAATCGTAAAGGCTATTATGTTTTAATGAATATTGATGCCCCTGCCTCAGCGGTTAAAGAAATGGAGCGTCTCATTCGTGTAGATGAAGATATTATCCGTCACTTGACGATAAAAGTTGATCAACTTGAAGAAGGACCTTCTGCAATGTTGGCACCGAAGAATAAAAAATCGAATGAAGATATTTTATTTGATACGAATGGGGAGGAATTCTAATGAGTGAAGTTCGTCATACATCATTTTTTCGTCGTTCTAAATCTTGCCCATTTTCAGGCAAAAATGCTTTAGTCATTGATTATAAAGACGTCAAATTGCTGAGTCGGTTTATTTCCGAGCGTGGTAAGATAGTTCCGTCTCGGATTTCAGCAGTTTCTGCTAAGAAACAACGAGAACTGGCAAAAGCGATTAAACGAGCACGCTTTTTGGCTTTGCTTCCATTCGTTTCCGGCACTGAAAACTAAGGAGGATCAATATGGAAGTTATTCTATTAGAACGCATTGAACGTCTTGGACAAATGGGCGATGTTGTTAAAGTAAAAACAGGCTATGCTCGAAATTATCTATTGCCTCAAAAGAAAGCTCTTCGTTCCACCAAAGAAAACATGGCTTATTTTGAAAGCAAAAAGGTTGAGCTTGAGGCCCGAAATCTGAAACTTCGTCAAGAGGCCGAAAAAGTTGCTGAAAAAATTAAAGATTTTGCAGTTTCTTTGGTTCGTCAGGCTTCAGAAAGCGGTCAATTATATGGCTCTGTCACAGCACGAGACATTCATGATGCATTAAAAGACGCTGGATTAAAACTGGAACGTCATCAAATTGATTTGACACAACCATTAAAAAATGTTGGTGTTTATGATGTTCGAGTTGTTTTACATCCTGATGTTGCAGAGATGATTAAAGTAACTGTTGCCAGATCTCAAGAAGAATCTGATCGTTTAGCTAATTCTTACAACGCTGATCTTGTTAAACCTGTTGAAGAAGAAGCCAAACCAGAAGTAAATACTTCTGAAGAAAAAGCAGCTGAGTAATTAACATTTAAAGAACGCCGTAAAGGAGGGATGTACCATAGTTCAAGTTATAGTCCGCGATAACAATGTAGAGCAAGCGCTTAAGGCATTGAAGAAGAAAATGCAGCGTGAAGGTCTGTTTCGCGAAATGAAACTGCGTCGGGAATTTGAAAAACCTTCAGAAAAACGGAAACGCGAAAAAGCAGAAGGGATTCGAAGAAACCGTAAAATTCAGAGAAAACGTAAATGGGCTGAAGGCTATTAATTTTCTGAATTAAAGATTAAAACCGCTCAAGAAAATGAGCGGTTTTTTTTATAATCCTATAAAAACATATAGACAAGCCAACTATGAATTTGTTATACTTATTTTACCAACAAAATAAGGAGACGCAGATGTTTATTTCTAACAAAATTACCCCCCCCACCCCCGGTTTTAACTCATTATTGGATTTATATAATATTTTTCTCCCCTTTTTTCTTATACGCCACACCAAAAACCGTAAACCG
>CALXXX010000024.1 GCA_944392795.1 uncultured Alphaproteobacteria bacterium | reverse complement strand
ACCGATCGTTTATGGCAAACCCCAAACCTTCCATTGGAATAGGCATGACGGCAATACCGGTGTATTTAGGTGTATCCAGCTGTCTGATCATGGAAAACAGGTTTGCGGCTGCTTCTTTTAAATCTTCTTTTTCACTTAAGTTTAACACGGCATGCGGTGCTTTACCAAAACCTAATAGTGCTTCACCTTCAAACGCCTCTAAGGCATTCATTCGTAATGGTAAATGAGGAGCATAATGGCTTTTCAGTTGTCCAGGGCTCATCGGTGCATCTTGGTCTTTTTCCGGACGAATGGTCGGGCCGCAAACAGATTCAATATCATCAATAGAAAGTCCTCCATAACGTAAAACAGCCGCTTTTTCTCCAGTCACTAAAAGAACAGTCGATTCTAATCCAACTTGGCAGGGACCTCCATCAATTAAGAAAGGAGTCCTTTCGCCAAAAGAAGAAATCACATGTTGTGCTGTTGTTGGGCTGACTTCTCCGGATGGATTAGCAGAGGGAGCTACAATAGCTTCTCCTGTTTCATGGATTAAATCCAGAGCAATTTGATTTTTTGGACACCGGACCGCTAATGTATCTAATCCTGCTGACGCTAAAAGAGAAACGGTACAGTCTTTTTTTCTCTTTAATACAAGTGTTAAAGGACCAGGCCAAAATTCATTCATAAGCTTTTTGGCTAAAGGCGTCATTTCAACATATTTTTCAGCCATCTCTGGAGTATCTACATGTGCAATCAAAGGATTAAAAGTTGGTCGTCCTTTTAACTCATAAATGCTGGCGACTGCTTTATCATCTGTTGCAAGAGCACCTAAGCCATAAACGGTTTCTGTCGGAAAGACAACTAATTTTCCCGCTCGTAATAAACGAGCCGCTTCTTTAATTTCTTTTCTCATTTTTGATCCTATTCTTCTGGTCGATCCTTGTTCGGAACCGTAAAGGCACTTTCGTCATAGACACAATAAGTGTGGATAAGTGATCGAAAAACATTACCTGCTGCTGTCCAGTATTTATCAGGATGCCAAAATTGAACCGTAATGGACCAGTTTCCTGTCGCGTTTGGGGCCTCTTTTTTAACAGCTTCTTTTTCTGAGATTAGAAAACGATAAGCACCGCTGGCTTTAGCAAAACCTTTTGTGTTAACTTCCGTTATTTCTTCAGGAAAGGTATACATTAAGGCACCTTGAATAAGTGAAGGAGATACTGTGATAGCAGGGGCGTATCCTACCGGACATTCAGGGATAGGAACAGTCCAAGGATTTCCTGTAATGGTATGTCCCGATAATCCAGGATAAGTGACATCGGATACATTCGCTCCATCAGAAGTTGAGGTGCTTGCATAATAAATATCTTTTAAAACATAGTTAGGTAAAATATCGCTGAGTCGAGCTCCGCCTCGAGAGGTCAATTTAATGTCATTCATCACGGAAGTATAAGCAGGATCCAATTGATATTCATCATACTTAGGTGTTCCATCTGCATTTGTCTCGCGTGTTTCTCCAGCTGTAGATTGAGAAGCTTCTATCTTTTGACCGGTACGAATTTGTCCATTATGGATATAAACAACGCCTGTATCTCCATTCACTTCGAACAATGGAGCACATTCTGGAGAAATAGCCGGATCTGCTGTTAAATCCTCTTCTGTTTGTCCATACTTTACGCGGATTGTATTGTTTCCATAGTTTTCAATGCAAGAGGTTATATTATTAGGTCCGATGGATAAAAATTCTCTGACATTCATACGAGTAGCAACGGCTGTATCTGCTTGCATGGTTTGTCCTTGGAAGTGTTCTAGTTTAACATCTTTTAAAATAGCTGAATTTGTTGCGTCATTGAATGCTGTGACAGCAACGATTGTGTTGAGGGGGAGAGTTGTATCTAATTCCCAAGCACCTTGTATGCCACTGATAATTCTTTGGGAGGGGACATCAGGATCTTCAACGACAACACCTCCGTCTAGACCGATTAACGAAGCAATTCGAGCGGCTTGTCTTAAAGTAAAGTTTTCTCCAGCATTTCTACTAATCGTCGCATAAATCACAGGACGATAATCCGATACATTTCCGGCGCTGTCTGATCGACTTGGGATCGTGTAACCATAGAACTCATAATTATAGTCTGATAATACACCGCTGATTCCGCTAAAGAAAGGAATAAACTCGGCAGAACCGATGGCATCGCATGCATAGATTTCTCCATCAGGTGTCGCAATATAAGTTCCATTTTCATCTGTAAGGCCGCAATTACGAGCAATTTGATTTTCATTTGCTTGAATGTATGCAGCAACAGCATCTTTAACAGCTCTGACTTCTGTCGCTATTTGTGTGTTGATAATTTCTTCATTGCGGCGTGCAATTTGTTGGAATAAAAGAGGCGTGATTAAAGCAAGCAATCCCAAAACGGCGATAACTTCAATCATTAAAGAACCTTTTTGTGTTTTATAACTGATATTAGACATGTTTTCCTCTCTTCATTTAAGGTAAATGTGTCACTTGAATTAAAGTTGGCTTGTTGTTTTCATCTAACTCATAAGCCGCGGATAAACGAGACAAGCAAACTAAACTACCTTCTGGTATTTGATCGGCAATTGAAATAGGAACTTCTGCCGTTAAGTATCGTGTATTATTAAGGTGACAAACACCATTTTCACAGCTGACGGTTCCACAATTTGTTTGTAAATGATATTCTTCTGAGTAATCTGTGAGGAAGACCTTTTCTCCCAATGAGCGTGGGGCAAGAGCGGCAATATAAGCACTAAAATTAAAAGGAACATCTCCATAAGTAACAAGAAAATCTGTTGTTCCTTTAGGGTAAGCTGCTGTTGGCGCTGTGACAGCGCAAGTATCTGCGGGCTGTCCGTTGGTATTATTTAGGCAAAAAACACGACTAATGGGAGGAGTCTCCGAGAAGATAAAACCATCAGGTAAATAATTATAGTAGACATCCTCAGATAAAGTAACAGAGCCATTTTCCGGAACGAGATCGATATAGACAGGACGTCCGCCTTTTTGCAGGGTGATGCCTTGCAGAGCTGAAGTATGCTGTGTGACAACTTCTGAAATAGCATTATTTGCTTCCGGTTTGTCGACGATTTTAAGTGCGTCAGAGCGTGGATAGAAACCATAAATTAAAATTGTCGTAAAAAATGTTAAAACAGCCAACCAAAAAAACATATTAGAATCCTTTTTACATCCCTTTGAAAGAGTGTATCTTTTTTTAATGGCCATTTCAACGAAAAAATAAGATTTCTATAGAAAAGAATGCAAGTAAGGTGCGTTTTCATTAAGCCATTTTTTTGCTTGTCGTGTATTAGCATTTAATTCTGCAACTTTTTTCCAAAAAGCCCAAGAATGATTCATTTCAACCAAATGAGCAACCTCATGGATAATTACGTAATCTAAAACAAATAGAGGAGCTAGACCCAGTCGCCAACAAAAAGATAGATGTCCTGTTGAGGTGCAGCTTCCCCAGCGTGAAATGGTATCTTTGATGGTTATGCGTTTGATAGAACAATTTAACTGTTCTGCTATTTTTGGCGCTTTCACAGAAACATATTCAGAGACTTGTTTTTGGATAAAATCTTTTACGCGTCTGTGAAGATGTTCAGAAGAACCTGTGACAATTAAGATGTTCCCTTCAATAAATACGCCGCCGATTCTTTTATCTTGATGTCGAATGATAAGCTCTTGCCCTAAAATTGAAAGTTTCATTCCGTCTTTAAAAGTTATTTTTTGCGGTGTTAATGATATCTGCTTTTGTAACCAAACGATATGACTTTCTATAAATTTTTGAACCATAAAAATGGGATATAAAAATGGAATAATAACTTGTGGTTTTCCTGTTTTCCGATCTATTCTCAACTTGAGAGAATGGCATCCTTTTTTAGGAATAATATCTATGGATGTTCCTGAAACAATTAAAGATCGGACCATGAGATAACATGCTCCTTTAAATCGACAGGTTGTTGGAAGGGTTCTGCTCTGTTTTTAACGGAAATTCCCATTTGATGAACACTTTGGCGTGAACCTGATACTAAGTAATGCCAAGGTGGTAGACGACGCTTTTTTAAAATCCATAGATAAGCACAAGTCCTTGGAAGATATTTAGCATATTTTCGTAAATTTTTGGGAGTTAATTTGATGCATTCTGGGACAGTATTCCAACGGTTTGAATAGCTTGAACATAAACCCGTTTTTACATTTAAAAGCGGGCAGCCGATGTTCGTGAATCGAATTCGCCAAACGCCGATTTTAATTAAGCAACATTTACCACACCTGTCGCATAAGCTTTCCCATTCTTGTTCGGTCATTTGAGATAGCTTTTTATGTTCCCAAAACGGTTGTTTTGTTTTTTGCTTTTTACTTTTAAAAAAATAAAACATTTTTCCTTCTCCTTCTTAATATAGAAGGAAAAAAATTTTTTCTCAATAAAAAGCATAAAAACTTAATGACAAAAGAAATATTTTTGTTTAAATTATAAGAAAAGAAAGAAAAAAGGAGAATAAAATGCGGGAATTTTTACGACAACTTTTTGAGTGGATTGTTATTCTTGCTCTTATTCTTGGAGCTTTTTGGTTCTTCGGAGGAATTACCCCTCGAGAAGTCCCCGGGAAAATAATGAGCGTTTTCTCGTCCACAAAGGAGGTTGTGGTTGAAGGAGCACAAGATGTTTCTCATTCTTCTCAAGGAATTATCGGGCGAGAAGAACGTCAGTTAGAACGTATTTCTGAGAAGATTAAATAAGGAGACATAATGCCCTCTAAGAGAAAGAAAAAAACACCGTTATCTCTTTTTAATCGAATGGGGCAAGCACTTGGTGCATGTCTTTTATTGTTTAATCATTATTTTATTCCTATTGTTCTTGTCCTTTTGTTGAGCACAATTTTGTATTTTGCTCATTATAAATATAAGGATTTGGTTAAGGATCATACGCGTCATTCCGAGTTTTTACCTTCTGTTTTTGTGGATGAGGCAGAAACTAAACCAGCTTCAAAACAGACTTTACCTGAGATCATAGAAACTTCTATTCCACAAAAAGAAAAAAAGGCAACAGTTCGTTCGAAAGATGAATGGTTGGAAACAACAGACTTTTCTCCGGATATGAAGCCCATTTGGCCTCGTGAAGAAAACGTATCTTATCCTTTTATTCAAGAAGAGGTACGTCAAAGGTTGCGCGAAATTGAACAAAATGTTTTATCTACTTTAAAATAAAGCTTGCTCATCTCAACTTTTAGTTGTATCCTTTTTTGGATTGAAACTAAGGGGGATTTTTAATGTGCAAAAAGCGTATCCTATATCTGTTGAATAATGCACAAGGTCGTCGAGCAACAGCGCAGATGCGTGATTTTGATAGGCCGTTGTCTCTGAAGGGAAAACGGCAAGTGAAAAAATTAAAGCATTATTTATCTTTGCATTCCATAGAGCCAGAGCTCATTTTTTGTTCCAAAGCAAAAAGAGCGCGCGAGACTTTTGAGGGTCTATCGCCTTTTTGTCATACAGGGCATATTGTTTTTTTGGATTTCTTATACTTAGCAAGTGAATATACTCTTTTAGAGCTTTTAAATTTAGTAGATGATACAATTGATCAAATTATGATTATTGGACATAGTCCTGCCTTGTTCGAGTTTATTCAGTTATTGGTTCCGACATCCGTTACTATTCGATATCATCTTTCAGAAAGTTGTCCATCAGCGTCTCTGATATGCCTTTCTTTGCCTTTTCAATACGGTTGGCGAGGATTTAACTTAAAACAAGCC
The DNA here is from genome assembly GCA_944392795.1 of uncultured Alphaproteobacteria bacterium. Lineage (GTDB taxonomy): Bacteria > Pseudomonadota > Alphaproteobacteria > CAAHEQ01 > UBA3637 > CALXXX01. The sequence continues at coordinate 59,430 of CALXXX010000024.1, read as the reverse complement.
CAATTAGAAGATATTTTTATTCCTGAGACATAAAAATAAAGTGTTTTCTTGCAGGGGGTGTTTGTTTGTGCTACAACTAAAAAAAAGAAAAGGGGAAGATAATGGTTGTAGAAAAACAGACAAAAAATAAGAAGCAACACTCTAAAAAAGAGACTTTCCTTTGCGAGGAATTATATGTTGATATTATTACGTCTCACGCACTCAATAAAAGGCAACAGTTGCAGATCAGTGAACTTGTTTCACAATCGCTGCATGTCAAAAAAGCTTTGTTAAATATTAAAATTGATCCTTCTTTATTGGGTGGTTTTCAGTTACAAATAGGCTCTTCCTTAATTGATGCTTCTGTTAAAGAAAAGTTGTATCAACTTCAAGAAGTTTTAGGTAAAGTTTCTTTGACAGAACTATCATCTGGCGCATTTGATCATTTGCTTAAAAGATTAGCGGAGGAAAAAAGTGTTCATCCGAAAGTTAAGCAAATAGGACGTGTTGTTTCGATTAAAGATGGTATAGTTCGCGTATCTGGGATGAAACGGACGCGAGCGGGAGAACTTATAGACTTTTCAAATAAGATTAAGGGAATCGTTTTTAATTTAAATCCGGAATATTCAGATGTTGTTTTGTTGTCTAACAGCTCGAAATTGGAAGAAGGCGATTTAGCTGTTCAAACGGGTGATGTTCCTAAGGTTTTTGTTGGGAAAGAATTGATTGGCAGAGTTGTAAATGCTTTAGGGGAGCCTATTGATGATGCTGGAGAATTAAAGGCAACAACTAAGATGCCTTTAGAGGCATCTGTTCCGGGTATTATTGAACGTCAGCCGGTAAAAATTCCCTTTCAAACGGGTATTAAAGTGATAGATGCTCTTGTTCCAATAGGACTGGGACAACGGGAATTAATCGTGGGGGATCGTCAAACCGGAAAAACATCCTTGATTATTGATAGTATTTTAAATCAAAAAAGAGTGAATGAACAAGCCAAAAGCGAAAAGGAAAAAGTTTATTGTATTTATGTTGCTATCGGGCAAAAGCAGTCAACAGTTGCAGAGGTGCAACGCATTTTACAAAATGAAGGAGCTATGGCTTATACGACCATTGTATTAGCGTCAGCCTCTGATATGGCTTCTTTACAATATTTGGCTCCGTTTACGGGGATGACAATTGGAGAATATTTTCGTGACCAAGGGATGAATGCTATTGTTTTTCTGGACGATTTATCAAAGCATGCAAATGCTTATCGTCAAATTTCATTATTACTGCGGCGGCCTCCTGGTCGAGAAGCTTATCCTGGGGATATTTTCTATCTACATTCCAGGCTGTTAGAGCGAGCTGCGATGATGAGTGACAAAAAGGGTGGAGGTTCTTTAACAGCTATACCGGTTGTTGAAACGCAAGAAGGGGATGTATCTGCGTATATTCCGACAAATGTCATTTCTATTACAGATGGGCAAATTTTTTTGGAAAGCGGATTATTTCATCAAGGCGTTCGTCCGGCTGTTAATGTCGGTTTATCTGTCAGTCGAGTAGGCTCTAAAGCTCAACGTCCTCTTTTAGCAAAAATTTCCGGCTCTATGAAATTAGACTTGTCTCAATATCGTGAGATGCTTTCTTTTGCGCAAATTGCTTCTGATTTAGAGGAGACAACTCAAGAATTATTGCGTAAAGGTGTTCGAATGACAGAGGTACTTAAACAAAAGCTTCATCAACCTTTGTCATTTGAGGAAGAGTTTATTTCTCTTTATGCTGTTGTAAAAGGGTATTTATCTTCGATGGAGCCATCAGATATTCCTGATTTTGAAACAAAAATGTTAGAGCAAATTCGTCTTAATCAACCTTATCTTTTAGAAGAAATCAATAAAGCATCTAAGTTATCAACTTCTTTAGAAAAAGAATTAGATGAGACATTAAAAGAGCTTGTGAGTGACTATATGGATAAAAAAGTGAAGAAATGAGTGGATTGAAGCAGCTTAAAAGTCGAATGAATACAGTTCAGGCGACCATGAAAATTACCGCGGCGATGAAGATGATTTCTGTGTCTAAGTTGCGTCAGTCTCATGAAGCTTTATTGAAAGCTTATCCATTTGCGGATGAGATTAATCGTATTGTGCGTCGTTTGGTGCGAAGTGTAACAGCTCGGCAGGAAGAGTTAATTTCATCAGGTTCGTCTCAAGTTTTACCGATGCCGTCTCTTTTGAAAGGGCGATCGGAAGAAAAGCGTCATTTAATAGTTTTAATTACATCAGATGAAGGGTTATGCGGCCAGTTTAATTTAAGTTTAATAAATAAATTTGAACAAGTTATTGATGCTCTGGAAAAAGAAAATAAGAAAATCAGTGTGCTATGTTTTGGATATCGAGGTGGCGAGATTTTAAAAAAGAAATATCCAACTTTAAATATTCACATTGCTGCCAGACGAGTTGATAAAAATATGCCTCTTTTTTTAGAAGCGGAACGATTATCAACAACTTTGATGGATCAGTTTTATCGAGGGACTTTTGATGTTTGTACGGTTATTTATAGCGAATTTGAAACTGCAGCTAATCAGAAAATAAAAATAGAACAATTAGTTCCCTTGCAAACGTTTTTTCATGAAAATAAGTGGCAAAAGCTGATAGATAGTTCCGATCCATTTTATGTGAAGCGAGATGTTTTGGGACAAAAACAGTTAAAAATGCAAGAGACAAGATTGTTTAGTGCTATTGGTGGTCGTCATATTAAATCTCCTTTAGGTGCGATAGATAGTGATAATTTACTGAAAATGTCGACACGTCCTGCGGAGGCGTATGATTATGATGGGGGAGATATTAAAATTTTAGAGCGTATTTTACCTTATTATATGGAGTTTTATATTTATAAAATTTTATTAGATACAACGGCTTCTGAAAGTGCTTCTCGTATGATAGCTATGGAGAATGCATCGAAGAGTGCAAGTGATATGATGACACAGCTTAGTAAAAAATATCACCGCAAACGACAAGAATTAGTTACAAAGGATTTAACGGAAGTTGTTGCAGGTTCGGAAAGCTAAGGAGAAAAGAATGTCGGTTCAAACAAAGATAGGGCATATTTTACGGGTAACAGGATCAGTCGTTGACGTTCAGTTTAACTCTGAAACAATGCCTTTTTTACAAAATGCGTTAAAAATTGAACGTGAAGAAGGTGTTCTCACATTAGAGGTTGTTCAACTTTTAGAAAATTCAGTTGCGCGTGCTCTAGCGATGGGGCCAACAGACGGGCTTTATTTAGATCAAGAGGTGATTAACACAGGAGCTCCTATAACTGTTCCGGTTGGGGAGGCGACTTTGGGGCGTATTATGAATGTAACGGGAGAAGCTTTAGATGGCAGAGGTCCGATTAAAAGTGATTTTGAGTTACCGATACATCGTGAACCGCCGGCTTTTGTTGAACAGGCGACGGAAACATCTGTTCTTGTGACGGGTATTAAGGTGATTGATTTATTATGTCCTTATTCCAAAGGCGGTAAAATTGGCTTATTCGGTGGAGCTGGTGTTGGTAAAACTGTAATTATTATGGAATTGATTAACAATATTGCTAAGCAACACGGGGGATATTCTGTTTTTACGGGGGTTGGAGAAAGAACACGCGAAGGTAATGATTTATATACCGAGATGATAGAATCCGGGGTTATTGACTTGAAGGGTCATAATTCAAAGGCTGCTTTAGTTTTTGGCCAGATGAATGAAGCTCCGGGGGCCAGATCTTTAGTCGCTTTAACCGGATTAACATTAGCCGAATATTTTCGAGATCAAAAAGGTCAAGATGTTTTATTATTTATTGATAATATTTTCCGTTTTTCACAAGCGGGATCAGAGGTTTCTTCTTTGTTAGGTCGTATTCCTTCGGCTGTTGGGTATCAGCCGACTTTAGCAACTGATATGGGCGAATTACAAGAGCGAATTACTTCGACGAAATACGGATCTATTACTTCTGTTCAAGCCGTGTATGTTCCTGCGGATGATTTGACAGATCCAGCACCGGCAACGACTTTTTCTCATTTAGATGCAACGACAGTACTCAGTCGTCAAATCGCTGAGCAAGGGTTATATCCGGCAGTTGATCCTTTGGAATCGTCGAGTCGTATTTTGTCATCGGAAGTTGTTGGTCAACGTCATTATCAAGTTGCTCAGGAAGTTTTGCGGATTTTGCAGACGTATAAATCTTTGCAGGATATTATAGCAATTTTAGGTGTTGATGAATTATCTGCCGAAGATAAATTAACTGTTGCAAGAGCCAGGAAAATACAACGTTTCTTGACACAACCTTTTACGGTGGCGGAAAGCTTTACAGGACAAAAGGGCCGATTTGTTCAATTAGAGGATACAATTAACGGATTTGATGCTATTATTAAAGGCAAGTGTGATTACTGGCCGGAGCAAGCTTTCTTTATGGTCGGGACAATAGAAGAAGCAGAAGAAAAAGCAAAAGAAATCAAAGCTTCTGATGGAAGGGATGACGATGCCGGAGAATCTTAAAGTTGAAGGGAAAATGAATGTTCATATTATTTCTCCGACACATACCGTTCTAGATGGGGTGGCAGATAAGGTTTTATTGCCGACTTGGGAAGGAAATTTAATGGTTTTAATGAACAGAGCCCCGTTGTTTACGGTGACGCAAAATGGTGCTATGTGGGTCTATAATAAAGGAAGTCGTCCTAAATGTTACTTAATTTCAACTGGTGTTGCGGAGATTAGAAGAAATATTTGTTCTGTCTTAGCTTGGGGCGTCGATGCCGATGAAATGGATAAAAATAAAATTCATATGCGTTTAGAAAATGCTGAACAAGAACTAACACGAGTACACTCTGATGTTGGACGAGCACAAGTTCAAGATCGAATAGATTTTTTTAAATATTTATTGGATAAACCATCTTTGATGGTTCCTCCAAATTTTTCGATTTAGCCTTTTAAGAATTCTTTTTAGATGAAATTTGTCGTAAAAGCTTCTCAAAATCTCGTGCATAAGATTTCATATCAAACAGTGGATTATTTTGTGTCATTAACGCAACGGTTTTTGCTTTAAGACAATTGAGCTTTTCTGTATTAAGACCAAGTTCAATTGCTTTTTTTTCATATTCTTCTTCTGTCTTGCAAATCATCTCATCTAATCCGAAGGCATGCAGCATACTGGATGAAACGCGTGAGGCATAAGAGTCTCCTGGACAAGTAATAAGGGGGACACCACAGAAAAGACTCTCTAAAGCAGTTGAATGTGCGTTGTACATTTCTGTGTCCAGAAATAAATCAGCATTTTTGAAGCAATACAGAAAGTCTGCATGAGTTGGCATTTTCGGCAAGACAATAATTCTGTTGGGATTAATATTGCGTTTTTTAGCTTCTTCTTTAAATTTCTCATCAGTTTCAAAATTAAAAGAACGTAACCAAAGGATACTGTCAGGAACAGCCTTTAAAATTCGCATCCACATATCCCAATAGTGAGGTGTAATTTTAAACGGAGAATTTAAACAGGCAAAAATAGTTCCTTTTTCTGGAAGTCCTAGAATCGATTTAGGTGCAAGCCCTGGATAAGTTTCAGGGTTTGTGTCAACACAATGATAACAATGAGGCATACGAATAATTTTTTCTGTAAACCAACGTTCTTTTTCTGAAGGAACGGTCCAAGCATCTGCAATCATATAATCATACCAAGGCAAGCCTGTTGTCGAAGGATAGCCTAAATAATTTACGATAATCGGTGCAGGCTTGTAATATAAAGCCGGATACATTGAATTGATAAGCATATTGACATCAATTAAAATATCAATTTCTTCTTTTGCTATGGTATCAGCCATCATGCGGAAGTCTTTTATATTCGAGACGTCATGGAAAAAATCAAAAGCCGCCTTGTGCCGCTTTATTAAGGGAGCATCTTCAGGCTTATCGGAAAGTTTTCGGCAAGAAAAACAATGCCATTCAAAATCATCGTGAGATAAGTTTTCCCATAAACTGGCAATGACAAAACCACAAGGAGAAGGTCCTATATCTGTTGTGAAAAAACCGACTTTTAACTTGTCGTGTTGATAAGTTGGTAATGAGAAAGGTTTTTCTTTGCGCAAAAGAGAAAGTTTTTTGTTCTCTGCGGCTAGCTTCGTCATATAGTGATAGCGTTCTTCGAAAGTCATTCCCAAAAATAAAAGTTTAGGTTCGGATTGCAGAGTATGTTCTTGTAATCCTTTTTTAAGGCGTTCCTGCATTCTTTCTAATCCATTCCAAATGCAGTAATTATACTTTAAGTAAAGGACATGTCCCATGGTTTCTAAGTCGTCAGGTCTCATATCCAAGTATTGTGTCAGATAGACAAGCCCTTCCGTCATTCGGCCATCTGCTGCGCAAGCGTTGCCAAGGTTTCGAATAGTAACAGGATTATTCGGATCCAGTTCTAGGGATTGACGGAAACATTTTTCCGCTTGAGTGTAATTTTTATTTTGTGCGTATTCAACGCCTTTGTTAAGAAGATCTAAAGCTGTGTTCATTATTTTCCTTTTTTCTTTTTATCATAGGAAAAATGAAGAAAAGCGTCAATATTTCGTTCATAAAAAGATATAAAAAAACGCTCCGATACCTCGGAGCGTTTTTTCCTCATTTTGCAAACTATGAACTTGCAAAAGTGAAAGCAGCACTGTTTGAAGTAGATGTAATCGTTACTTGGTTACCGGAACGATTTTGTAAAGCAGCTGCAATACGGCTGTTAACATTTGTTACAGAAACAGTGATATTTGCATAGCCAGCTGTTTTGTTCACTGTACATCCCATGCCGGAGACTGGAACATCTTCACCATCTAAAATGGTAGAGCAATTTTCATTCGAAATTTCCTGTGTTCCATCACCCTTTGTTTGAGCGATCACAACAGCACGAGAGACATAGTCCAAGATTTGATTTGCTCTGTGACGGTTCATGGCCATTGTGTAACCGGCTAAGCCACCGATGGACAAAACACCGATAATGGCTAAAACGCCGAGCATTTCAATCATAGAACGACCTTGTTGAGTATTCTTCATTTTTAAAAATCCTTTCAGAAAATTAATTCATGAATGTGAAATTAGCACCATTTGAAGTGGATGTAATTGTTACTTGGTTGCCGGAGCGGTTTGCTAAAGCAGCAGCAATACGTTCATTAACACCACCAACTGTGACTGTTGTATTTTGATCGATACCAGCTGTACGATCTACTTCGCAAGTCATGCCAGAGACAGGAACTGCTTCACCATCCAAAATGTTTTGGCAAGTATCATCGATGGATTGTGCACCATCGCCCTTTGTTTGAGCAATAACAACAGCACGAGAGACATAGTCCAAAATTTGGTTTGCTCTGTGGCGGTTCATCGCCATTGTGTAACCAGCCAAGCCACCGATGGACAAAACACCGATAATGGCTAAAACGCCGAGCATTTCAATCATAGAACGACCTTGTTGAGTATTTTTCATTTTAAAAATCCTTTTCTTATAAGTTATAGGTTAATTAACCAATTCCAAAACTAGCATAGCTGATTTTGGAAGACAAGAAAATTCAATTGCCCGTGGGCAATTTCTTCTCTTGAGAGTCAAAATACGATATAATCTCTTAATAAAAGGTAAAAAATGCATACCTTTTCATGTAAAAATAGCTTATTTCTTTTGTTCTTTGTGGAAAACGGATTTAAGTTGACCACAGGCGGCCATAATGTCTTGGCCTCTGGAAACGCGAATCGGCGCAGGGAACCAAGCATCTTCTAAAACTTTTTGAAAGCGGCGGATGGCATTGTTAGAAGAAGATTCGTAAGGACAACCGTCCCAGGGATTAAAAGGAATCAGATTAAATTTTACTTCCAATCCCTTAACCAAATCAATCAATTGATGAGCTTGCTCAATCGAGTCGTTAACATCTTTCAACATAACGTATTCCATTGTAATATATTGACGATGCTCTAATTTTTGTTGGTATTCTTTACAAGCTTCCATTAAATCCTTTAAAGGAAAACGTCGGTTAATAGGCATAATTTGATTTCGGATATCATCAGTCGGAGCATGTAAGCTGACAGCTAGTTTTACCCCCAAATCCGTTGCTAAGTTCGGAATTTTATCAGCAATACCGGAGGTTGAAACGGTTATTCGACGTTTAGATAAAGCAATTCCTTCTCCGTCCATTAAGATTCGCATCGCCGTTACTAAATTATCGTAATTCATAAGCGGTTCACCCATGCCCATGACGACAACATTTGATAAAAAACGCGTTTCATCTGTGGGGGAGGGCCATTCACCATAACTGTCTCGCGCGGCCATAAATTGGCCGACGATTTCGCCGGCAGTTAAATTGCGCGTAAAGCCTTGTGTCCCTGTGTGACAGAAGCGGCATCCCATTTGACAGCCCACTTGGGTGGATAGACAAACTGCTCCACGATCTTCTTCTGGAATATAAACGGTTTCGACTTCTTTTCCGTCTGCGAAGCGGAAAAGCCATTTGCGTGTTTTATCCGTTGAGTTTTTTTCTGTGACGATTTGAGGTCTTGAAATAAAATAATTTTCCGCTAATCGTTTTTGTAAAGGTTTGGCAATATTTGTCATCTGCGTAAAATCAGTTACGCCTTTGTTATAAATCCATTGCCACAATTGCTTAACGCGAAAAGGCTTCTCACCTAAAGCTGTGACTTCGGTCAGAAGCGCTTCGCGGGACAAGCCCACTAAATCTTTCATTTATTATTTACCGCAAGCTTTGCTGATGGCGTTGTATGCTTTTGTAAAGCCTGATAAAGAGAACGTGTCAGTTGTTAAAGTACCCAGGGATGATTTTCCTTGAATAACAGCTTTATTCCCCGCTTTCATCATACGGACCAATTGTGAGTCGGCTTTGGAAGAATTTGCCCAAGCCGTATCTTCATGCGTGAATAAACTAATCGCTTTTTGGTTATCAATCTTAATGGACGCAGAAGAATCTTTTTTATAAGTATAACCGGCAGTTAAACTAACAACGTCCCATGTTTTTTCATTTGGACGGTGAGCTACGATTAACACAACATCTCCGCGGCGTTTGTATTTTCCTTCTGACTTTTGAGGAACGGAAGCCATATAACATAACTTACCGTCTTTTTCATCCATTTTGTATGCAGTCCAAGAACCAAACGTTCCAAGCATTTCCAAGCGTTTATTCGTTTGTGCTAAAACAGGACTGGAAAACAGAATCATACCGGCCAATATCGCTAAAAAAGTTTTTTTCATTTATTTCTCCTTTGTGATTGCCTAACTATTTTTAGTTTTACAACGAAAGAATTTTAATTGCAATCTTTTAAAAGCGTTTCTATATAATTTTTTGCAATTTCTTTCTTTTTGAGCGCTGTTTCAAAGGACGGAGGTTCTAAAATTTTTGCATGATACTGCAAAGAAGGGGGAAGCGATTTTAATACTTTTTCTGAACTGACAAATAAACCTCCCATATATCCTGACCAGAGTTCTGCGATGGGATAATCTTCCCATAAAGATTCTTGCATCCAAATGATTTTTTTATGAGCAGCGTAAACTCCGGGAGAGAAAGCTAAAATTAATCCCATTTCTGCCGAAACAACGAAATCAATTTGATAATGTTTTACCAACATTAAAACCATCAAAGAATTACGGAATGTTTGCCAAGCTCCTTTAAGGCGAGAAGCTTTTGGATCAACCGGACATTTTAGCTGAAAAGGAACAAGCTTGAGTTTTTGCTTTTGTAGCTTTTTTGTAAAGCTTCCATTCATGTCTTCGACAAATGCGATAGGGGTATATTGAGACTTATCTAAGGCATCCATTCCAGTTAAAAGAGCTAAATTTGTCGGACTTTCGATCTTACCTGAGAATAAAAAAGCAATTGTTTTAGGCATATTTGTCTCCTTTTTTTCTTAATTTAGCCATAAAAAAGCCATCTGTTCCGTCCATTGGAAAGGTTCGGATGTCTCCGTGGATTGTTAAATGGGGATGCAAGAGCGAATCGGTGATGGGAACTCTATCAAATAAGAAAGCACACTTATCAATTATGTCTTCCCCTTCTTCTTTTTGTAATGAGCAAGTGCAATAGACAACAGTTCCGTTTTTTTTCACCAGACGATGCGCTGTTTTTAACAAGTTTTCTTGCGCGTTTTGTAAGCGTTCAATATCCTGAGCTGTTCGATGAACGATAATATCCGGATGTCTCCGTAATGTGCCTGTTGCAGAACAAGGGGCATCGATTAAAATTTTATCGTAAATTTCTTTGCCTTCTATTTCATTAGCATTTTTTGCAATTAAACTTGCGGATAAATGAAGTCGTCTGAGATTTTCCTCGACTCGTTGAAGGCGCTTTGCGGAAATATCATAAGCGTCAACGATGGCTCCAGCATTAAGAAGACCGGCTGTTTTCCCCCCCGGAGCTGAACATAAATCTGCTGTTTTAAGCCCTTTAACATCTCCCATTAACCGGACAGCTAAAGCGGCGGCTGCGTCTTGAACCCACCAGGCTCCTTCTTGGAAACCGGGAAGTTCCGGAATGTAACTATTAGGAGCAAGACGAACAGAGCCGGTTGGTAATAATTCTCCATTTAATTGCTTTGCCCAATAGGCTGGATTTTCCTTGACAGAAATATCAACGGACGGTTCTGTCATGTTGGCTTCTGCCATGGCGCGAGCTTTGTCTTGCCCATAAGCTTTTACCCAACTGTCCCAGATAAAAGAAGGTGTATTGAGTAAAGCGGCATCTTGCATTCTTAGAAGGCTGTCTCCGCGGCGCGTTAATTCTCTGAGTAATGCATTGATAAGGGGAACATAAAAATCTTCTCCCGTTTGACGAGCCAATTCCACAGAAGTGGATACGGCAGCGTGTGCCGGCGTTTCCATGAATAAGAGTTGTGTGATGCCGAGCCTTAAAATATCTTGCGCTTTTTGAGCTCGAGCAGGAAGTGGTTTTTTGAGCAAAGTTGATAATAAATCATCTATCTGTCCCAAACGGCGAAAAGTTGTCGACGTTAGCATACGAATAAAAGCTTTATCTCGACTATCAAGACCTTGCGTTTCTTTTTCGAAAACATCCTCGAGACTTTTCCCTTTTCGGGCCGTTTGTTCTAGAATAGAAAGAGCGGATTTGCGTGAAATAAGAAAATCAGTCATTTTTCCGCCGGAGGAAAGAAGGAATTTCTAAATCTTCTTCATTAATTTCTGGTAATTTGCGATTAGTCTCTTCTTTTAAGCGCTTGCTACGCTTTTGGTCTTTCGTAAAGCTTCTATCTCCAAAAATACCCGGTAAAAAACCATCTCCCAAAAAAGAGCGTTTTGGAGGTGTTTCAATCGGTTCATCTTTCAAATCATCTAAAGAAGGAATAAATTCTTCTTCAGCTTCTTCTTCTAAGTCTTCCACATCAGGTTTTGACATAACTGCCGGTTCTGGAATAAAAGTTTCTTCCAAAGAAATATTATCAATAGTTTGCCCTTCATCATGCTTTGTAATGGTCGTCTCTGATGCAAAAGAAGCAACAACGTTATCTTCTTTATCTAATAAAGTTGTTTCCTGTGTAACGGTTGTGCTTAATGCATCTGGATTTGGAACGATGATTTCTGAAGCAGGAGGAGTGACTTGGACAATTTCTTGTGCTTCTTTGAGCATTTTTTCTGTTTCAGGTGTTTTCGATTTTGTCTCACCAGATAGGCCTGTTGCAACAACGGAAACACGAATTTTTCCTTCTAGATTTTCATCGCAGCTCGCACCAAAAATAATATTAGCGTCTTCATCCACTTCTTCTCGGATTCGCTCGGCTGCCTCATCCACTTCCATTAAGGTTAAGTCTTTGCCTCCGGAAATGTTAATTAAAATACCTTTTGCACCTTTCATGGAGACATCTAAGAGTGGATTGGAAATCGCTTTTTCCGCAGCCGCCAAAGCTCGACCTTCTCCTTCAGCTTCTCCAGATCCCATCATTGCTTTTCCCATTTCACAGATAACTGTTTTTAAGTCTGCAAAATCTAAATTAACCAACATCGGTGTCATCATTAAGTCGGTAATACTTCTCACGCCTTGAAATAGGACATCGTCCGCCATTTTGAAAGCATCAACAAATGATGTGTTTTCTTTGGCAATGCGGAATAAATTTTGATTAGGAATGATAATCAGAGTGTCAACATATTTAGCTAACTCTTCAATACCGGCTTCAGCTGTGCGCATTCGTTTAGAACCTTCTAAACGGAAAGGTTTTGTAACAACACCAACCGTTAAAATACCCATTTCTCTGGCAATGCGCGCAATAACAGGAGAAGCTCCGGTTCCGGTTCCGCCTCCCATGCCAGCGGCAATGAATAACATATGGAGACCTTGAATTGCTTCTTTAATTTTATCAGCACTTTCTTCAGCAGCCGCTTTTCCGATTTCTGGATTAGAACCTGCTCCTAATCCTTGAGTTAATGTCGAACCTAATTGAATGCGCTCATGTGTTAATGATTTAGACATAACCTGCGCATCTGTGTTCGCTACAATAAATGACGCACCGGCTAAATGAGAATTAATCATATTATTAACAGCATTCCCTCCGGCGCCACCAACGCCGATAACGCCGATGTTGGGGGTTAGCAAAATTTCAGGACCTTGCTCCGGTAGTCCAATTTTTAAGTCTGTATCTGATTCTGTTTTTAAAAATTCTGCATCAGCCATTTTGTCGCCCTTTTTATAAAACTAGTTGAAGAAGTTGTAGGTTTAATTCGTTTATCTTCGGAATGTATACGCCGATTCGCCGCATAACGCAAGAGACCTGTAGCTGTCGAGAAGGTCGTGCTTGGCATAAAATCAGGCAATCCTTTCATCATGAGAGGTTTACCCATTCGAACTTGTGCCTCCAGCATAGCACTTGCTTTTTCTCTTAACCCGGGTATCAGACTGCTTCCGCCGCAAAAGACAATTCGGCGTGTAGCATAATCATCTGTTTCTTGACTTTTTAAATAGCCGTTCGTTAATTCCAACATCTCCTCAATGCGAGGGACCATAATGGAAATTAAATAAGAACGTGGTAATGTTGTCAGTGTTCCTTCTTCTGTTTCTCCAATAAGGGGAACACTTAAAGTTTCTTTTTCATCCTGTGGCGATAAAAAAGCACTTCCATAAAGCGTTTTAACACGTTCAGCATCAGAAAAAGGCGTTTTTAAAACTTGTGCAATATCCTTAGTTAATAAAAGTCCACCTAAAGGAAGAGCTGCTGCGTAGCGAATAAAACCGCCAGAGAAAATAGCAATTGACGCATTTCCTCCCCCTATATCAATAAGAGTCGCTCCAGTTTCTTTTTCATCTTCGCTTAAAACAGAAAGGGCAGAAGCATAAGGTGTTGCAACTTTGGCATCAATGGAAACGTGGCATCGTTCAAGAGCAAGAGAAAGATTCCTAATTTGTGTCAGAGGAATGGAAATAACATGTAAAACAATACTTAATTTTTTACCGTAAAGTCCGGATGGTTCTATTATATCGTTTTGTCCGTCTAAGTCATAAGAAAGGGGAAGTTGATGAATGATTTCTTGGTCAGATAATTCAGCTTTTTGTAAAGCTAAATCAATTAACTTACGAACATCGTTGGAGGAGACAGGTTTATTATCTGCAATTTCTATTTCTGCTTTGGCAAAAGTTGATTTTAATTGTGTTGATGAGATGTTCACAATAACAGATTCAACACGACGTTCAGCTTTCTCTTCTGCCATCATGATGGCATCTTGAATAGAAGCGGTTGCATCATTTAAGTGAACAATAACACCGTTTTTTATACCTTTTGCTTGCGCATAGCCACTCCCGATAATATGAAAAGAACCATCGGAAAGAACCTTTGCAATTAAACAGCAAATTTTTGTTGAACCGATATCCAAAGCAGTGACAAAACCATTTTTGATCAAGTTAGACATCATGTCCTCCAGTTAAATTTTTGGGGGCAGAACGTAATGGTTGAATAGGACGATTATCAATTGTTTGAACAATAAGGCGATCAGGTAATCGTAAATCAATTCGTTTGAGCTGTCTATTTAATAGATCATGTTCTTTATTTAAACGGTCTAAACGAGCTAATGTGGCAGGTACATCATTTTCTGGCAAGTAAATTTCAAGCCCATCATCGACTTCATCTAGAATTAAATTCCAACGGCGTCCCCCGATTCGAACTGCAGACATGGCGCGACGGTTTAATTCAGGATATTTTATCAGCTCATTTACCAATTCAGGTGTGTGACGAGGAGCATCTTCCCCAACCGTAATAAGTAAATATTCTAATCCTTTTGGAGAAACATTAATCACATTACCTTCCTCGTCCAAAGGATGATGGCGTCCATCTTTTTGCCATAAAGCAATAGGGCGACGCTCTATTAATTGAATGAATAATTGATTGGGAAGCTTGCGTTCTATAATGACATCTTTAACCCAAGGAAGAGCTTTAATACGTTCTTTCATGGCATAAATATCAACCTGCGTCATAGGCATATTTTGATTAACGGCAATAGCTTCTTGAAGACTGCTAAAAGACGTTCTCACCCGATCTTGAATGAAAACATCTTTGACAGAAAACCCTGCTTTTCCCATACTTTCGTGGAAAAAAAGCTTAGCTTCTGTCCATTTGTTTTGTAAATAGCCTGTTTTAAAGCTCCATATACCAACACAGATAAAACATAAAAAAACAATCAAAAAAAATATCTTAATGGTTCGCCGAAAGAGTTGGCGAAAAGTTAGTTTTGTTTTTTTCTTTTGTTTTTTTATTCTTCGCATTCAGCTTCCTCCACCAAGGATGATACTACTTCATCGTAGGAAATGCCAGCTTTTTTTGCGACTTCCGGCAGTAAAGAAAGAGCCGTCATTCCGGGTTGATTATTCAATTCCAAAATAACAAGACGAGGTTCTTTATCTGGCTGAGTGTCATCATAACGGAAATCCGTTCTGGATGCTCCCTTGCAACCGAGAACGTGATGCGCGCGTTCAGCATAATCCATTAAAAGATCTGTTTGCTTTTGAGGAATAGGTGCGGGAATAAAATGATCTGTCCTTCCTTCTTGATATTTATTTTCATATGTATAAAATCCTTTTTTGGGAGCAATTTCAACAACACCAATTGCTTTTCCATCTAAAACAGGAACACTCATCTCTCGTCCTTGAATATACTCCTCCATCATAACAGCGGCTCCGCCAAAAGGCCAACGTTCCATCAAAGCCTTTTCATCTTCAGGACTTGTAATAATATAAACCCCGACAGAAGACCCTTCATTTAATGGTTTGATAACATAGGGATATGGTAAATGTTCCTTTTGCTTTAAGTCAAAAAGAGTAATAATTTTATCTTCCGCTACCGGTAATCCTTCCTTTTCAAAAAGTATTTTTGCCATTTTCTTGTTCATGGAAAGAGCAGAAGCGAGAACACCTGAATGTGTATAAGGAATTTGCATCAGATTGAATAAGCCTTGGATGTTGCCATCTTCTCCAAAGCGACCATGAAGCGCATTAAAAATGACATCTGGCTTCTCTTTTTCTAAGGTCCGAACAAAGTCAAAAATGTGAGGTGTTAACTCTAATAAAAAAGCATCGTATCCTTGTCTTAACAGAGATTCTAAAACGCCTTGTCCCGTCATCAACGATATTTCTCGTTCCGAAGACATTCCGCCAGCAACGACAGCTACTTTTTTCATTCCTCATCTCCTCGAATACCAATGCGCTTTACTTCCCATTCCAGATGGACCCCGCATTTTTTCAAAACACGGCGACGAACCTCTTCACCAAGCTCTTCTACATCTTCAGCGGTTGCTTTCCCTTGGTTAATCAGAAAATTAGAATGTTTTTCTGATACGATTGCATCGCCTTTTTTAAGACCTCGACATCCTGCTTTATCTATTAATTGCCACGCTTTTAATCCTTCTGGGTTTTTAAAGGTGGAACCGCATGTTTTAACGCCAGTCGGTTGTCCCATTTCTCTTTTTTTCTTAAACTCATCCATCTTTGACTGAATAACTGTTGGTTCTGCTGGCGTTCCTTTAAAAGAAGCACCTATAAAAATCCAATCATCCGGTAAAGCATTGCGACGATATTGAAAAAAATCAGCTTGTGGAGAAAATTCTTGAACGGAACCATTGCCATCAACAAGACGAATGGACGTCAAAATATCTTTTATCTCAGAACCATAGGCTCCTGCATTCATCCGAAGAGCACCTCCCACAGAACCTGGAATACCTGATAAAAATTCAAAACCGGATAATCCTTCTTTTTGCGCAAATTTCGCAAGGTCAATGGTTAAAAGACCAGCTCCACAAGTAATAATATTGCCTTTTCGTGTAATGTTTGCAAAACTTTTCCCTAAATGAACAACAATTCCGGGGACTCCTTTGTCACGAATAATGACATTTGAGCCTCCGCCTAAAACCGTCATTGGTATAGCTGGCTTGTTTTTGATAAAAAAACTTAAATCTTTTTCGTCAAAAGGTTCGAAATAAAATTCGGCTTCACCACCAACACCCATCCAAGTTTTTTTTGCTAAAGGAATATTTTTTTTAATTTCACTTTTTGTGCGCGGTAAAAAAATGTGAGGTCTTTGATGCGTAAAAAAACTTTTTAGTTTATCAAAAATCATACAGCCTCTCTTTCATTTAAAATTTCCGGTAGTTCTTTCATCCATTTTGAGATATCACCAGCGCCAAGACCAATTATTAAATCACCGGCGCTCATGTGCTTTAAGACAATCTCTTTTAATTCATTTTTACTCGTTAAAGCAAATGCTCCTTTATGACCGGAAGCTTTAATTTTTGCGACTAGAATATCTCTGTTGATATCCGGCAAAGGCTTTTCTCCGGCAGAATAAATATCTGCGACATAAACACGATCTGCTTTTTCAAAACAATGTGCAAATGCATCTGCTAAATCTTTTGCTCGAGAATAACGATGGGGCTGGAAAATAGCAACAACTTGATGTGTCCCAACGGCTTCTCTTGCGGCTTTTAAAACGGCGGCAATTTCTACAGGATGATGAGCGTAGTCATCGTAAATTGTGATGCCATTAAAGGTCCCGCGTTTGGTAAAACGACGTTGAACGCCATCAAAATAAGATAAAGCTTTTTTTATTTTTTCCAAAGGCATGCCTAGTTCTTTTGCTATGGCAATCGGAACCATTGCATTTAAAATATTGTGTATTCCAAACATGGGTAATGTCCAGTTTGGGAAAATTTCATTTTTAATTACAATATCAAAATTCAATTTCCCTGGTTCAATATGGATATTTTCGGCATGAATTTCAGCTGCTTTATCCAATCCATAAGTAATAATACGTCTGTTTGGAACGTGCTCAATGACTTCTTTGACAACGGGATGATCTAAGCAAGCAACACAAAATCCATAAAAAGATGTGGTTTGCAGATAATGAATGAAAGCTTTTTTCATTTGTTCAAAAGAACCATAATAATCAAGATGCTCTGGGTCAATATTTGTAACAACAGAGATCATTTTTGGAAGACGTAAAAAGCTGCCATCCGATTCATCCGCTTCAACAACCATCCAATCACTTCGTCCGATTTTTGCATTGCTGCCGCAAACATTCATAATCCCACCAACAATATAGGAAGGCTCTAGTCCACCTTTTTCTAATACATCAGCAATCATAGCTGTTGTCGTTGTTTTCCCATGTGTACCTGCAACTGTAATACCTTGTTTTAAACGCAACAGTTCAGCCAGCATCTCCGAGCGATGACCAATAGGTAAGCCTTTTTCTTTTGCTGCTAATAATTCCGGATTATTCTGTGGAACAGCAGAGGAAGTAACAACCATGTCAACATTTTTGAGACAACTTCCATCACGTTGTCCAATAAAAACCTGAATACCTTTTTCACGCAGACGAATGACATGTTCATTTTCGACATTATTTGAGCCTTGAACATGAATTCCCATTTGTAATAATGATTCGGCAATAGCACTCATTCCGATTCCGCCAATGCCGATAAAATGAATCGTTTTATTCGAAAGATAGCTCATTCTTTTTCCTTTAAAATAGTCGAAAGTGTCTCTGCCAAATCTTCTGCGCCGCGTGTCTGATTTTTACCTAGTGCACAAGCTGCTGCTCTTTGTAAGATGAACGGATTTTCCATCAGTTCCGTTAATCGGCTGGATAATTTATCAGGCGTTGTATCTTTTTCTATCATCAACCAACCGCTTCCATCCGCCGTCCATACGCGAGCATTTGCTGTTTGATGGTCATCAGCTGAAGTGGGAAGCGGAATAAGTAGCGCCGGTCTTCCTAAGGCAGATAATTCAGCAAGGCTCGAAGAACCTGAACGCGAAATAACAAGATGAGCTTTAGATAAAAGCTCGGGAATATTATTAAAAAACGAAGATAACGTAATACTTTTAATGCCAGAATTACGATATTCTTCTTTGACGCGCTTTTCATCTTCCGGGCGAACTTGTTGCGTTAAAACGAGCTTTGCTTTTAAATCTGGCGCTAAATTAATTAAGGCTTTTGGGATAATATCTGAAAAAGCTCGAGCACCTTGACTCCCTCCGATAATCAATAAACGGAATTCATCTTTATCCGTCGGATAGGGTGTTCCTTTCTTTTCCATAATTTGAGGGCGAACCGGCATACCTGTTTGTCGAGTGCTAATACCTTCTGGTATCAGTTGCGTCGGAGTGAAAGAAGTAGCAATTAAACGAGTCCGTCGCGCTAGAAGACGATTAGCTCGACCTAAGATAGCATTTTGCTCATGTAAGACAACCGGAATATGAAGCAATTGTGCCGCTAATGTTGCAGGTATAGAAGCATATCCTCCGAAACCAACGACAAGAGAGGGTTTTAATTTTGTTAAGAGAATAATTGATTGAACGGTTCCTGTTAAAAGTTTAAAAGCACTGGCTAATTTTCCCAGAAGACCTTTTCCCGTTACTGCTTCTGCACAGACGTAATAAATAGGTAAAGTTGCTAATGTTCCTTGAATTTTGTTTTGAATCCGCTTGTCTGTGATAAAAGCAAGATCATATTCTTTCCCTTTCATTTCAGTCGCTAAAGCTTCTGCGGGAAAAACATGTCCTCCGGAACCGCCTGTTGTCAATACAATCAATTTCTTTTTCATTCCAATCCTCCTTGTGTCGGATGGCGTCTTGTCAAAGACAAGATAATTCCGAACCCGAACGCCAAAGATAAAAGCGATGAACCACCGTATGAAATAAACGGTAATGTCATTCCTTTTGTCGGAATGAGGTTCAGGGTCGATGCCATGTTAATGAAAGCTTGTACACCAAATTGTGTTAAAAGTCCAGCAACAGCCAGCATATTAAAAAGATTTTTCTCTTTGCTCATGATTAAAAAGCCTCGGAAGATAATAAAGGCAAATAAAAAAATCAAAAAAGCACAAAGGAAAAATCCGAACTCTTCTGCTGCAACCGCTAAAATAAAATCTGTATGTGCATCTGGCAATTTTCCTTTAATGATTCCTTCTCCAGGCCCTCGTCCAAACCAGCCGCCATTATGAAAAGCTTCTAATGAGGTGCGAACTTGGAAAACATCTCCGGTTTCTGGATTAAGAAAACGATCTATACGGCTTTGGACATGTGGAAAAATGAAATATGTCCCAATAACGCCAAAGATACCGATTCCCAATAACGCAATAACCCATAAAACAGAAATACCTGCCAAAAATAACTGACAGCCCCAAATCGTGCTGATGGTGAGTGTTTGACCAATATCCGGTTGTAAAAGAAGCAACATAATTGTCGTTAGATAAATACACCCCGCAATTCGAATACCAGGGAATTTATCAATCAAACGACCAGAAGCAAATATCCAAGCACAAATAACCGCAAAAGCCGGTTTCATAAACTCGGATGGTTGAATAGAAAAGCCCGGGAAATAAAGCCATCGCTTTGCACCTTTAACTTCCATACCGGCCACTAAGGTTAAGACTAGGGCAATTAAGGAAGCTGTAAAAACAATAAATGCCAGTCGCCGAATTTGTTTGGGCGATAACATTGAAACGCCTAACATCAACCCGATAGAGGGAATTAAAAAAAACAGTTGTTTTTTAACAAAATAAAAAGTGTCTTGCGTTTTTAAAACGCGCTCTGCCACAACAGGGCTGGCTGAAAAAGTCAAAAAAATTCCGCAAACAATTAAACCGGCAATAGACCATAATAGCCACGTATCTAAAGTTCGATACCATTCTGCTAAAAAAAATCGTATTTCTTGAAGTTGTTTTTTTATTTTCATTTTTACCTAATTTTTAAAGTAGAAAGACCTATAAGCGCCAGTACAATTGAAATAATCCAAAAACGAATAACAACTTTTGTTTCCGGCCATCCTTTTTTTTCAAAATGATGATGAATGGGAGCCATTAAAAAGACGCGCTTTTTACGCATTTTATAACTTCCAACTTGAATGATGTCAGAAAGTGCTTCAATGACAAATAAGCCTCCTACGATGGCCAGAACCAGTTCATGTTTGGCTGCCACAGCCATTGTACCTAATGCGCCTCCCAAAGCTAGAGAACCGGTATCCCCCATAAAAATTTCAGCCGGTGGCGCATTAAACCATAAAAAGCCAAGAACAGCTCCTATGACAGCACAGCCAAAAATCGTCATTTCTCCGATACCGGGAACATAAGGAATTTGAAGATAATTAGCAAAAATAGCATTGCCACAAACATAAACAATAATAACAAAAGCTAAATTCGCCATAATGAGCGGAACGGAAACGAGGCCATCTAAACCGTCTGTTAAATTGACTGAATTAGAAGAACCGACAATGACAATTGCTCCAAAAAATAGATAAAAAACTCCCAAATTTAAAAAAAGATTTTTAAAAAACGGAAAAGCAAGTTCGGTAGCCATTTCGGCTGGAGCTAAGCTCATAATCCAAAAAACCAATCCAGCCGCCGTTATAAATTGCCAAAAAAGCTTTTTACGGCCGGATACACCATCTGGATTATGTTGAATGACTTTTAGATAATCATCTCTGAAACCTAATAATCCATAGATGGCTGTGACAATCAAAAGCATCCAAATATAAGGGCTTCTTAAATCTGCCCATAAAAGAACTGAAATAAATAAACTGATTAAAATCATCAGACCGCCCATGGTCGGAGTTCCTTCTTTTTTCAAGTGCGTTTGAGGACCATCTTTGCGAATCGGTTGTTTGCTTTTTGATTTTAAAAATTTGATTAAGTGCGGACCTATTATAAGACAAATGATTAAGGCCGTTAAAAGAGCAGCTCCTGAACGGAAAGTTTGATATTTCAGTAAATTAAAAATGGTATAATTTTGAGATAACGGAAGTAAAAGCCAATACAGCATATTTTATCCCTTTCCTAATTTTGAAGAGCCTCAACCAAACGAGTTATTTTTGTCCCGTTCGAGCCTTTAAACAAAACAACATCGCCATTTCTTAAGTCTTGTTTCAGAATTGGAAGCAGCTCTAATGCAGTTTGTGCAGCCCAACCACGCATTTCTGCTGGAACGGCTTCAAACAAAGCCCGCATTTCTCGTCCGACTGTATAAAGGCGATCTACTTTTTGGTTGACTAAATCTTGAGCTAAAGCAGTATGCAACGTTTTAGATTGTTCGCCTAATTCAAGCATATCTCCTAAAACAGCCAGTTTACGCCCTTGCTTTTGTCCCAACACGGAAAGAGCTGCCTTCATAGATGAAGGATTCGCGTTGTAACTGTCATCAATTAAAGTAATGAGCTTACCATCAAGGCATACTTGGACTTGTTCTCCTCGTCCTTTGAGCGGCTTCATCTTAGATAGGTTCTGAGCTGCTTTTTTTACATCTGCTCCCAAGGCTTTTACTATAGCTAAAACACCGAGAGCATTTATAACAAAGTGCATGCCGGTCGTTTGTAATGAAAAGGTGACCAATTCTCCCATAAGGCTCGCAGAAACAAATGTTCCTTCTGATGTTTGCTCCGCCTTTAAAAGACGAGAGTCAGCATCTAGATTTTGTCCAAAAGAAATTTGATGTGCAACAGTATGTTCTATCGCTTTATTCTTTAAAAATTCGTAATAGTCTGAATCTCTTGGTAAAACAGCCGTACCGAGTTTATTCATGTGAATAAAAATTTCGGCTTTAGCTGCTGCAATATCCTGGAGTGTTTTAAAAAACTCATGATGTGCCGAGCCGATCATCGTAATCATCGCAACATCAGGCTCGACTAAGTGAGAAAGATATTCCATTTCTCCCGTATGATTCATTCCCATTTCAATAATGGCATAATCAGTCAAACGTGGCAAACGTGCAAGCGTTAGAGGAACTCCCCATTGATTATTTAAGTTGCCTTTAGTCGCATGAATTGTTCCTTGCCCGGTTAATGCCAAAGCAAGCATTTCTTTTGTTGTTGTTTTCCCTGAACTGCCCGTAATCCCGATTTTTAAGGCCCGAGAATGGCGCATCGCATAACGAGCCATATCTTCTAGAGCTTCATCTGTGTTGACAACAAAGAAGAGCTTTGCTGAGTCTGAAACATCCGGGATGTCATGGCTGACGATGGCAGCTGCTGCTCCTTTTTTTAAGGCTTCTGCGACGTAATCGTGACCATCAAGTCTTTCTCCTTTAAGCGCGATAAAAATGTCTCCGGGGACAAGTGTCCGCGTATCAATTGAAACACCGTAGCCTACAAAAGTTTTATAAGCCTTTCCTGAAGTTGCTTCTATTAATTCATCACTTGTCCAAAGAGGTTTTTCTTCTAAAGTTCTTAAACTGAGAATCGCTTGAATTTTGTCATTGAACGGATGCATAAAACCATTAATAAGCTGTCCTTCTTCGTGTCCCTTGCCAGCCAGTAATAAAACATCCCCAGCCTCTAAGTGTGAAATAGCATAAAAAATAGCTTTGGCTCTGTCAGCAATTTCAATGGCATGAGGAGCTGCTTCTAAAATTTGAGAACGAATGAGCTTTGCATCTTCGAAACGGGGGTTATCATCTGTCACAATAACCGTATCGGCTAAATCTGTTGCAATTTTTCCCATCATGGGACGTTTCCCCGTGTCTCGATTACCGCCACAGCCAAAAACAACGCTCAAATGCCCCTTTGTGTGTAAACGAAGAGATTTTAAAGCTGTTTCTAGACCATCTGGCGTATGAGCATAATCGACAAAAATAGATGCGCCTTTTTGGGTTCGGCCAACCAATTCCATTCGACCATCAGGACTTTTGAGTGTTTTTAAAGCTTCAACTGCTTTTTCAATATCGACTCCGGCACCAATCGCTAGACCTAATGCAGCCAGAACGTTCATTCCTTGAAAATGTCCGGCAACAGGAACATCAACCGTGTAAACATGTCCAAATAATTCAATCGTTAATTCTTGTCCGGTTTCGTGTAAGGTTTGACACAGCAAGCGGATTTCTTCTCCATCTTTCCCATAACTAAAAATGCGTAAACCTCTGTTAAGACAGACACTTTTTATGGATTCATACTCAGGAACATCTGCATTTAAAACTGCTATTTCACTTGTCAGCTGCGTAAACAGTTTTAATTTTGCTTCAAGATAAGCCTCCATCGTTAGATGATAATCTAAATGATCTCGTGTTAAATTTGTAAAAGCTGAGGCTTTAAACATTAATCCATCCAAACGATGTTGCTCCAATCCATGACTGGAAGCTTCCATAGCTACGTGTGTAATGCCGTTTTCAGCTAAAGCTTGCAAATCTTGGTTCAGATGAACCGTATCTGTCGTTGTCATTCCACTATAGGAATGAAAATTTTTAGATTGCACGCCTAGTGTTCCCATGCTTGCAGCAAGAAAGCCAGCATGTTCAAAAATTTGTCTTGTAAAAAAAACTGTAGAAGTCTTACCATTTGTCCCTGTAACGGCAACAAGTGTTCCAGGATGAGGTTCATAAAAAAGAACACACATCGCTGCTAAGGCTTCACGAATATGATTCGTTTGAAAAACAGGAATAGAAGCTTCGAAAGCTTCTTGTGTCAGAATAGCTGCTGCTCCTTTAGAAATTGCATCTGGAACATATTTTAGTCCATTGTGATTCGTGCCAGGTAAAGCAACGAATAAATAGTCTTTTTCAACCTCGCGCGAGTCCGAGGTAATACCACGAATATCGATGTCTGTTTCAAAAGGAGTTGCCACTCTGGCAATTTTGAGTAATTCAGCAAGTTTCATATTCTCTTCCTATTTTTTCTTTTTATACTGACTATAGGCTACCTCAATATAGGCTGGTTTTTCAAGTTCTTCTTTTGGAATAATACCAAGTTGAGGTGCAATAGCCTCTATAATGCGTCCTCCTGTAGGCGTCGCGTTCCAACCAGCTGTATTGAAATACCAGTCTTCTTCACGTTTCATCGGGTTTTCCAACATAACAAAAACAACATATTGAGGATCATCCATAGGAAAAGCTCCGACAAAAGAAGTTCTTAAAGTTCCTTTAACGTATCGTCCGTTTTCATCTTGCATTTCTGCAGAGCCTGTTTTTCCTCCGACTAAATATCCTTTAATGTTAGCGCTTTTTCCTGAGCCTATGTCAACAACAGCTCTCATCATAAAACGCATGATGCGAGATGTTTGGGGTGATATGACTTGTGTCGCCGGTTCAGTGTCATTTTTCCCCTTTAAAACAGTCGGATGATGGTATAAACCTCCATTCACAATAGCACTGACGGCAGAAGCTACATGAAGCGGTGAAATAGCCAGACCATATCCATACGCAATAGTGACAGTGTTAATTTCTCGCCAAGGATCAGGATACATTGGTCGTCCTTTTTCCGGTAGTTCAAATGATAGTGGTGACAATAAGCCAAAACGTTCTAAAAAAGCACGTTGTTGCTCTTCTCCCATAGCTAAAGCTATTTTTGCCGAGCCAATATTAGATGAATAAATTAAAACTTCCGGAATAGTTAAAAAACGATTTTTCCCTTGATAATCTGTTATACGGAAACGACCATATTTTAAAGGTTCAGTCGCATCAACTTTATCATCAGGCGTGATAGTTTTACTTTCAAGACCCATTGTGACTGTGAAGAGCTTCATAACAGATCCAATTTCATAAACACCTAAGGTTGCTTTGTTAAAAAGATTTTGATTTGTTCGCGTCGACGCACGGTTCGGATCAAAATCAGGAAGAGAAACAAGAGCTAATACTTCTCCGTTTTTGGCATTCATAACAACAGCGGCTCCTCCGGTGGCGTTGAACTTTTGAATGCCCTTTTCTAATTCATAACGCACAATATTTTGAATGCCGGTATCTACAGAAAGTCGAATTGGTGTAGTATCTTGGGTTAATTGTTCATCAAATGCTTTTTCAAGTCCGGTTATGCCTTTATTATCAATGTTGGTAAAACCTAACAAATGTGAAAACAAATGACTTTGGGGATAAATGCGTTGTTCTCCGTCTATGAAATTTAATTCCGGATAGCCCAGACGATTGACTGCGTATTGTTCTTTTGGTGTTAAATTTCTTTTGATAAACCGGAAACTGCTTTTTGTTGCAATTTGTTTTAAAATTGTTTCTTTTTTTAGATCCGGTAGAACACTTATTAAATCTTCTGCCAGTTGTTGCGGATGCGGCACATGACGCGCATCAATATATAAATCAACGGTTGGGAGGCTAGTCGCTAGGATTGTTCCGTTTCGATCAACAATATCGGCCCGTTTAACGGGTAAGTCTGTTAAAGAAAGCTGCCGTCGAGGGGGATTGATATTCTTTTTTAAAATTGTTTGTTCAAAAAGGCGACCTCCTAGGATGAGAAAAGCTATTAAAAAAACATAGGCAACAAACAACATTCTTAAACGTCCCGTTTTTAAAGCAGAAACGGTAGCTTTATCTAAAAAACGATAGCGATCACCTCCGGAAACAGGAATTTCTTGTCCGACATAGAAGAAAGTTTCTTTTTTTTTCTTAAAAGGCATTTTATGGTCTTTCGTAGGCGACAGGAACAATTTGCGGTTTGCGTGTCGGAGCGGGGAGTTCTTTTAAAGCGACATCTTCTAATTGAATAATTTGAGTAGACTTAACAACAGCCAGCTTTGTGTGTGCTTCAATTAACGTTCGAATACGCTCTGGATCGTTGAGATGAGACCATTCCGCTTTTAAAACATGAATAGTCCGTTGGTTTTTGATAATCTCATGTTGAAGAGAGGCAAGTTTTTCTTCTTGAACAATGACCTGATACTTTAAAATAAACATACCGGCAGAAGACATAAAGGCAAGCAATACGAAAATCATATTAAATAAAAAACGTTTCATGCAAGCCTCCTTGCCACACGAAGTTTGGCAGATCTTGAGCGAGGATTGGCGTTTTTTTCTTCTAAAGTTGCCGTTACTGGCTTTTTCGTTAACAATTCAAAACTGGGCTTTTCTTTTTGAACAGGAGGAAGATGCTTATTCGTATTGGGGGTGTGTCCACTTTGTTCTTGGAAAAAGCGTTTGACGATTCTATCTTCTAAAGAATGAAAAGAAACAACTGCTAAAATTCCGGCAGGCTTTAATAAGCTTTTAGCGGCAATTAAAGCTCGTTCCAATTCTCCTAATTCATCATTTACATAAATGCGCAAGGCTTGAAATGTTCGTGTCGCGCTATCAATCTCGCCTTCTTTGTGCGGCATACATCCGTGAATAAGTTGTGCTAAATCAAGGGTAGTTTTAAAAGGTTTTTCTTTGCGACGTTCAATGATTTTTTTTGCAATTAATCGACTTTTCTTTTCTTCCCCATATTGAAACAGAATATCGGCTAATTCATTTTCTTTGAATGTATTAACTATATCGGCAGCAGTTAACCTCGTTTGTCCCATACGCATATCTAAAGGACCATCTTTTTGAAATGAAAAACCGCGTTCAGGTGTGTCAATCTGCATTGAGGAAACACCGATATCTAACACAATTCCGTCTACGGATTCCGGTATCAGTTCTGACATGTCTCCAAAACAACCATGAATTAAATGAAGTCGAGGAGCGTATTTTTTTACAAGTGCTCGACCGGCAGAGATAGCGGTTTCATCTCGATCTAAAGCATAGACATGGACAGTTGGATTTTGCTCTAAAATGAAAGAGGTATATCCTCCTGCTCCAAAGGTGCCATCCACATAAACCCCGTTATCCTGAATTCGAAGGGCTGCCACAGCTTCTTTCAATAGAACGGGAATGTGGCGGCTCATTCATTTACCTCCTTTTTTAGGCGGAACGTGAGCGGCCGTGTTTTCATCTTTTCACGAATTTTTTGTTGCTCTTCGGCGAAGATTTCAGGATTCCAGATTTGAAAGGTTTTACCCTTCCCGACAAACAGGGCTGTATCAGATAATTCAGCGTGTTCCATCAATTTAGGAGGTAAAGTTAAACGTCCGGTGCTATCCAAAGGAAAAACGCGTGATTCTGCAAAAATAAGACTCGTTAAATCATTTTCTTCTTCAGAAAACATGTCATATTGTTCATAGATACCTTGAGCAAGAACCTCTAGCATATCCCCTGTTAGTCCTTCCAGACAGGGTTGTTTGAATGAAGCATATAGAATTAACTCTGTGTTCATTTCTTCTAAGACAGCGCGAAATGAACCAGGAACCGATATGCGAAGTTTGGTATCGATTTTATTTTGAATGGTATCAAGGAAAAGACAGCTTTTCTTGACCATAATGTTCCCCTGTTTTTATACGACTCGTTTCCTGTTTCTTTTCTTCTTATGGGATATCATGGGATGAGATGGGAGTCAATGGGAATTTGCATAGGAAATGAGTCATTTTTTTAGAGTTTTTATGAAGAATTTAAGAACAAAAAAAGAACAAATAACCCCTTATAAGAACTTGGTTATGAGTCTATAATAAAAGCATAAACAAAACGTTAAAAAGGAAAAATATCAGTTTTAAAGCTATTAGGGAGAAAATATATTAAAGCACTTATCGATTCGAATCGGAAAAACTAAAAAAAAGAGACATGCAAAAGAAAGTTGCTTAAAAAATAGGCAAAATAGCGGTTCTTTTTTTAAAAAAAATTATCTTATCTAAAGCTAGACTTTCTGCGCCTTTGCGAGTCGTGCAAGAAAACAATTAGAGCGACTCGGCAAAAAAAGTCGCATTTTTTTGTTGCAGTCTCTAACTCGTGCGTCTATAACAAATTTAGAAACTAAAAATAGGGAGAGAAGAATGGCACGTAAGATAGCGCTTAATATTGACGAAAGACTATATGAGAAGTTGGAAAAACATGCCCATAAAAATGGAGAAAGTGTTCAGGATTTCTTAATTCAGGCTGTCTGCGATGCTTTAGATATGTGGGATGATTTCTATGATAGTTCAGATACCATCGAGTTAAAAGATCCTCGACCTAAAGTCTCTTTCTTTGCGAACAGTTGATTTAAAAAATCATACAAAAGCCCTGTTTCTAAGGGCTTTTTTTTTATTCCATTTTTTGATCGAAAAAACATCCTATAAGATAAAAAAATTATCCTTATATAAAAAGCACCTGTAAAAACGATGAAGAGGTTTATATTTTGTTAAGAAAAGGGATTTATGATACAAAAAGGAGTGAATTATGAAGTTTATTCTTAAATTAGATTTTAGTCTTTTTTTTCTTTTCTTTGTTTTTCCAGCTTTTGCCTTGGATCCTTTTGGTATTTATAAACAAGAAAATGAACAGGTTTGTCATCATAAGAAAATAACAGAGAATTTAGATTTATTAGATGTTATGGAAATAGCTGTTTGTCAAAATCCCTCTTTGAAAGTAAGCTATTTGGCAACAAAGGTTTCAGGGGCTCAATATGGTCAAAGTTTGTCTTCTTATCTGCCGAGCATTGATGGAGCGGCCTCGTTAACACAGCGTAATACAAAAGTAGATGGCGATGGTTCAGATGATCAGACAGATACAAATGCTGATTTATCATTAAAGTGGCTTCTGTTGGATTTCGGCGGTCGTTCTGCAACGGCGGAGCAGTTTAAAACGTATCTGAATAGTGCTTATTATACATATGATAATAGTTTGCAAACGTTGCTTTATAATGTCGCGGAAAGTTTTTTTAGCGTTTTGTCAGCAGAAGAAAAGTATGAAGGTTTACTGGAGAGTGAGAAGGCTTCTCAAAAAGCCTATGAGGAAGCGTCTAGTCGTTTTAATTTGGGACTTGTGCCATTATCAGACAAACTGCAAGCAGAAACAGCTTATGCTCAAGCCAAGTTATCCTCTACCGTTGCACAAAAAGAGATAGCGATTCAACGAGGCAACCTTGCTAAGTTGATGAATTTACCTCCTTATACTTTGTTAAAGTTAAACAGGCGAGATGAAAAAATTCAAGATACAGAAGATGTTGATGAGATTGAAAAACTGATAGAACAAGCTTTGAAAAATAGGCCAGATTATAAGGCTAAAGAACTCGCCAAGCAAGCTGCAGAATTAGATATTGAAATTGCAAAATCAGATGGATTACCAACTTTATCAGCTAATGCCGGTGCCGGTATCGGAGATGATTTACGTCGTGGGCGTGATACGACTTATAGTTCTTCTGCCGGGTTGCAGCTATCTGTTCCTATTTTTACAGGCTTTCAACAGTCTTATAAAATCGGACAAGCTGCATATCAATATGAACAAGCACAAAATGAATTAACAGATTTAAAAAATACAATTGAAAATGAAGTTTGGGCAGCAGTGCAGGATTATAAGACTTCTTTTAGAACGCATACGATTTCTCAAACTCTTTTAAAGAGCGCCGAAGAATCAGAACGTGTTGCTTTTGCTTCCTATAAAGTGGGTCGGGTTAATATTCTAACCCTTTTAGATGCTCAAGCACAGTTAGCAAATGCCCGAATTGAATTTAGCACCAGTTTTTATAATTTTTTAATCGCTAAGAATAATTTAATGCGCGTGTTAGGTAAAATGGAGGCGCGTTCGTAATATCAGAAGATGTTTTTTCTGAGGGAAAAAGGAGTTATTTTATGAAAAAAGGTTTGGTTGTTTTAGGAATAGTTGCGTTAATCGGCGTTGGAGGATATGCTTTTTTGAAGCCATCAAGCCATCTTAGTCGTAATCAATTTGAATTTGTCAAGGTTGAAAAAGGTCCTGTTGTTGAAAAAGTGACGGCCACCGGTACATTACAACCGATTAATGTGGTAAGTGTCGGCACGCAGGTTTCTGGGATTATTGAAAAAGTATTGGTGGACTACAATGATGAAGTTGAAAAGGGGCAACTTTTAGCAGAGTTAGATAAATTTTTATTAAATGAAAGTTTAATGGATAATCAAGCGGCTTTAGAATTAGCTCAAAGTAAGTATAAAGTCGCAGAGATGAACTATCAACGTTATAAAGATTTATATGAGCAAAAATTGATTGCCAAAGCAGAAATGGAAGATGCTGAAATTTCTTTAGCAACCGCTGAAGCAAATTTAAAAAGTGCTCAAGCAGGATATAATAAAGCAAAGCAAAATATGGATTATGCTCGGATAGAATCGCCTGTTTCGGGAACAGTTCTGTCAAAAGAAGTAGAGCAGGGACAGACTGTCGCCGCATCTTTTTCTACACCGACACTTTTTCAAATTGCAGAAAATTTAAAGCTTATGCAGATAGAAGCCAATGTTTCCGAAGCAGATATCGGCAAAATCCAACAAGGGATGAAAGCAGAATTTACCGTAGATGCTTATCCGACTGAAGTTTTTACAGGAACCGTTCAACAAGTTCGGCTTAATCCGACTGAAGAACAAAATGTTGTGATGTATACGGTTATTGTTGAAGTTGCAAATGATGATAAAAAATTATTACCGGGAATGACGGCATTCGTAACGATTGTAACAGCAGCAAAAGATAATGTTTTGCGTATTCCCAATACAACTGTTCAATTTAAACCGAACGCTTTTTTGAGGCAGCATTTGACGGGTGCTCGTCCTCAAGATATCAAACCTTCGGAGGCTGTTGTCTATACTTTTGAAGATGGAGGGTTAAAGCCTCATGTTATTCAAGTCGGCTTAAGTGATGTCATGTATGTTGAAGTTGTAGGTGGACTAAAAGAAGGTCAAGAGCTGATTTCTGAATTTATTTCTACAGGAACGAGTGGAGGTTTTAGACGATAATGTCTCAGTCTGTTGTTGAAGTTAAACATCTGAAAAAAACGTATTACATGCTGGGTGGTTTAAGCCAACAGGTTTTGAAGGATGTTAATTTTACAATTACAGAAGGTGAATTCGTTGCTATTATGGGACATTCGGGTTCAGGTAAATCAACTCTGATGAATATCTTAGGTTGCTTAGATCGTCCCACTTCTGGAGAATATATCTTAGCCGGGCATCATATTTCTAAATTAACAGATAATGAGTTAGCTGAGCTGCGTGGCAAGACTTTAGGCTTTGTGTTTCAAAGTTTTAACTTGTTAATGAAAAGGACTATTGCTGATAATGTTTCTCTGCCTTTGATTTATCAAGGTTGTGGTAAAAAAGAATGTTATGAACGTGCTGTAGAAATGATTAAAAAAGTCAAGCTTGCGGGATATCAAGATCGTGTTCCTAACCAATTATCCGGTGGGATGCAACAAAGAGTCGCAATTGCTAGAGCTTTAATTAATAATCCTAAAATTATTTTAGCCGATGAACCAACAGGTAATCTTGATAGCGGCACTTCTGACGAGATTATGACTTTTTTTCAAAAGTTAAACGAAACAGGAATTACAATTATTTTAGTGACACATGAACCAGATGTGGCTCAATATGCTAAACGTTTGATACGTATTGCCGACGGGACAATTGAGTATGATGGTTCTGTTAAAAGATATTTTGAAAAGAAACATTTGTGATTTATGAAAGAAAATTTTGATTGTTCAAAAACTTATGAAGAATGAAAAAAGGAGAAAAAAATGAAAAAATTATTATTAGTTTGTTTGGGCATAACATTTTTCAGCGCAGCACAAGCACAAACAGTGCCATCTCAAAGAGTTTATTATGGAGAACATCAAGCAAATATAGATGTTAAAAATTTAACAGATACAAATGCAAACATTCAAATTTCAAATCCAAAAGGAGAAGAACAAATTAAAATAGATTCTAAGTACAATACGGAAACAGATACTGTTCAACACGTATTAACAGATAAAAAAACAGGAAAAGTTATCGGCCATATTTCTGGGCACAAAGATGAATATTTAGATGTTGTTCAAGATTATCCGACCGGAGAAAAATTAGAAATGCATTTAACAGATTTAAATGAAAAGGAATTATCTGGTCATATCAAAGCTTCTGGGAAAAGTAATCAGATAGATGTTCAAATGGTAAAAGGGCAAGCTGTCGGAACGATGACACAAGTTGAAAATGGCATAGAAACAAAAATTGATATGATGGCAGATGGTACAATGTCTGCGAGTTATTCTAATGCCCAGACAAAAACATTGCTTTATACGGTCATTCAAAAGGGAGATAAGGGCTATATTTATAATGGAGCCGGAACATTGATCGCTACAGGGAATGGTGATACTGATGTGAAGGTTTATGATCAAAAAGCCTATGATGATTTTTTAAAGATTTTAGAAGCAGAAGATGAGTATTAAAGGAAATAATCGATGTTCAGACTGATTTTCAGTGAAGCTTGGATTTCAATTACTGCTTATAAGATGCGGACATTTCTAACAACACTTGGCATTATGATTGGTGTTGCTGCTGTTGTTTTGATGGTTGCTGTTGGTCAGACTGTGCAAAATGTCATAGATGAAAGCTTTGAAAGTATGGGCGGAAGCCTTTTGATTGTTTTACCAGGAGCTTCTGTCAGTGGAGGCGTTCGGACGGCGATGGGGCGTCCGACGGTCAGTCGTCAAGATATGGATGCGATGAAGGAGCTGAAAGATGTTCAAACGACATCTTATGCAACACATGCGACTGTTCAAGCAGTTTATGGTAAAAATAACTGGAATGTGTCGGCTCGAGGAATAACTCCTGATTATATGATAGTTGGTAATTGGGAAATTGATAGAGGTATAGGCTTGACAGAACGAGATTTAAAATCTGCGGCATCTCATATTCTTTTAGGACAAACAGTTGTTGATGAGTTATTTGGTTTTGAAAATCCGATTGGTAAAGTTATTCGACTTCAAAATATTCCATTTACCGTTGTCGGGACTTTAAAAGCAAAAGGTCCCGGCTTAACCGGAGAGGATCAAGACAATTTAATTTTTATGCCTTTTACGACTTTAAGACAGAAAATTCGAGGAGCTCGTATGCCTCAAATGGTTAATATTGGTTTTGTAAAAGTGGCTGATGAGAGTAAAATTGAAGCTGTTCAACAAAGAGTTAGTTATTTATTGAGAGCACGTCATCATTTAAAAAATGGAGAGGATGATGACTTCACAATTCGAAATATGGCAGAATTGGTAGAGCAAGTTAAAAAAGTTGGTTTTTATTTATCATTATTGTTGGCGGCTATTGCTTCCATTTCTTTAATCGTCGGTTCTATAGGTATTATGAACATGATGTTAGTTTCCGTGACGGAAAGAACACGTGAAATTGGAACGCGAAAGGCTTTAGGGGCACCTAATAGATGGATTATGGTTCAGTTTTTGGTTGAATCAATTTTAATATCATTTATGGGAAGTATTATGGGGTTAGTTATCGGCATTGGTTTATCGCAAATAGGCGGTGCGATTTTTGATAAAAATGTTCCGATTTCTATATGGACAGTTGTTATTTCTTTTTCTGTCGCTGTTATTGTTGGGGTGGCTTCTGGTTTGTTTCCAGCTGTTAAAGCGATGAAATTAGACCCGATTGAAGCTTTGCGGTATCAATAAGTTTCGTCTTATTTTATTTTTTTTATGGATAATTTTTGAAGCAAAAGTCTCACACTTCTTTATTGCTATTCATTTGGATTTATGCTATTTTCGGACATATTTAACAAAGGAGTTGGAAATGGCTGAGTATAATCATCAAGCGATTGAAAAAAAATGGCAAAAATATTGGGAAGATAATAAGACTTTTAAGGCTGAAATTGATAAAAATAAACCAAAATATTACGTATTGGATATGTTTCCTTATCCATCGGGAGATGGTTTGCATGTCGGTCATGTTGAAGGATATACCGCTTCTGATATTATTGCACGCTATAAAAGAATGCGTGGTTTTAATGTCTTGCATCCTATGGGATATGATAGTTTTGGTCTTCCGGCTGAAAGATATGCTGAACGTAAAGGTATTCATCCCAGTGAAGTAACTCATAAAAACTGTGATTATTTTACGCAACAGATGAAAGGTGTCGGTTTTTCTTATGATTGGGACAGGTTAATTAAGACATCAGATCCTTCTTATTATAAGTGGACACAGTGGATTTTTAAGCTGTTGTTTGATAAAGGATTAGCATACGAAGTTGAGGTTCCCGTTAATTGGTGTCCGAAATTAGGGACTGTTTTGGCAAATGAAGAAGTCAAAGACGGTAAGTATGTTGAGACTGGGGACGAGGTCATTAAAAAACCGATGCGTCAATGGATGCTTAGAATTACAAAATATGCAGAGCGGTTGTTGACAGATTTGGATGATTTGGATTGGCCTGAGGGAATTAAAGTCATGCAACGGGAATGGATTGGAAAATCAACCGGAGCTGATGTTAAATTTAAAGTTGACGGAGCTGATGCGGAATTTACTGTTTACACAACGCGTCCAGATACTTTATTCGGAGCAACCTATTGCGTTTTAGCTCCGGAGCATGCTTTGGTAAAGATGATTACGACAGAAGTAGAACGTGCCAATGTTGAAGCTTATGTTGCCGAAGCTTCAAAGAAGTCTGCTCAAGACCGATTAGCAGAAGCTAAAGAAAAGACAGGGGCTTTTACTGGAGCTTATGCAGTCAACCCGGTTGATGGGCGGAAAATACCTATTTATATTGCTGATTATGTTTTAGGAGATTATGGTTATGGAGCGATTATGGCTGTTCCGGCGCATGATCAACGAGACTATGATTTTGCGAAAAAATTTAACTTACCGATTATTCAAGTCATTGAAGGCGGAGATATTTCCAAAGAAGCTTGGGAAGGTGATGGTGCTTTAATCAATTCAGGTTTTTTAAATGGTCTTCATGTGGCAGAGTCAAAGAAAAAGATGACTGAATGGTTAGAAGAGCGGGGATTGGGAAAAGGGACCGTTAATTATAAATTGCGGGACTGGTTGTTTTCTCGTCAACGTTATTGGGGAGAACCGTTCCCGATTATTCACTGTGCGGATGGAACTATCAAGTCTTTACCAGAAAAGGATTTACCAGTTTTGTTGCCTCCAATGACAGATTTTAGTCCTTCAAAGGATGGAGAACCTCCTTTATCAAAGGCAACCGATTGGGTGAATACAATAGACGAAGAAACAGGCCTTCCGGCTAAAAGAGAAACAAATATTATGCCTCAATGGGCTGGTTCCAGTTGGTATTTCTTACGCTATTGCGATCCGACAAATGATAAAGAGGCTTGGAGTCAAGAAGCAGAAAAATATTGGATGCCTGTCGATACTTATATCGGAGGAGCAGAGCATGCTGTTTTGCATTTATTATATGCTCGTTTCTGGCATAAAGTTTTATTCGATGCTGGATTGGTTTCTACAAAAGAACCTTTCCAAAAGTTATTTAATCAGGGAATGATTACGGCTTATTCTTATCGTGATGATAACGGTAAATATTATCACCCGACAGATGTCGAACGTCGTGGAAATGACTATTTTGTCAAGGCAACTGGTGTCAGAGTGAATACTCAGGTCGAAAAGATGAGTAAGTCTCGATATAATGTTGCAAATCCAGACGATGTTGTCAGAGATTATGGAGCAGATGCCTTGCGTCTTTATGAGATGTTTATGGGACCTGTTTCCGCAGAGAAGCCTTGGACGGATGAGGGCATTAATGGCGCTTCTCGTTTTTTAAAGCGTGTCTGGAGCCTTTTTGTCAGTGAAGATGATCAGCTTTCAACACGCATTGTTTCAGAAGGAGGAGATGTTTCTTTAGAAAAGCTGATACATAAAACAATTAAAGGTGTATCGGACGATATGGAAAAAATGTCTTTTAATACCGCTATTGCAAAAATGATGGAGTTGACAAACGCCTTGAGTAAGGCTGAAAAGGTGAATCGGTCTATTATGGAAAGCTTTGTGCTTCTTTTATCTCCTATTGCGCCTCATATGATGGAAGAGTTGTGGGAGCGTTTGGGACATAAGACAACTTTAGCTTATGAAAAATGGCCGACTTACGATGAAGCAATGCTACAAGAAAGTGAAATCGAAATTGTTGTTCAAATTATGGGTAAAAAAAGAGCGACAATTTTGGTCCCTGTGGAGGCAAAGCAAGAGGAGGTCTTGAAAATTGCTCAAGCAGAACCACGTTTGACGGATTATTTGTCCGGCAAAGAAATCGTTAAAGTAATTTATGTGCCAAAAAGATTGTTGAATATCGTTGTGAAATAAAAGAGGGAGTAAAAAGCTCCCTTTTTTAATCTCCGTCATGTTGCCAAAACGAATGACAGAGTTCTTTCCAAGTTCTTTCTCGGCGGTAGTGAGAAATATATTGCTTTTCGATTCCGCAGCCTTTACCATTTATTCCTTCACATAAAAAATGTTGATAGGCTTCTTTATCATAGTCTTTTTCTTTTGGTAGAGGAATGGTGGGAGTTTTTTGTGTAAAGACGATTTTTCGTTTCATGTTAAAATAGCCTTTCTCAATGAATAGAAAAAGTATAACATGGAAGAGTAAAGAAGTCAATTTTCTCTTTGTTTATAGGATGTTATGTTTCCAAATAATCTATTGGAAATGATGATAAGTTTTAACGAAAAGCTTCTTATAATGTTTATTTTTATAAAAAGAATAATTTTTTAATTGAGATGATTTTTCATTTTTTCCAAAAATTCTCGTTCTTTAGAAGTATCTTCATCTGGATCAGCATTGGCAATATAGGCTTCCATTGCTTCAATAGCGTCTTTTAAATTATCAAAAGTTGCCAATAGGATAGCTCTGTCTTTAAGAGCTTCATTTCCTGGGGGAATAAAAGATAAAAGCAGGTTTAATAATTCATTGTTGTTCATATGATTTTCTGACATGAGAAATAACTTTTTTTACTCCTTTTGTACTTTTAATCGCATTCATAACGGCATCAAACTCAGCTTGATTTTTGGCAATGCCCATGACATACAATACATTATCATCGACTGTTATCTTATAATTGACAGAAGAAACGTTTTGCGTCAAGGCTAATTGTGTGCGAATGGATGCTGCGATGAAAGCATCTTCAGAAGTATCTGTGATTTGAGCGGGATTTTCAAGTCGAATGTGATTGTAAACTTTACTGACACCTTCTGTTTTCCAAGCAATTTCAACAATACGTTCCATGTCTTCAATGGTTGGGATAGCACCATTGAGCATAACTTCACTTTCAAAAACAGTAATTTCAACATCTAAAACATAAGCAAATTTTTCACTCATTAATTTTGTTCGAAGGGCTATATTGATTTGTGTATCTTTCCAATCATCTTCTAATGTCCTTTCATCCATAAGGACAGAACCGACTTTGCTACCGACATTATAAGTCGTTCCAATGATTTGGCAGCCAGTCAAAAGTAAAAAAAGAGGAAATAAGTACTTCATGCTCCTTCCCATAAGACATTTTCAAGATGAAGGCACTCGTTGTCTTTTGAAAAGAGAACGACATCAAAGCGACAATCAAAATTTTCAAATTCAGGGTGTAAAGCTAAAAAGGCAGCGCCAGCTTTTAATAAACGTTTTTTCATGTTTTTTGTAATACAAAAGGCGGCTTCATCCATTGTTTGACGCTTTTTGACTTCGACAAAAACCAGCATTTGATTCTTTTTGACAACTAAATCCAATTCATTAGCGCCGCTTCCTTTTGGCATTTTTAGATTTTTTGCGACTAAAACATAACCTTTTTTTTCTAAAAAACTCAGAGCCGTTTGTTCAGCAGCATGACCAGAAATATAAGCTGTTTGTCCGCGGGTGCGTTTATCCATTTTTAATCTCAATAGCCTCTTTATAAATTTTACGGCGGTCTAATCCGGTTATGGTCGTCACTTCATCAACAGCATCTCGTAATGTTTTATTTTTCATGGCTTGCGTTAGCATTGCATGAATATCAAAATTGATAGGAGTCTTTTCAGAGGGTCTATCGACTAAAATAACAATTTCACCTTTTGGTTCTCCATTTTGCTCATAAAAAGCGATTAATTCGGATAGAAGGCCTATTTTACTTTCTTCAAAACGTTTTGTAAGCTCTCGAACAACAGCAGCAGACCTGTCTCCGAAAACGGCGAACATGTCTTTCAAAGTTTCCAAAACACGATGAGGCGACTCATAAAAAATTAAAGTAGCCGGAACAGTTTTAAATTCGGAAAGTTCTTTTTGGCGAGCAGTTGTTTTTGTTTCCAGAAAACCAACGAACATAAAACGATCGGAAGGTAATCCAGATAATTGTAAGGCAGGTAGAACCGCATTTGCTCCGGGGATTGGAACAACTTTTATTTCGGTCTTTAAACAATCTCTGACAAGTCTGTATCCCGGATCTGAAATTAAAGGAGTTCCTGCATCGGAAACTAAAACAATATCTAGTCCTTCAGATAATTTTTCTATAACAATAGGACGCATTTTGTCTGCGTTATACTCATGATAGGATAGAAAGTCTGCGTGTGTTTCAATTCCTAAAAGTCCAATTAGTTTTTTTGTATGACGCGTATCTTCACAAGCAATTAAATCTGCTTTTTGAAAAGCGTCTCTTGCACGGTCCGAAAAATCGCCAAGGTTGCCGATAGGCGTCGAGACAAGAAAAAGGGTCGCAGTCATGAAAAGAATCCTCTTTTTTGTTGAAATTTTAATTATTTTCGATTATACCAAAAGAAGATAAATAATAAAAATATTTTTGATAACATGTTAGAAAAAAGGACTTTCTTTTCCAAAATAGCCTGTTTGGGGTGTATGCTTTTTGCCGCAGCATGCGCGGTAAGAGATAAGTATGAACAACCCATTTTAGGAGAACTTCCTGCTTCTATTATCCCATATTATGAAGGAAGTATTGACGCGCCTCAATATGAAGACTTACTTAAGTCTTCTAAACAAAATGTCAGTGTCCGTGTCGGAATGTTGCTCCCTTTAACAGGGAAATCAAAGCAGTTAGGAGAAGAACTGCGTAATGCTGGTATGTTGGCTCAGTTTGAGTTGGCAAATGATAATTTAGTCTTACAGTTTTATGATACAAAAGGGACAGCTGAAGGAGCAAAAGAAGCTTTTGAGAAAGCTGAGAAAGATAATGTTCAGCTTGTGTTAGGACCTGTTTATGCTGATGAAGTTAAAGCTGTTCGTAAAATGGCTGATCATATTCCAGTTGTGTCTTTTACTTCAGATACCGACTCGGTTGGAAAAGGTGTTTATACGATGGCTTTGTTGTTGACACAACAAACAGAGCGTATTATTCGGCATGCTTGCGAACAAAAAAAGACACGATTAGCAATTATGGCACCTGATAATAAAGCCGGAGATATTGCTATCGATACAGCTCGAAAAGCTGCTGCCGCTTGTGGAATAGAAATTACAAAGTTAGCTGTTTATAATCCGACTTTTATCAACTTTGAACCTTATGTTTTGTCTGTTTTACCGGATTCTTTTGCTTCAAAAAAGAAATATGCAGATGAAAAGGAAAAAGATAAAAAGAAATCTGAGAAAGA
Organism: uncultured Alphaproteobacteria bacterium; assembly: GCA_944392795.1. Taxonomy (GTDB): domain Bacteria; phylum Pseudomonadota; class Alphaproteobacteria; order CAAHEQ01; family UBA3637; genus CALXXX01. The sequence continues at coordinate 19,896 of CALXXX010000024.1, read as the reverse complement.
AAATTTAGAGCCAGAAATTCCTATCGCCGAACAATTAGATTTTGATGCCTTATTTATTGCTGATGATGGAAATCGTTTAAAATCTATTGCTTCTTTATTTGGCCTTTATGATGTGACACCAAAAGATGTTATGTTTCTTGGTATGTCTACTTGGTATGAGCCTTCGTTGACAAATGAGGGAGCTTTATTGGGTGGACGCTTTGCAGCTCTTCCCTCTTCTGGATTTGAAGCTTTTTCTGCTAAATATAAAGAAACTTATGGTCGAACACCTGTTCGATTGGCTTCTTTAGCATATGATGCTGTCGCTCTTGCATCTGTTTTGCCTCAAACCTTGGGCCTGTCCGAGGAAAGCCTGACAAGTAGCAGAGGATTTATGGGAACAGATGGTCTATTCCGTCTGCGTCAAGATGGCTCATCAGAAAGATTGTTAGGTGTTTTTCAAATAGCTGGAAAAAATAATTTTCGTGTCTTGGAAAAACCAGCATCTTCCTTTGAAGAAGAAGCCTTTATGAAAGAGCATATGTCGGATATTCGAATACTGAATGCTTATCGCGAACAACAACGAATAGCTCAAGAACGTGCTCGCAAGGAAATAGAAGCTCTTCAGACCGTCGGAAATATTATGCCAGTTCCAGAATCAGTTGATTGAGCATCATAAAACCTTCACGGGTTGCAAAAATACGTCCTTTTTCTTGTTTTAACCATCCCTTTTTGATCGCTTTTTGAATGTTGATCGGTGATAGTCCTTTATCGGATATACCTTTTTTGAGACGAAGCCCCATGATCAGTTTTTCTTCTTGTCTTTCAAAGGGGGATAAAAGTGTTGTAATTGTTTCTCCTTTTAACCAACTTGATAGGTTCTTAGGGTTCTCAGTTGCAATTAATCCCAGTCTACCATGGGCAGCGGGTCCAATGCCTGCATAGTCATCTCCTTCCCAATATAAAAGGTTATGTCGGCATTCAAAACCGGAACGAGCAAAATTAGAAACTTCATAGAAAGGACAATCAGCTTTTTCCATTCTTTCTAAAGTCCATTCATAAAGCGATCTGGCTATTTCATCATCAGGAAGATCAATGTTTTTACGCGCAAAAGGTGTTTCTTCTTCAATTGTTAACTGATATAAAGAGAGATGAGGGGGATTAAATGAAAGAGCTTCTTCCAGCTCGTTTTGCCAAGCTTGCAAAGTTTGTCCAGGTCGAGCATATATGAGATCGAAAGAAAAATTATAAAAGACAGACTTCATTTCTTCAATGCGTTGTAAAGCTGTTTCTAAAGTATGTCGTCTTCCTAGAAATTTTAAATCTTTTTGATTTAAAGCTTGTATCCCTAAAGAGAGTCGGTTTATTCCAGCTGCATGAAAAGCTTCCATTTTAAGTTTATCAATAGCATCCGGATTGGCTTCCAAGGATATTTCCATTTCTGAGGCAACAGGGAAATTATCACGGATCACAGTTATTAAGCGATGGACCAAACGCGGGCTCATCAGAGAGGGAGTTCCTCCACCAAAGAATAAGCTTGTTACTGTTCGAATAGGAATTCGTTTTAAATCTCGTATATAAGCACTTTCTAAAGTCTTCTCGTCCCAAGAGGCTGCTGGCAATGAGAAAAAATCGCAATACGGACACTTAGACAGACAAAAAGGCCAATGAATATAAATACCGAATTTTTCCATTTTTTTAGTCTAAACAATTTCTTTCTTAAAATCAATTGATTTTTTGTCTATTTTTTGCTATAATTTTTATTTGCAGGAGGTATATTATGACATCTCGTTTAAAATTTCAATATATGACAGATATGACAGAAGAAGAACGTCATGCCTTGATTGCTAAAGAAACGGCAGATGAGAAATTGCGACTACAGTACAAGCAAAGAGGATATTTAGAAAACAATGTCATAAAACTTTCTTCGGAACAACTGAAATATCAATTAAATCAAATTATGCAGAACGATTCAGAGCTAGATACATTAAATTGGTCCGGGCAAAAAATGACAGATGAGATCATTTTAAAATTGGCGGAAAGTTTAAAGGATAATACACATTGTACGACGATTGACTTAGAAAATTGTCAGATGACTTCGGCTTCTGCCCCTGCTTTGGCTACCGTTTTATCATCTAAAAAAATAGGGCGATTAACACTTTCGGGTAATCCACTGGGGGATCAAGGCTTAGAAAGCATTTTAAATACGATGATGGATTCAAAAGTTCTATGGTACCGAGTTGAGGCTAAAAATGTAGGTGCTACTAAAGCTTCACTTATTCGGACCTCTCATGTAATACACATGAATCATAATATTTGGGAAGTCCAATTTAAAGAGGATGATTTTTCACCGGATGATTGGATGCTCTACGGACAAATTAACGAGAAATTTCGAAAACGTCGGCGGACAGAAATCAGAAATTTTCAAAAACATAATCATTATTCCCGTTAAGAATTTGTAGGTATGCTAAAGAAGTGCCTTGACTTTTCTGAGAAAGACTTTTAGATTGATAAATCTATGGTTTATAGTTAAGGATAAAAAAATGCAAATAACAATTACTGGAAAACAATTGAATTTAGGCGACAACATGCAATCTTATGCAGAAAAAAACTTGTCTGCTGTCGTCGATAAGTATTTTGATGCAGCAATTGATGCGTCAGTTGTTTTTTCTCGCGAAGGCGATGCTATTAAAGCAGAAGTCACAGTTCATCCTGGTTCAGGTGCTTTATTGAAAGGTTCTGCTAAAGGAGCGGATGCATATGTCGCTTTTGATCAGGCATGTGATCGTATCGCTCGTCAACTACGGCGTTACAAAAACCGTTTGACGGAACATAAAAATATTAAGTTTGAAATGGTTGATGCTGCCGTTATTGAACCAGAGGAAGAAGAAGAAGTTAAAGGAACTGCTCCTGTTATTGTGGCAGAAATGCAAACAGAGTTACCGATTTGTTCTGTCAGTGGTGCGGTAATGCGTATGGATTTAGCAGATTTGCCTGCGTTGATGTTCCGTAATTCAGCACATGGTGGATTGAATATGGTATATCGTCGTTCAGATGGTAATATCGGTTGGGTTGATCCTAAGAATAAAGGCTAATTTCTCATGAGAATTGTGGATATTTTAAAGCCTAGTCTCATCTTTTTAGATGTTGATGCGGCTTCGAAGAAACAAGCACTTGAAGAAGTCGCCGAAGTGTCTGCTCCTTTGACTGGATGTGAACATCAAGCTGTTTTTGATGCTTTAATCGAACGAGAACGTTTGGGGACAACAGGTATTGGTAAGGGAGTTGCAATTCCTCATGCAAGATTGCCTGGGTTAAAGGACTTATTTTGTGCTTTTATGCGTACAAAGCCATTGGATTTCGAAGCAATTGATGGAAAACCTGTTGATTTAATCTTTTTCTTGTTGGTGCCGGAAGAATCTGGCGCAGATCATTTAAAAGCTTTGGCACGAATTTCTAAATTATTACGTAATGAAGATGTTTGTACTCAGCTGCGTTCCGCAAAAACAAAAGAAGAAACTTTGAAAATTATTCAAACAGCAGATGCTGATGAATAGGTGAAATTTATGAAAAGCCCCTGTTTTTTAACAGGGGTTTTTTATTAACAATGCCAATATTTTCTTTTTAAACTTTTTCTATAAATGTAATTTTTATAATGTAGTCATATGTATTTCTTTATGTTTTATTCAAATTATCTCTGTGGTTTTCTTTCAGAATAAACACTCTATTTAACCTTAGGTTCTGGAATAAAACAGACTTATTGAGTAAAGCTCTATTTTATAACTCTTTAAAATTTTAAAAAGTTTTCTCAGAATTCCCTCTATTTGAACGAAATATCATAGAGAATTATTATGAGGCTTTAAAGCCTCAAAGCATCATTTTGATAATTGTTCACTACTATTCTACCGTATAATAGCCTGAGGAAGTACAATTTGAGCAATCTTCTATCCACCCAGTAGAACAAGTATAAGCCTCGGCATGATTGCCGCTAATATAATAACAGGGACTGGATGGATCAGAATCGGTATAATCGCAAGAATATTTTAATGACACTGTACCAGCACAGCATCCTGATAAAAATTCGATGTCATGTTCTCCTCTATCAATCATCGAAATAATATGCGGTTTTGAACCTTCTGGGCAGCATTGATAAGGCCTATAACAAATCTCTATTCCTTTGTAATCCAAGCCCCATTGACAAAGAGGTGATGCTTTACAACACAAAGTATCAATAAGAGCTGGGCTTCCAAGATAAGGATTATTATTGCTGTCAAAGCGGAGACCAGATGCATATTTCATATTATAAAGAGATGAATCTGAGGAGCAGCACATCCATTCTCCATTTGATTTTTGAATAACTTCCTCAAAACAACACTCTTCTGGCGACTCTGGATTTCGTTTGAAAGCATAAGCTACTCCTTCTCCAGGACAAGATATGCAACAACCACAGCTGTTATCTCCTAAAGATTCTTTATGACACCAAGTAATGTAGAGAGCGCCCTGACCATTATCAGGACAAGTTCTGCCTTCATTTAAAATTAACGGACAGTGTACGCATGTTCCTTCACTATTGCAAACTTCCTCTGCTCCACACATAAATTGACATACACCGTTGACGCATTGTTCACAAGCATCACATCCTTCCGGACACTGACATTCTGGAGCATCACTTGCTTCACATCCATTTTCTCCACAGACTGTGCATGATTCTGTACATAAAGAAGTACATGTTCGACAGCCGTTATTATCTTGTCCTTCTGTCTCGCACAAAGGGTTACAAGACACAGGTTCATCCGGACATAAACATTCATGAGAGGTACTGGGAGTACAACCTGTAGGACAACCTTTTGCGTCATATAGAGTATCAAAACAAGTATTACATGGCGTAAACTCGGGGCAATCTTGACAAGATATAATACAGTTGCAATCATCGACGCCTGTTGCATAAGAACCTGTTGGACAGGTTAGAATTGGGCAATCTTCACGCACGCACTGCCCACTTTCTGAATCACAGAAATGACAATTTTCACAAGAATCTTCTGTGCAGCCTCCTTCCTGAAGGTCGTCATCCTCTTCAGACGAAGAGGGGGTTGTCGGTTCGAAATAAAAATAGAAGGTATTTAATTTTTGTTTCGAGCAATCTGCGGATGTGGAGTCTGGTTTGCTCCTTTCTGTTGAGTTTATTTTGATAAGATCTATGTCAGTTGGATTTAAATCAATCACATGTCGACAAACTTCATTAGGAATAGCACTTACTTCTACTCGGAAAATGTAGGGAGATGTTAAGGGTTCACGAATGGCTTGAGTTGGATAGGCGTCTGGTGTCGTTGGGCCTAGATCAGGGAAATTAAAAAGAGTACCTTCGTTTGCCTCTTTATATGTCTCATAATACATTGGGACATTAGTAGCACGTAACATAGTATCATAAATTGTGTTATTAGCGCGGTGTTTGTTGATTAAATAGCTATATAAAGTTAGGCTAAGAGCAGTTAAAATACCAATAATCGCTAAAACAGCGATGATTTCAATCATACTCCGTCCAATTTGAAGTGTGTTTTTTTTATCAGGCATATCTTTTCTCTTAATGATAAAAATATTTTTATTACCTAAGTTAATAAAGATATATATCATTTAGGAAGGAAAAGCAATACTTATCTACATAACTATAAAGTTTTAAAGATTTTTAAATTAACGTTTTTTTTAACTCTTTGTGTTATATTGTAAAATGAAGTAAATCTTAGGGAGGAAAAAATGTGTGCTGTTCATTTAAAAGATGAAGAACGTCAACCTTGCGAAGTGTGGACACGTGTGATGGGGTATTTTAGACCTGTTAATCATTTTAATAAAGGAAAGCAAAGCGAATATGCCGAACGTGTCTGCTTTAGTGAAGCTAAAGCTATGCAAACTGCTCAAATAAAGCCAAAAAAAGTAGCTTAAAATGAAAAAAAAGGACCTATTTTTTAGGTCCTTTAATTTTCATCATTGTATGAATATTTTCAATAATTAAATCAATGAAATCCTCATCGTATAGAAGCAACTGACGTGCTAAGCTTTCTACTTTCCGACGAACATTCTTATCACGGGGAAATTGTTCCGGAAAAGAGAAAAAATCCTCTAACGGAATATCTAAAGCCAGTGCCATTCGACACAAGGTTTCAATTTTAGGAGAAGTTTTCCCACACTCGATTCCGGAAACAGTATTCAGTGTTACATCCATTTCCGTGGCGAGATCCAATTGGCTCATCCCATTCATCTTCCTAAGCTCCCGAATGCGATTTCCCAATATTTTGCTAAAGTTTTCTTTTGTCATGTTGTTTATCATCTTATGTTATTTCTTTTCTTGAAAGTGTTTATACTTGTATTTTTATATTTTTTTCAACAATAATTTAAAATAAAGTGCATACATTTTAAAAAAACATCCAATAAGAATAGGAATTTTGTTGCTTCATCTTCCTTTTATATTGCTATTTTTTTGGATAATACAAGATAAATCTTAGATTATATCTTAAAGAATATACTCTAATAAAAAGTTTTTTATCTTTATACTTGAATATAGGTAAAGAATCGGGCATCTTCAAGGAATGAAGAAAATTGAAATTTACACTGATGGTGCATGTAGTGGAAATCCTGGTCCGGGAGGATGGGGAGTTTTAATGCGCTATAAGGGGAAAGAAAAAGAAATATCTGGTGGTGCAATAGAAACAACCAACAATCAAATGGAACTGACGGCTGTGATAGAAGCTCTTCGACAGTTAAAGGAGCCAGTTGATGCGACCATTTATACAGATAGTACATATGTTTTAAAAGGATTTACTCAATGGCTTCCGACTTGGGTTGCTCAGAATTGGAAAAGTGCTTCTAAGAAACCTGTAGCAAACTTAGAACTATGGCAAGAGTTATTAAGACTTAGTCTTCCTCATCATTTGAAATGGGTTTGGGTTAAAGGACATAACGGACACCGGGAAAATGAACGAGTTGATGCTTTAGCTCGTCGTTTTATCGAGGAGCTTCAATTAAGAACAGAGTTAAAGTAGTCTGTTAGTTGATAAGTTGATAATGTTGGTTTGAAAATAAGTGGTTTTGATCGTTTTTCTCCTTTTAAAATAGCAAAAGGAAAAGACGGTGTTTCGTTGGGTTGAATATCTATTTTTGAATGAGATGTTTGTCTTTTGACGGATAGTATTCCTTTTTTTAGTAATTCTTTTCCTGTGCTTAACTGTGTGGCTGTTATATCAAAAAGAGTTCCTTGAATGTGCCAAGGCGGACTGATCAGTATCAGTTCTGCTTGGGGATGCTGCTGAGATGTTTGGGTGGGGACAGCGGTATGATAGAGTAAACAAAGCAGTATTAAAGTCCAAATAGTGCCACTTATAAGCAAAGGGAGACGTTTCCACAAGGGTGATAATTTTTGTGTAAACCGACTCCATGAGACCGCAAAAGAGGGAATATACGCAAACAGTACATAAGGTATAGTTGATATACAGGCTAACTGAACGAAGAGCCAACTTTCATCTTCTTGTACAAGAGGATAAAGATAAGTTAATGGAGCTAAAAAAGTGAGAGCGATAAAAGAAATCAAAGTTAAATTTTGAATAAAAAGAGCAGCAAGGATGAAGATGATTCCCATGGACCAAGCCCACAATAAAGAATCGTAAAGATGTAGACCTGATAAGAGTGGAAAAAGGAGTTGAAATAAAATACCGCTTAAAAGATAAATACAAATAATGAAAAGGCTCTTTCGACGTGCGCTATATTCATTTTTGAAGAAGACATATAAAAGATAAGACATTAGTGGGGTTGTTAAAAAGAAAAGAATAAAGCGGAATGGTCTGTTGGATTGAGAAGGGATAAAAGATAAATTTGGCGCTTCTCCTAATGGAGGAATCATTGTTTTTTCCATTATTTGTTTTCTGTTCATGATCGTTACAGTAATAGGCTCGGTTGGCGACCAATTTTGAGGTAAAAGTGTTATATTTAACTTATTATGAATAGTTTCTTGAGATATTATTTTGTAAAAAATTTGTTTTTTTTGTGTCAATAAAATTTGAGGTTCAAATGCTTTTTTTTCAAAAGAAGCTTGAATTTGTAAATAATTTTCCGGCGTTAAAAAGAAAGTAAGCTCATCTTTTGAGGCTTCCAGAGGAACATACATCATTGAGCGGCGAATGTATGGGCAAAAAGGAGACGGTTTACTTTGTGTGTTAGGAAGAGTTATTGAAACAGATGATTGAATTTGTTGACAATTATTTTGAAAGCACGCTTCAAAATTTGTGTCAATATCTATTGTTAAAGGTGTATTAGCTTGATTAAGCTGCAAATAAAAAGGAAAAGAGGCACTTTTAACAAATTGTTTTGGCTTTTCCCCGTCAAAGGGGGGGAGTTTGGGAATAAAAAAATGAGCATTTATAATTTGAGATGTCGGTTGGATAGTTAAATGAGGAATGCGAATAGACCATCCTTTTTTTATTTCCGTATCTAAAGTTAACCATAAATTTCTTAAGTTTTTTATACCGGTGTGACAAGTAAGTAAACGAATACGTCCAAATATTGTTTGTTTCCACGGTGAGGTTCCATCTGTTCCTGTTATAGGGCTCATAGATTTTTCATCGGCATAGAGCGCCGTTGTCCAAGAAGGTGCTTGTTGATAGAGTTCTTTAGGAGAGTTTTTTTGAGCTGATTGAAGCTGTTTTTTTGTTTGATTAACAAACTTTGTGACAGAGATGATGGGCGCTGGTAATTTTTCTTCTTGAGCCAAAGCGCAAGAAGAAAAAATTATGATTAAAAACATAAATATCCATCGCATAGATAGGAGTATATATAAAAAAAGTTGATTCTGTCAAAAAAATAAGTATGATAACGGCAGAAAGAGGTTTTCTTTCTAATGTGTGTTAATAATCAAATGGAGGCTACAATAGTTATCGAAAATAATAAAGCTTTTGAACCTGCAAATGACGAGGGACCAAAAGCAAATGAAAAAATTTCTGTTAAAGAAGTGCGTTTAATCCTTTCGAACGGAAATAATGTAGGAGTTGTTTCTACACGTGAAGCTTTGGCAAAGGCAAGAGAGGAGGGATTAGATTTAGTTGAAATTTCTCCTAATTCCATTCCGCCTGTTTGTAAGATACTGGATTTAGGTAAGTATAAATATGAAATGCAAAAGCGTAAAAATGAAGCGAAGAAAAAACAAAAAATTGTTGAAGTAAAAGAATTAAAGTTAACTCCAATGATTGATACACATGACTATGAAGTCAAACTAAAAAGCGCTAAACGCTTTTTGAGCGATGGAAATAAAGTCAAGTTTACATTAAAATTTCGAGGACGAGAATTGTCTTATCAAGATCAAGGGCTAGATGTTTTAAACAGAATTAAAACAGATTTAATCGAAATTGGTAAGGTGGAACAAGAACCTAAGCTTGAGGGAAAAGCTATGGGGATGCTGATAGGTCCTATTTCGACTAAGTAATTCAAAAAAAGCCTTCTTTTCGAAAAAAAAGAAGGCTTTTTTGTCAGTATTTATTGACTTCAGCCTTGAAAAGAGTTATCCTAAAAAGAGGACATGGAATAAGGAGTGGAACATGAAAAACAGATTATTACTGACAACAATTTTAACGATTGGTTTATTGAGTATTTCGGAAAGTATGCTAGCACAACAAACAACTCCTACTCCGACCACGACATCAGGGACCGGGTCAACAACATCAGGAATCGGGTCAACAACATCTTCTTCTGATTATATCCCTTATGAATTTGGTAACTTGCATGTCTATGATGATGCCTTGATGGGAAGAACTGTAAATTTCCATGAAATAACTCAGGATACAATTAAATTAGATGGTGCTTCTACTTCAACAGCAACTTCTGTTCCAACAACTGTTTCCGAATTAGATAAGGCTCTTTATGAACGTGATACGAATATAGCTAAAATTAAGGCGGATCCAAAATTGACAGACGAGGAAAAAGCACAATTAATAGCGGCAGAGGAAGCAAAATATCAGGCTCGTGTTAAGGAAGAAGAAAATCGCATTGCACGTGAAAAGGCTGTTGCAGAAGAAGCTCAACGGCAAAAAGCTTTGGAAGCAAATAAAACTCAGCAAGATGAAATTAATGCGCAATATGATGCACAACGTCAAGCTATTTTAGATGATCCAACTTTGACAGAAGAAGAGCGGAATCATCTTTTGGAGGAAAATGAATTAATGCGCGAAGAAGCTTTAAATCCTTTGCAGGAGCAAGAAAAAGAATTGAATAAAACAGCGGCGCAAAGAGAACAAGAACAAGCAATAGCAGAAAATCAAGCCGCCCAAGATGAGGTTAATCAACGTTATAACGAGGAAATGAATAATATTCTGAATGATCAAACGCTTTCAGAAGAAGAACGAAATTTTATGTTAGAAGAGTTAGAAGCTTCTCGACAGGGTGAATTAGAGGGGTTGGAACAAGAACGTACCTCTCTTGAAAAAACAGCAACAGAACGTGCAGAGGAAGCTGCTGCTCAACGTAAGGAGGAAATAGATAATAATCCGAATATGTCGGCAGAAGAAAAAGCAATGGAAAAAGCAAAAGTTGATGAACAATTGGCATCAACAAAAGCCGAAATAGAGGCCGCTCAAAAACAAGAACTTGAGATTCAAAAAGAGGCCGCTAATCAGTTAGTTCAGGAAAAACAAAAAGAGGCTGAGCGGGCCTTAGAACAAAAAAAACAAGAATGGGCTCGAGAAAAACAAAATTTACAAGCTCAGGCTGATGCTGAGAAGGCTCAATTTGAACAAACTAAAAAAACAATCGAAAACAGTGCTTTGAGCCAGGAAGAAAAAGATAAAATGTTGGCTAAAAAAGAGGCAGAATTTCAACAAAAATATGAACAATTTACTAATCAAATAGATGAAATATCTAATAAGGAGTGGGCCGCCAAAACAACAGGCGAAAAACTGGAAGAAACATTTAAAGGCGCATTAGATTTCTTAGGAGCAGGTGCTGATAATGTTAATAATTTAGAGAGTTTCTTTAGAAATTTAACAAATACGGCATCTGGGCTTGAAAATTCATTTCAACAAATTACCGGAGTTGATCTTGGATATGCTGATCAGGCTCAACAAATGCTTAATGATATTTCCAATATTAAATCAACAGTAACAACAGCTGGACAGGGTATCGGCGGTTTGGCTCAAAGTGCATTCGGTAGTGGAACAATGTCAGATGTTCAATCAGCTGTTTATAAGTTGATCTCAGCAGGTCGAAATGCAGAATATGCAGCAACTGGTTCAACTAGTGTCTCTAATGCGGCTAATTCGATTGTGTCAGGTGTTAATTCAGGGGCTAATATTTTAGATCAATTCTTGGGTTCTGGTTCTTCTTCGAATGGAACACCAATAGTTTCTACGGCAACAGAATTACCTCCTGTTTATGGTTCTGTCGTCCAAAATTATACGGCTCAAGCACAAGCTTTGCAATCAAATACAACGATGACGGATGCTCAAAAGAGCTTAGCCATGACAGAAATGTATAAGCAAATGGCAGCAGATGTTAGTGCTATTCAACAAGAGCAATCGACAGGGACGTCAACAGGAACAGGGAATACACCAGAATATGATGCTATGCGACAACAGCAGTTAGAATTAAAGAATGATCCGAATTTTGATCAATCAACGGTTCATGTCCCGCCGGAACAGCAACCAACATCTGGGTTTGGCAGTACATTTAGCAGTTAATCCATAGTAATTTTATTAAAAAACTTGATACTTCTCATTGAGAGAATTAGAGGTCAAGCGTGAACTTTTTTACAAGACTTTGAAAAAAATAAATAATCTAAAAGTAAAAAAAGTTATTTAACTGCAAATTTCTCCGTTTTCAGGATCGCCTGTTGAACTGCATACACAGTAATTTCCACTTGGATCAAGATAATTGTAAAAACACCATTTTTCTGGTGTGACAAGCTTTGTTTCTACATTAGTGGTTGTTTCTCCTTTATATGTTATAATGTATTTATATTCTGATCCACAATAATAATCCCCTTGATTTTTTTGAACGGAAAAAGTTTCTGTATGTGAAAAATGAACTATTGCTTCTTTGCTTGGATCAGCATCATCTGGGGTTATCATGCTGTACTCATTTTTAGCATATTCACCACAACACGTTCCATTGACTGCACCTACTACTGTATAATCAGTATAGTCTCCGTCGTCTTCCTGACGCTTGCAACAGATATAAGGTGTTTCTGTTTGATCATCAATATAATTTTTGACTAAAGCATAATTAGCTGTCGTATCACAACATCCAGCGGAAGATCCATTCCAATAGGCAGTTACTTGTTCTTTGAAAACTTTGTAAGCTTTTCGATTAATTGTTTTTGCCATTGAAAGAGATTCACATGCAAATATAAAAATGAGTATGTAAATTAGCGAATCCTCTCTTAATTCTATGAATTAATTATATGTAAGGTGAAAAGAATAGTCAAATTTTTGTTATTAATATAAAAAAAAGCCTCTCAAAAGAGAGGCTTTTAAAAGTATTGCTTTTTATGCTCTTAGTTCGGCACCTGCAACTTTGGCAGCTATACCAATGATACGCTGAGATAACAGCTCAATTTCTTCATCCGTGAGTGTTTTTTCTTTAGGTTGAATAACAACTTCTACGGCAAGAGATTTTTTTCCTTTTGGGAGCTTATCTCCTTGATAGACGTCAAAGATACGCACATCTTCAATAAGCTCTTTATCTAAGCCTTTGATTGCATTTAAAAGCTTTGCTGCGTCTACATTTTGTTCCATGACAAAAGCAAAATCTCGTGTTAATGGCATTAACGCTGAAAGTTTTAAGGCTTTATTCTTAACCTTATTTTTAGTCGGAGGAACAGCATCTAGATAGACCTCACATGCCACGATAGGTCCTTTTACATCAAAAGCGCTTAAAATTTTAGGATGTAATTCACCAAAGACAGCTAAGACTGTTTTCCCTAAGCATAAAGCACCCGAACGACCAGGATGATACCAAGCTGGTGCATTTTTAAATACTTGAAGACTGGAAATCGGTGCGTTAACAGCAGCTAAAGCAGCAATAGCATCTGATTTTGCATCAAAAGTATCAATAAAACGTTCTTTTTCTGCCCAATGTCTTGGTCCTGTTTTTCCTGAACGAATAGCACAGGCAATTGTTTTTTGTTCTCCTGGTTGAACACCTGTAAATGCTGGGCCGACTTCAAATAAAGCAACATCAGCGATACCTCTATCGTTGTTCCGTTTAACCGCAGATAATAAGTTTGGAACAAGAGAAGGACGTACTTCATCTAAATCAGAAGCAATCGGATTTAAAATTTTTAAGCCTTTTGAACCAAATAAAGCGGCAAGACGACTGTCCATGAAAGACCAAGTGATAGCTTGATATAGGCCTTCATTTGCTAAAGCTCTACGGACAGCAATCTCATTTTTTTGATGAGGCTTTAAAGTTGATGTAATAATTTCATCTGTCTTCATGGATAAAGCAGGCAAAGAATCGTAGCCGTAAATACGAACGATTTCTTCTACAATATCGGCTGGATATCGAATATCATTTAAACGCCATGAAGGAACAGTGATAGCATTACCACTGATTTCAAACCCTAAATGAGTTAAAATTTCAATCATCTTTTCTTTTGCAATATCCATGCCACACAGTTTGTTGACAGTACTCCAATTGAAATTGATAACTCGTTTTTCATTGGGTTCAGCACCAGCAATAACAAGTTCAGAAGCTTCTCCTCCACAAATATCTAAAATTAACCGTGTTGCATTTTCTGCTCCTTGAATAGTTGCTTTAGGATCAATTCCTCGTTCGAAACGAGTTCTGGAATCTGATTCAGCATTTAATTCGCGACCTGTTTTTGCGATGGAAATGGGATTAAAATAGGCTGATTCTAAAACAACATTGACCGTTTCAGAGCTACATCCTGTAGGAGTTCCTCCCATAACACCGGCGATACTCTGAGGTCCTGTTTCATCCGCAACAACGATCATACCTTCTTTTAAGGTATAAGTTCGCTCATCTAGCGCATCTAACTTTTCTCCATCTTTCGCAGAGCGAACGCATAAATTTCCCGTTAATTTATCTGCGTCAAAGACATGAAGAGGCCTATTTTCGCCAATATTGAAGTAGTTAGTCACATCTACTAACGCGGAAATAGGACGTAAGCCAGCAGCAATTAGTTTCTTTTTTAGCCAGGCCGGACTTTCAACATTTTTAACTCCTTTAATATAACGAGCAACGAATACGGGGCAATCTGGCGTTTCAATTGTGACATTGACCGGGCTTTTGAATGTTCCAGAAACTGGAGATACATCTGTTTTTTTGAGTGTCCCTAATCCAGCAGCAGCTAAATCTCGTGCAATTCCTTTAACACCGAAACAATCACCTCGATTAGGAGTTACATTTACATCGAAGATGATATCCGGTTGCAAAATATCCACAAAAGGAGTTCCTGCAGGTAAGTCTGTTTTTAAGTCAATAATGCCGGTATGGTCTGCGCCAAGGCAAAGTTCATCTTCCGCACACATCATTCCTTGACTTTCTATACCACGAATAACACCTTTTTCTAGTTTTTCACCATATTTCGGAATCATAACACCGGGTAAGGCTAGAACACTTTTCATACCAACACGACAATTGGGAGCTCCACAAACAATTTGTAAACTTTCTTTTCCTGTCCAGACAGTCAGTAAATTCAGCTTGTCTGCATTAGGATGTTTTTCAACTGTTTTGATTTCTCCTACGATAAAGTCTTTTAACGCAGAGGCTGTATCTGTCATTTCTTCAACTTCTAATCCAATACGAGTCAGGGTTTCAGAAATATCTGTTGCAGATGCTGTTGTATCTAAATAATCTTTTAACCAAGAAAGAGAAAATTTCATCTTTTTGCGCCTCCATTCGCGCTTAAACCACTTGTAATTGTCGGAATGTCCAGAGGAATAAAACCATAATGCTTTAACCAACGCATATCAGCATCAAAGAAACCGCGTAAATCTGGAATGCCATATTTTAACATTGCAAAACGGTCAACACCAAAACCAAAAGCAAATCCTTGATAAACTTCTGGATCTAAACCACAATTCTTAAGAACATTAGGATGAACCATTCCACATCCTAATACTTCCATCCAACCTTTGCCGCTTTCAATTTTAAATTCACCATTTTCGCGTGAACAACCAATATCAACTTCCGCAGAAGGTTCTGTAAACGGGAAAAAAGAGGGACGAAAACGAATAGGAACATCATCCACTTCAAAAAACTTTTTCATGAAATCAGCTAGAACACCTTTTAAATGGCCCATGTTTGTTTCTGTGTCAATCACCAGTCCTTCAATTTGATGGAACATTGGCGTGTGTGTCATATCATAGTCGCAACGATAAGTCCGTCCTGGAGCAACAATCCGAATAGGCGGTTTTTGGTTTTCCATCGCACGAATTTGAACCGGAGATGTATGTGTTCTTAATACATTTCCATTTGTATTTTCCATAAAGAAAGTGGCTTGCATTTGACGTGCAGGATGAGAAGGGGGAAAATTTAAAGCTTCGAAACAATGCCAGTCATCTTCGATATCTGGGCCTTCTGCTAAATCGAAACCCATTTGGGCAAAGATAGTGAGCATTTCTTCCATCACTTGACTAACAGGATGAATACGTCCTTGATGTGTCGGGCGAATAGGAAGAGTGACATCTATGACTTCCGTTTCTAAGCGGTGATTAAGTTCGGCTTCTTCTAAAGCTGTTTTTTTTGCGTCTAGGGCTGCCGTGATTTCAGTTTTAAGCTCATTTAAAGCTTGTCCAGCAAGCTTTCTTTCTTCGGGAGGTAAACTGCCAAGTGTTTTCATCATTTCTGTGATTTCACCTTTCTTTCCCAGAACAGAAATGCGGATATCTTCTAACCCTTGTAATGAAGACGCTTCATTAATTCTTGTTAAAATTTGTGGTTTGATTTCCTCTACTTTACTCATTTTTATATCCCCTTTATTTTTGGATACTATAGCATAATAAAAAAGGCCGTTTTTTGCAACGGCCTTTTCTTTTTTTAGCGTGTTTTTTTACACTTTTAATGCCGTCTTGGCTTTTTCAACCAAACCGGCAAAGCTTGTCGCATCATTTAAAGCAATATCTGCTAAAACCTTGCGGTCCAGTTCAATTCCGGCCTGTCTCAGCCCGTTCATAAATCGGGAATAAGTTAAGCCTTCAGCCCGGACGCCTGCGTTGATACGAGCAATCCACAAAGAGCGGAAATTACTTTTCTTCCGACGGCGATCACGATAGGCATAAACTAAAGCTTTTTCAACTTTTTCTTTTGCAACAGTGTAAACTTTGGAGTTGCGGCCTCTATAGCCTTTTGCCAAATCCAAGATTTTTTTATGTTTAGCGTGAGAAACAACGCCTCTTTTTACTCTAGCCATTTTTCAAACTCCTTTTAACCGTTCATAAAACGTTCGACTGTTTTAAAATTCGTCACATCTAAAATGCGACCACCACGTGCCTGACGTTTCATTTTTGTTGTTTTACAAGCTAAGCAATGGCGTTTGAAGGCCGTTGTTCTTTTGATTTTGCCGGTTGCAGTTAAAGAAAACCGCTTTTTCACGGCAGATTTTGTTTTTAATTTGGGCATTTTTTATCCTTTATTATTTTATTAACGTTAAAACTTTTAGCCTGAAGGCATCCCATAGCCTTTTTAGCCGTTAAGGACTCCCTTATATAACAAAATAAAAAAAATAGCAAGCCTTTTTCCTATTTTTTACCTATGATGTCAACATGAATTGTTTTTAGAAAAAAATAGGCACTCTGAATTGTTTGGTTTCGAAATGCTTTGTAAGCTTATTTTTGTTTGTTCATTTTTTTTCAAATGATTCGCTTGAATACATAAATAGGTTAGTTTTAGAGTCGTTTTTTTAAATTTTTTTTTCTGTTTTCTTGTTGGAAAGTAAAGATTTTTTTATAAACTTTTCGATAAAATCATTTTATTAACTTTTTGTTAATTTTTTCTTGACATGAATCACTGCTTTCGTTATAATGGATTTTTATTCCCGTTTGAAAAAGAGTAAAAATTGTCAAGAAAAAAGGAGAGTTTTGACATGTTAGGCAAGGGTTTGACAGATCATGGAGAGAATGCAAAAATGCAGAGTTCCATAGAACAAGCCATAAAAGGCCTTTTAGGTCGAGAAGATAAAAAAGCCTCCCATGATGAGTTGTATGATGTTGCGTGTAATAATTTGTTTGTTCTAACGGCGGCACAACATTATTTAAATGTCCGTTCTGTCCTTATTGGCTTGCGTACTCAAGATGAAGAGTTTTCAAAGAAAGCATTGAAAGCTCGTTTTCAGGTCTCATACGATTCGTTCCCGCCCCATTCTTTTGCCTTATTGGAAAAAGGATTAACCGTTTTATATGCGGCTTATGAAGAGGCCAAAAAACAAAATGATCAGGAAACTTGTACAGATATATTAGGGGCAGTCGATTCTATCGGTGGTATTTATCAAGATCAAGTTTGGAATTCTTATCGTATGAATTGTATGGCCGTTTTAGAATCTCAGGATTTGGAAATGGGGTCTGAAATACTAACACAAATGAACTCTCTCCAGAATGCTTTGAAAACAGTTTCAAAGTATTGGCCAGAGTCGGCTAAAAGTACTAACGAGGAACTGTTCGAGCAGAAAGTTACTTTCTATGGACAGAAACTGGGGTTAGATATAAATTTTTTAATGAAAAAAACAGAAGTTAAATCTCGCTTTTCTTTGCCTTTTGAATTAAATAATAGAATAAATGAAAGATGTGCATAAAAAAAGCTTGCAATTCAGGGTGAATTCAGATATAACACTCTCATCTTGCGCCCATAGCTCAATTGGATAGAGCATCTGACTACGGATCAGAAGGCTAGGAGTTCGAATCTTCTTGGGCGCGCCATTTGAAAGGGATGCTTTTAGCTTCCCTTTTATTTTTTAGGATGGCCAGAGTTTCGAAAAAAATAATCTGAAAATTTCGAAACAAATTTGTGAAAATATTGACAAAAACATAAAAAATATATACACTATTATCAAAAACAGGAGAGGAAATATGGCTTCGTTCTTTGGTAAAAATTTAAGGCCTCGTCGTAATCCTTTCTTTAAGTATATTAAAGATGGAAATTATCATCCGGCTGTTTTTCTGTATTTGGGGCTGATGTCGACAAAAGAATATCATGATTTTATTCAACGATTGAGCTTAGAAAATGATTTTAGCCGGGGAGAAAATGAAGTTTGTAGCTCTGAACATGTATTAACAGCCATAACTTATGAGCTTCAAGAATTTAATGAACTAAAACAGATTCGTCCAGAAATTGATTATGATCTGATGCATGCTATGGTTTTACCTTGGAGCTTGAAAAAAATGGAAAAGCGTTCTCAAGAAATGAATAGCTTTTATTATCCAATTGAATTTTTTCAAAAAATAAAACAAATGAATAAAAGTAATTATTGGGGAGCTCGAAATTCTAACGCACGTAATTTCTTTTTTGTAGGGGGAGAAATCATTTGCCAGACTTTACAGCAAATGCATTATACAATTAAAGCAACAGATGATTTTAAACTCAAAGCTGACTTAATTAAAAAGCGACATTGCTTAAAGAAAAAGTTTACTCAGTATATGAAGGGAGTTCCGGAGTATTTTTTTTCTTTGATAGAACCTGTTTTATCTGACATTTACAAAAGTGAAGAAACGAGTATTAGACAGAAAGCATATCATAAAATTTTAGTTGATGGTTTTGAAGAGTTTGATGATTCTCCTGTTATTTCAGATGAAGTTATGGAAAGAAAAGCAATTGAAGTTATGAATACAGCTCGTCGAGCAGTTGTTTATCATCCGCACTGGCCATTGGAAGGATGTCTTTCTGGAAAAAAAGATTTGTTTAATGGGTTGTCTGAGTTGATTGAGCAATCTAATCCTCAAAATTTGTGGGAGGGAGAGGATTGTTGGACGGGACAGTTATATTTTGCTCGAGAGGAAGCTCATGTTCGAGGTTAATTTACCAGAACCTTTGCTCCTTTTGTCTTGCTGTGCTCCTTGCTCTTGTGCTGTTATTCAGCATTTGTCTAAGATTGGCATTAATTTTACAGTTATTTTTTATAATCCCAATATTCGTCCTTTTGAGGAATATGAACGAAGACGGCAAGAAAATGAAAAACTATGTAAGAAGTTTAGCGTACCTTTTGTTTCTTTAGAATATGATAATGAACGTTGGTGTGAAAAAACGAAAGGACTTTTATCCGAACCAGAGCGAGGAAAACGTTGTGATATTTGTTTTGAAATGCGTTTGCGGAAAGTTGCAAAATATGCGCAAGAGCATGGTTTTAAAGCTGTATCAAGTGTGTTAGGCGTTTCAAAGTATAAAGATTTTGACCAAGTTAATCGTGCTGCAAACAGGGCTTTTGAGAAGAGTTCTGTTTCTTATTTTCCTGTGAATTGGCGCAAGGGAGGATTAGAGCAAATTCGACAAACTATGCAAAAAGAGCTACAACTCTACAGACAAACTTATTGCGGTTGTCAACCACGTAGCACAATAATTTGACTTTAAAATATTTAAAAGAATTTTTCATATATTTCTTGAAAAGTAATAATTAAATTGTATAGATATAAATTACATAGATAATGGTTAATTTGTGGAATATAATATAAATTATAAATTGATATAAATTATAAATTGTAAGAGGCGATTTTATGACAAAAAAGCAGACTGGTCGGAGCATGATAGAGATGCTGGGGGTGCTGGTTATTGTGGGTGTATTGAGCATAGCGGCATTATTTGGATTTACCTATGCGATGAACAAGTATAAAGCGAACGAGACGATCCACGATGTGATGTTACGTGCCTCGAATGTGCCGATGATAGATGAGTATTATCAGATACGACCGACGGGATATGGGTTTAAGTTTCCGGATT
>CALXXX010000023.1 GCA_944392795.1 uncultured Alphaproteobacteria bacterium | reverse complement strand
TTCCACTCATAATCCCCTACCCGCTCAACATAATGCTCATCAATCATCGGAACATTCGTAGCTCGCAACATTACATCATGAATCGTCTCGTTCGCCTTATGCCTGTTCATCGCATAGCTAAAACCTGCTAATGCCGCCACACTCAATACACCTATCACAATCAGTACTCCCAGCATCTCGATCATGCTCCGACCTGATTGTGTCTTTCTATGGAAAATTTGGTAATATTTTTGAGAAAAAAGATGAATAAAGCGATTCATGTTAAATCTCCAAATGGATTTGTAATATCTGATAAAGTCACGTTAAATATAACTTACCACTTAATGATATACTGTCAAGGGCTTTTCTTTTGACTTTTCTCTATTTTTCAATTATAATAAAAATATGGTTAAGTAAGAGGAGAATTACTCATGGTTAAAGTTTTAGAAGAAACAAATGGTTTTAAAAAAATTCAAAATGACAATGGAACTGTAGACCATTTTTATTATGAAATTAAAAATGGTGTGCGGCAATTAATCCAACACACCTCTTACAAACCAAATGGTGATATAGCAACAGATAAAACATTTAAAAACGATCGTTTAGTCTCTGAAACAAAATATGATCGTGATAGTGACGGCACATTAAAAATAAAAACAACGACATTGTATGATGCAAAAGGAAATTTTAAAACTGTCCAAAATCCGGATTTTCACGAGAGAAAAACACCTTCTCGACAAATCAATCTCTCTTTGGAAAAAGCAAAAAAAACAACTCGGATAAGTCATAATGATGCTCTAGGTCGTAAAGAAAGCACAGAACATTTTGATGAAAATGGTAATTTGCTTTACACGAATTACTTTAAATACTCTTTAGATGAAAAAACTCCTTATGAAATGATGTGTGTTTTTCCAGAAAAAAATGGGAAAAAAGTGATTGAAACCTATACGACAGATGATAATGGAAAAACATTTAAACGCACCAAAAAACAAGAATTTCTCAATGGCGTAAAAATACATTCGACGCACTATAATCCTGAAACATTGGCAAGAACAAAAGAACATCTTTTTAAACGATTACCGAATCCTGAACGACCAAACGAAGAAGGATTTCAAATAATGACCGAACGAACTTTTGATAAAAGAGGAGAAAAAGTTCTTTCTACTCGTAAATTAGTCAACATCAATGGTCATTTTATGGAACGAACACCAGAAGTGGATAAACTATTAAAACTTCCATCTGGGTTGCGGGAAACATTACAAAGCAATCAAAAACTTCAACTTGTTAAACATTTTATCTCTAAAATGTTGGGAAAAAGTGCTTAAATTTGACGAATTTCTGTAATACCAGGTAAAGCTCTTAACGCTGAGACGGTTTCAGGTGAAAGCTGATATCCACCATCCAACAATACCTCTACATCCCAGTCCTTCACATGAGGAACCAAAAAGACACGACCATGTCCTTTTTTATCTGCACTTAAGACATCTCGAATACCTTTTAAACATAATGGGTTATCAAAATAAATCATTATTTGATCACTTACTTTGGAAATAGCATCATTTAATAATTCAACGCCCTGAACAATCATACGTATCTCTTCTTCTTTTTTCTCTGCCTGAACCGAAAAAATAAGAGGTTGACCTGATTTTAACAACTCTCGATTTTGTGCTAATGTCTCCGAAAAACACATCATCTCAAATGTTCCAGCGATATCCGAAGCTGTGATAAAAGCAAATTTATGCCCTGATTTTTGGCTAATTCGTTCACGCATTTCATTAACTATCCCAGCCAAACGCACACGAGCAGAACCAACGCGATTAACCAAAGTCATCACTTCTGGAGAAGACTGAATACGCAATCTTTCAAAACTGCTTTCAAAAGCGTCTAACGGATGAGCAGACAAATAAAAACCGATTGCTTGTGCCTCCATTTCCAGTTTTTCCATTGAGGGAAAATCGGGAACTTCTTCTAATTTAACCTCATTATAGCTTCCGTCTCCTCCAAACAGAGAAATTTGTGCACTTCTCTTTTGTTGTGCAATACTGACTGAATGCTGACTAAGCCGTTCCATATTATGAAAAACTTTACCTCTGTTTTTTTCTAAACAGTCTAATGCACCGGACTTAATTAGATTTTCGAAACAACGTTTATTCATCACCTGACCATCACTTCGAGAAATAAAATCTTGCAAAGAACGATATGGACCGTTTTTACGGCGTTCTTCGACAAGAGCCTCCATCGCACCTTCTCCGACATTTTTAATGGCAGATAAAGCATATCGGATAGAACCATTCTCAACAGAAAAATTGACTTCAGACTGATTGACATCCGGAGGCAAAATCGAAATACCCATTTTAGAAATTTCTCTTTTGAAAAAGCCCAATTTATCCGTATCAATTTTATCTAATGTCATCGTAGCTGCCATAAACTCGACCGGATAATGAGCTTTCAAATAAGCTGTTTGATACGAAACAAATGCATAAGCTGCCGCATGAGATTTATTAAAACCATAACTGGCAAATTTTTCCATTAAATCGAAAATTTCCGTTGCTTTTTGTTCTGAAACACCTTTTGCTTTAGCACCTTCAATAAAGACTTTTTTCTGTTGTTGCATCACATCAAATTTCTTTTTTCCCATAGCACGACGCAATAAATCAGCAGAACCCAAACTAAAGCCGGCCAAAACCTGAGCAATTTGCATAACTTGCTCTTGATAAATCATAATACCATAAGTTTCTTTTAAAATATCCTCTAGCAACGGATGCAAATAGTCTGGTTGTTCCTGTCCGTGCTTACGAGCAATATAAGAAGGAATATTTCCCATCGGTCCTGGACGATACAAAGCCACAATAGCAACAATATCTTCAATTTTATCCGGCGCCAAATCTTTTAAAATTTTCCGCATACCAGCACTTTCAAGTTGAAAAACACCTGATGTATCGGCGTCACATAACAGCTTAAAAGTGTCTTTATCATCTAAAGGAATAGCGGATAGATCAAAAGAAATACCTCGAGCTTTTAACAAATCCATTGTCTTTGCAAGAACCGTTAATGTTTTCAAGCCCAAAAAATCAAATTTAATCAAACTCGCATCTTCAACAAACTTCATATTATACTGCGTCACAGGCATGTCTGAAGATGGATCTTTATAAACCGGTAAAATCTCATCCAAAGGATAACGACCTATCACTACTCCGGCTGCGTGTGTCGATGTATTGCGATAAAGTCCCTCTAATTGCAAAGCGATTTCCAACAATCGTTTAATTTGAGGTTCCCTTTCTGCCTCTACCTGAAAAGCCGGCTCTATCTCCAAAGTTTGTTTTAAAGAATAAGGATGCCCTTTTTCATCCAGCCCAGAAGGAACTAATTTACATAATCTATCGACAACTGGATAAGGAACTTGCAAAACGCGTCCGACATCTCGCATGACCGCTTTTGTTTGCAGCTGACCAAAAGTAATAATTTGTGCCACATGATCAAATCCATACTTTTCCTGAACATATCGAATACTCTCTCCTCGACGTTCCTGACAAAAGTCCACGTCAAAATCAGGCATATTAACACGTTCCGGATTTAAAAAACGTTCAAACAGTAAGTTAAATTTCAAAGGATCAATATCCGTAATCGTTAAAGCCCATGCAACGACCGAACCGGCTCCAGAACCTCGTCCCGGTCCAACAGGAATATTATGTGCTTTAGACCATTGAATAAAATCGGAAACAATTAAAAAATAACCAGGAAATTTCATCTGGCAAATAACATCCAGCTCATATTGAAGACGTGCGTTATATTTTTCAAATTCATCCGGACGATTTTTCATGCGCATTGCCAAACCTTCTTCAGCTTTTTTACGCAATAAAGCGTCTTCCGTCATGCCTCCACAATCATACATCGGAAAGGCTGGTTTTTGCTTTGTCACCATAAAACCGCAACGTTTTGCAATTTGGACTGTGTTCTGTATTGCTTCCGGCAAATCCGAAAACAATTGCTTCATCTCGTCCGCCGTTTTAAAATAATGTTCAGGTGTTACTTTACGACGATCTGTTTGATCAACATAAGTCTTTGTGCCAATACATAACAGCGCATCATGGGCTTCATACATATCCGGCGTTGCAAAAAAAACTTCATTTGTTGCGACAAGCGGGATATTCTGAGCATACGCCATCTCAACCATAGCATCTTCCGTTTGTTGCTCTGAAGGTAAACCATGGCGTTGTATCTCCACATAAAGATGATTGTGATAAATTTCATCTAAACGGCGTAAGACCTCTTCCGCTTTATTTTTTTTATTCTCCAGTATCAATCGGCCTAAAGGACCTTCTACGCCACCTGTCAAGCAAATCAATCCCTCTGCATGTTGAGATAATTCATCCAACGTAATATGAGGAACATCTTTCCCTGGAGCTAAATAATAGACATTAAATAACTTAAGAAGATTTTTATAGCCTTTTTCATTCTGAACCAATAAAACAATTTTATCCATAGGCGGATTTAATTCTTCTTTTGCTGT
This sequence comes from uncultured Alphaproteobacteria bacterium, assembly GCA_944392795.1. Lineage (GTDB taxonomy): Bacteria > Pseudomonadota > Alphaproteobacteria > CAAHEQ01 > UBA3637 > CALXXX01. Next base: position 3,791 of record CALXXX010000023.1, on the reverse strand, counting down.
CAAAAGATGAGAAGCTTCTTGTTCCAATTTTAAAAAAAATTGTGTTCCTAAAATCGGCTGCACACCAGCGCCAGCACAGGCGAAAGAAAAATCCATACCACCGAATAAATTACTTGTATCCGTAATCGCAACTGCCGGCATATTATTTTTTACGGCAGCGTCTACGACTTTAGGTACTTTCATCGCACCTTCTAATAAAGAGTAAGCGGTATGAACACGCAAATGGATAAATTCAGGCGTCATATTATTTTATTCCGTTTTTGTGATATTATAGCGGATTCCCCTTTTTATAGCAAGAGAACTGCTCTGTTATTTTTTCATTTGACAATAACCAGACCCATCACGACGAACGCATAAACGACAATCATTCGCTGATGCAGCTTTTTTATCAGAAAAACACATATTGCACTTTTCAGAAAAATCCTTCTCTGTCAAAACGGACGAACAAATACCACGACAAACACCATCTTCCCATCGTGCCAGATAGTCACAGGTTTCACACGCTTCTTTCGTAAAAGTTTCAAAGTTATCAGAAGCTCCCTCACACGGAACACAATCCATAAATTTACTACGAACCGGCGCATTATCTGGGCACGTTTTTAAAACACAAACGGATCGTTCTTCTCCAGAATTATTCTTATACGTCCGCATCTCTCGATTTGGGCATCTAGCACATTCCTCCGGCGAACTTTTTGTTGCGGATTGTATATCACATGAAGAACAGATTCCTAAATCAGACAATGGTAAATCATCAGGACATTCTTTCAAACCGCAAAGTCCTTTTCCGTTCACTTCTTCTCGCAGTAAACGATTAGGACATTTTGCACATTCTTCTGCCGTTGTCATATAAACTGTCGGCGTGTCACAAGAAACACACGCATCCAAAAGACAATTTCCGGAAAGCACATAATATAACCTTCCCTGATATCCACACAAACGAGAAACCTTCATAGGACGTTCATCTGAACAAACCACTTCTTTAGCAGAAACACCGACAGACAATAACAGAATAAATAAAAAAAATAACTTTTTCATACTTCCTCCACCAACACACCATTTTCCAAACGAACACGGCGATCCATTTGACTTGCCAAATCAGGATTATGCGTTGCTATTAATGCAGATAATCCTGTTTCTCGAACTAAATTTAATAACTCAATAAAAACTTTTTCAGATGTTTTAGGATCTAAATTACCGGTTGGTTCATCCGCCAACAACAAATGGGGACCGTTTGCTAACGCTCTAGCTATTGCAACACGTTGTTGTTCTCCTCCGGATAATTCGCCGGGGCGATGTTTAGCACGTGCTTTTAAACCCATTTTTTCTAAAAGCCATAATCCTTTTTCTTTTGCTTCAGAAGGTGAAATCCCTCCTATCAACTGAGGCATCATCACATTTTCAAGAGCAGAAAAATCCGGCAATAATAAGTGACTTTGATAAACAAAGCCCAAATATTTTCGCCGCATCAATGTCCGTTCTTTTTCTTTCATCTTTGAGCATTTTTGACCCGCTAAATATATTTCACCTGCGCTTGGCTGATCCAGCAATCCCGTCACATACAAAAGTGTGGATTTCCCAGAACCAGACGGTCCAACAAGAGCGACAATTTCACCTTTTTTTATTTCTAAATCAACACCTTTTAAAACATGAAGTCGCTTATCTCCATCTCCGAACCAACGTTTAATCTGTTGAAGTTTTAATACTGTTTCTGTCATTCTTGAATTTCCTTCAAAACACATCGTCCATTTTCAAAAGACCGATTAGAACATTTTTGACATTCATCTTGCGTCACTTCTACATTTGTCAAATCTTCACCAATACAAGGATAGCAATAGCCATAGATACTCTGCAAGGGTTTCTCTTTAGGACAGGCTTTCAAAGCACACATATTGTGTTTCATCTCTCTATTCGGACATTTGCTACATTCTTCAAAGGAAGCTTCAATCGGGAAATCTCGATAACAGCCATAACAAAAACCGCTGTTATCTTGTATCGGTTGATCAACCGGACATATTCTAACGGCACACTTTCCGAAAGCATTTATTACGCGATTTTTACATTTAGCGCATTCTATTGGAGAAACATCAAAAGCGTATGGATTATCACACGTATAGCACCAACCGTTTTTATCTTGAAGCGGCTTTTCTGGAGGACATAGTTGACGATCTAAATCTGCCCAAACTGAAAAGGTAAACAAGCAAAGGGAAAGAAGAAGAAATACTTTTTTCATTGCGCTTCCCTATTCATATCTCAGTGCTTCAACCGGATCTGTTTTAGAGGCTTTATAAGATGGATACAATGTTGCCAAAAAAGACAATCCCAAAGCCATTCCTGTCACAGCCAAAACCTCCATCGGATCTGTTTTACTTGGTAATTGAGATAAGAAATAAATCTCTGCCGAAAACAAATCTTGTCCTGCCAGTCGTCCCAAAAACTGCCGAATGGATTCAATATTCAAACAAATTAACAATCCAACACCCAACCCAGCCAGAGTTCCGACAACCCCAACGAATAAACCATCAATTAGAAAAATACCCATAATAGAACGTCGACTGGCACCCATTGTTCTTAAAATAGCAATATCTTTACTCTTGTCTTTTACCAGCATAATCAAACCAGAAATAATATTAAATGCTGCCACAATAATAATCAGCGTTAAAATTAAAAACATCACATTGCGTTCAACTTCAATTGCATTAAAAAACGCGGAATTAGAATGTTTCCAATCTAACAGTGTTACTGAGGGCGGCAGCTTATCTTTTACCTCTTCCATCACAAAAGGCAAATGTTCCATTTGATTAACAAACAATTCAATTTGTGAAATCTTTCCTTCATTCATCAAATATTTTTGTGCTTCTGACATAGGCATAAAAATAAAATTCGCATCATATTCATACATTCCTGTATCAAAAGTGCCTATGACTTTGTAAGATTTCATACGAGGCATGGTTCCAAAAGCGGTCACATTTCCATTCGGAGAAATTAAATTAAGTTTATCCCCTGGCAGAACACCCATTTTCATAGCCAAACGATATCCAATAATAATAGAAGCATCTTTAAAATCAGCTAAATTTCCTTCAAATCCTGCCGTTAGCAAAGAGCGATTTTTGAAATCCTCCGGACGAATACCTCGCAATAAAGCACCTTGAGAATGCGCATTGCTGGATACCATTACTTGACCTTCTAAAATAGGCATTACAGCAACGATACCTTGGACTTTTTGAAGCTCGTTCAGCATCTTATCATCCATTTGCAACGTCGGTCCCCAAGATGGATAAATGGCCATGTGACCATTAATTCCTAAGATACGTCCCATCAATTCATCTCGAAAACCATTCATCACGCTCATAACAACAATCAATGTTGCGACACCCAGCATAATTCCCAAAAAAGAAAAGCCTGCGATGACCGAAACAAATCCTGTGCGCTTGCGACTTCTAAGATAGCGCAATCCTATCTTACGTTCAAATAAAGCCATATGTGATACTTTCGTTCTGTTTTTCCTGTTTTCAATCTATGCGTTTTTTCCGTAAATGACAAGAATAAAATAAAGAAAAAGCATTATAGTTCGATATTTATCTAATCGAATTTTATTATTTACAAAGAGAAATTATCGATAATCTCTTGCTCTACCATTTACCGGAAGCACCGCCACCGCCGAAGCTTCCACCTCCGCCATGGAAACCTCCACCACCAAAGCTTCCACCGCCGTGAGAACCATGATTATTCCAGAAATCATCATCTTTAAACCGATTACGTCGAGATTTTTTTTCTGAAGAATCTGTTTTAGA
>CALXXX010000022.1 GCA_944392795.1 uncultured Alphaproteobacteria bacterium | reverse complement strand
CCTTTTTCAGTGCTTAGCGCGCTAGCGCCTGTCGTTATTCTACCGCCTCCGCCACCTCCACCTCCAATTTACTATACCCCAGCTTGGTCAATATACTACTTACCTGCTCCTCCACCGCCACGTTATGTCGTACCACCACGTTATGTTCCCCCTCGTCGTGGTCCTCATCATGTGCGCCCCATGCCTTATAGAGGGAGACAACCTGGACATATTAGGTGATAAAATATATTTATTAAAAAAAAGCCCCTTTTCAGGGGCTTTTTTCTATCTCTTTTTACCAATTTCTATTGGTTCACCATAATAAGCTTTACGATAAATTTCTTTAATCTCGGAAATCAAAGGATAACGAGCATTTCCTCCAGTACATTGATCATCAAAAGCTTCTTCAGATAACTCATCTAATCGCTCGAAGAATTCTTTTTCATTAATACCGACTTCCTTCAAAGATAATGGAACATTCATCTCCTTTTTCATTTGCTGAATAGAAGCAATTAAACGACGAACTTTTTCATCGATATCATCCGGACAATCATCGGCCAATCGCAAAAAGTCCGCAAGGCGTCCATAACGTCCTTTAACAAAAGGATACTTATATTGAGGCATCAATCCCTGCTTAACCGGATTATCTGTTGCATTGAACTCTATGACATATGGTAAAAGAACAGCATTAGCCAAACCGTGTGCAACATGATACATGGCACCGATTTTATGCGCCATAGAATGGCAAACGCCCAAGAAAGCATTTGCAAAAGCCATTCCTGCCAAAGTAGCCGCATAGTGCATTTTTTCACGCGCAATTGGATCATTTGAACCCTCTTTATAGGAACGAACCAAATACTTATAAACCAAGCGAATAGCCTCACAAGCACTTCCATCCGTTAAATTTGTTGCGAAAACAGAGGTATAAGCTTCAATTCCATGTGTCAAAACATCTAATCCCGAAAAAGCCGTCAGACCTTTAGGCATACTCATCACAAAATCAGGATCTACAATTGCCATATCCGGTGTTAAAGCATAATCTGTAATTGGATATTTCTGTCCTGTTTTATCATCTGTAATCACCGTAAAGGGGGTCACTTCCGATCCTGTTCCAGAAGTTGTCGGAATGGCAACCATAATGGCTTTATTTCCTAATTTAGGCACTGTACAAATTCGTTTACGAATATCCATAAACCGCATTGTAATGTCATCAAACTTTAATTCAGGCTGCTCATACATCAACCAAATAATTTTGGCTGCATCCATTGGAGAACCACCACCCAACGAAATAAAAACATCCGGTTGATAATTGCGAACCATTTCCAATGCTTCGTGGACATTAGACAAATCAGGATCTGGTCGAACATTACTATAAACTTCCACTTGCATATCTAAATCTTCCAAGATTTTTTCAAGACGTGCAACGTGTCCAATATCTTCCATTGTTTTATCTGTCACCAAAAAGACTTTCTTACGTCCCTTTAGTTCTGCCAAAGCTTGACTGACACACCCTGGCTTAAAGTAAATTTTAGGAGGCACTTTAAACCACAACATATTTTCGCGTCTTTCCGCAACAGTTTTTGTATTCATCAAATGCTTTACTCCTATATTTTCACTGACAGAATTTCCACCCCAAGAACCACATCCCAATGTTAAAGACGGAGGCAACTTAAAGTTATAAACATCACCTATAGCTCCTTGAGCCGCAGGCATATTTATTAAAGTTCGTCCCGTTGTCATTGTCTTTTGAAACAACTCAATATGTGGTTGATTTAATTCACTTGTATAAAGAACAGATGTATGCCCTGCTCCGCCCAGTTCAATTAACTTTTGAGCTTTTTCAACTGCCTCTTCAAATGTCTTTGTTTTATAAAAAGCCAACACTGGGGATAGTTTTTCATGAGCAAACGGATTAGAAATATCAACGATATCTGTTTCTGCTATTAATACTTTTGTTAAAGGTTCAACTTTAAACCCAGCTAATTCTGCAATTTTAGCCGCGGATTGTCCAACGATTTGATTATTCAGCTTACCGTCCTTAAATAAAACTTTTTTCAATTTTTGTTTTTCTGCATCTGTCACAAAGTAACAACCTCGTTTAATAAATTCTGCTTTAGCTGCTTCATAAACAGGCTCCTCGACTAAAACAGCTTGCTCAGAAGCACAAATCATTCCGTTATCAAAAGTTTTACTCATAATAATCGAAGAAACAGCCATTTTCATATTGGCAGTCGTATCAATGACAACAGGCGTATTACCTGCTCCCACGCCGATAGCTGGATTACCGGAGCTATAAGCAGCCTTCACCATCCCGGGTCCACCTGTTGCTAAAATTAAGGCAATATCTTTATGCTTCATTAAATAACCCGTTAATTCCGGAGTTGGTTCATCTACCCAAGAAATAATATCCTGTGGAGCGCCAGCAGCTACAGCAGCGTCTAAAACAATTTTAGCTGCTGCGTTTGTACATTTTTTAGCACGTGGATGTGGAGCAAAAATAATAGCATTACGCGTTTTCAATGCCAGTAAAGATTTAAAAATTGCTGTTGATGTTGGATTCGTTGTCGGAATAATACCCGCAATAATACCAATAGGTTCTGCTATTTGACGATAACCGGATGCTTCATCATCACAGATAACACCACAAGTTTTTGTATCCTTGTAACTGTTATAAATATACTCAGCCGCAAAATGATTTTTAATAACTTTATCTTCAACAATTCCCATTCCCGTTTCTTCCACCGCCATTTTAGATAAAGGAATACGAGCTGCAGAAGCAGCTTTTGCAGCGGCTTGGAAAATAGCATCAACTTGTTCTTGCGTATAATGAGCATACTTCTCTTGAGCAGCTTTTGCTTTAGCAACCAATGCATCAACAATTTTTTCTGCTTTAATCAAGGCTTGATTTTCTTCTTTTTCTGACATTTATGTCTCCTCCATTTTATATATGCCTCATTATAAAAAATGAGATTTAAAAGCGCAAGCAAAAAGATAAAAAAATATCCAAAAAGAAGGAAAGGCCTTCTTCTAATCAGCTATAAAACTAAAATTATGCATTTTTTCGCGTTTTTCTTCTACATCCGCAGCCTGGTTTAAATCTTCCAAAGGAGCTTCCTTATCTTCCAAGACTAAACGTGCATTCAGCTCATTTCGTTCCATAAAGGCACGAAGATAAGCTTTACGCGGATCTCCCCACAAAATCATCTTATCGTAATTTGGCTTGCCATATTTTTCAAAAACAAGCTTCCAGAAAATATCACGCCGATTCGTTTTTTTGATAATATCTTTATAAGAAGTTCCCAATGAATTATCACCGAAACCTGTATAGTCTACTTTAAAAGCTTTATTCCCTGTTAACGGAGAACCAAATAAAACGGTTAATTCCTCCTTAGAATCTTTATTTTCAAAAGTTAATTCTGACACATAGTAAACTTCTTCTTGTTTAGCTCTATCACGAACACACTCATGAATTAAGCGCGTTTGATACAATCCTTCTGCGCGACATTCATTTTCAAAATTTGCCGTCATAAACGCCGGAATAGCATAAGACATATTTGCTAAGACAAATCCGTTTTCTTGAGCGGTATCAATAACTTCTTGAGGCTCCATATAAAGTTTAACACCAGCGATATTAAACTTAGAAACATCAGGAGCTGAAGATAACACAGTTGGCATCATTTGGGCCATAGAGTTTTGTTGCTGGGGGATAATTACCGGAGAAGAAGATGTTTTAGAGGCAGACTGAGTTTGTTCTTTTTCTTCTTCATTTTTTTTCGAAGCCGACTCCGTTTTTTGAGATACATTTTCAGTTTTTTCATTAGATATATCAGCTTCTTTAGTTTTTTCTCCTTCTTCTTGAATAGGAACAATATCTATTTTCCGTTCGGTGGCAGAAGATAAAGGAAGTTCAATTGTTTTATTTTCTTTTTTAGGAAGAGGTCGCAATCCTTGCCGCTTCATTGGTTGGTCAAATGGCGCGGAGACTTCATTTTGAGAAACAGACATTCCAACGGGGACTTCGACAGCTGGTGCTATTTTTAACGAATCGACTTGTCGAGCTTCAGCTCCTATATTTGGCTTTTGAGTATTTCCCTCGACTGTTAAAGTCGGAGCATCCTCACCTGCAAACAAAGGAATATCTAAATCTTGTGCAAATACGCCTTTGCACACAACAAAGGAAAACAAAAGAATAAAAGAAGGTATCCGTTTCATGGTTGTCTTTTCCATTTTTTAGTGTTATGTATACTTTATATTTTGTATCATATAAACAAAAAATGAACAAACAATAAATATTTTTTAGAAAAAGAGAAAAAATGAAACATTTAAAAAAATTATGCGTTTTTTGTGGAACACGTCCAGGAAATACTCCCATTTATGAAGAAACAGCACGTGAGTTGGGTGCCAAAATGGCTCACAATCATATTGAGCTGATTTATGGAGCTGGCGGTACCGGTGTCATGAAGGCTGTAGCAGAAGGCTGTAAAATGGCCGGAGGACGTGTTACAGGAATGACTATTCAAAAACTTTTTGATATTGAGCGACCAGATTTAATGAAAAATAAGTTAGATGATTTAAAAGTTTATGAAAAACTTTTTGCACGTAAAGTTGCCATGACATCTGTTTCCGATGCTTTTTGCGTTCTACCAGGAGGTCTTGGAACTTTAGATGAACTATTTGAGTTAATGGTGCTAAAGCAATTAGAAATTCTAAATAAACCTATTGTTATCCTCAATATTAACGACTTTTTTGATGGATTAAAATTTCTACTTCACCAATTTATTCGAGATGGCTTCATCAAGCCTCATCATGCTGAAACTATTATTTTTGTCAAAACAGTTGATGACGTTTTGAAGACAGTTGAAACTGAATTACAAAAAATAACTTGTCAAAAAGAAAAAACCTTTTAAAGTAAACCAAAAGGAAAAAAATGCGGTTTAATAATATCAAATTATACGACTGTCTTCTCGCTTTATTCATGCTGTTTTCTTTAGCGTGTTGTACAACTCCTAGCCCTATACATCAAGAAACAACACTGAATGAAGAGCAAAATGATGATCCTTTTGAACCGTATAATCGAGCCGCAACAGACTTTAACTTTTTTTTAAATACGTATTTATTTCGTCCTTTTGATAAAGTCTATCGTTTTATTTTTCCTGAAGTGATCAGAACGGGAATTTCTAATTTTTCTGATAATCTGAAGCAACCCTATGTTTTTGTAAATGCGCTTTTACAAGGAGATTTTGATGATAGTGCACAAGCATTCGGACGCTTTTTTACTAATACAACACTTGGCATCGGTGGCTTATTTGATGTAGCCACCTACTTTGAAATCAAAGCGCCTGAAAAAGACTTTGGTCAAACGCTCTATGAATGGGGCTTTGAAAATGATGGGCCTTATTTAGTTTTACCTGTTATTGGTCCATCTACTTTACGAGATTCTATTGGTATTGGTATTGGCTTTTTCATTGACCCTGTAGATTGGGCTTTACCACGAGCTGAACAACATTTACTTTGGTATCGTTATGGGATACAACTTGTAGATAGTGCAGATCAAGCAACTGATTTACTGTGGAATATAGAACAAACCTCTATTGATCCATATGTCACTCTGAAAAGTTATTATTTACAAAACCGCAATAAATTTCTAAGAGGAGAAGAAGCGGCAAAAGAAAGCTATAACTTCAGCTTTGATGATGAAGATTATGGTGATGATGAAGAATTTGAACTGGAATGAGAAGGATAAGAAAATGAAAAAAATTTTATTTATTTTATGTAGCTTATTTTTAATATTAACTTCTGCCCAAGCCGCAGAAGCTCCCTCAACGGCTTTTGTCCATCAATTAGCGGATGAAATCATTACGAATGTTTTAACCTCTCAAGATACTCAAGCACAAAAAACAGAACGTTTTGAAAAGTATTTTTTGAAAGCTTTAGATACGCAAACAATTGGAAAATTTGTCTTAGGTCGTTATTGGAGAACAGCTTCGCCTCAGGAAAGAAATGATTTTATTGATGCTTTCACTGATATGGCATTAAAAAGTTGGGCAGATAAATTTAATCTTTACACTGGGCAACAAATTACATTCTTAGGAGAACAACCTGCAGAGGGAAAAAATCAAGTTTATGTTATCAGCCAAATTCAAAATGAACCCAACCCTGCTGAAGTATTGTGGCGTGTTCAAGAAAAAAATGGATCTTATCAAATTGTTGATATTATTATCGAAGGCGTAAGCATGGTTCTTAGTTATCGTAATGAATATACATCTTTTTTGAAAGACCATAAACTACCAGAATTAACGAAAAAATTGCAAGAACAAGCTGATTCTTTTGTTGTTACAGACACAAAAAAATAAGCTTATCCTCTAAGCGTTGGCAATTGTTCAAAGAGGCCTTCTGAAATAGAGGGAGTTGTTGGCAATGGTGAAGTAATTTTCAAATCTGTCACACAAGAAAAAATAGGCCCGCATCGGCACTTTTCTAAAAAGGCAGAAAGATGAGTTGTATTTCCCGTTGCCATAACTTCAACACGACCGTCCCAAACATTCCTAACCCATCCAGAAATACCTAAATTAAAGGCACTTTTTATTACAAAACGTCGGAAACCGACGCCCTGTACTCGCCCTTCGACATAAAAATGAATAACATCCATTGAGATCCTATTAACGTGGAGTACTACCAGATGGCGGAATAGGTTGAGTTAAAACATTCGATAAACTTTTCAACAACTGTGTTCCAAAATCAACGGCTGCGTTTGGTTTTTTTTCTGGTTCTTTTTTCTCCTCAGAGGCCTCCACAGGTATAGGTACTTGAGAAACACGTCCGAAATAATCATCAATTGTTTGAAAACGAGTTCCTTTTAAAGCTGTTTCGCATGGAGAAGTATCCTCTGTCATTTTACGTAAAGCTTGCCCTGCCGGAACAGAAATACCACTGGTCATTATTGCTGCACCAACGGTTTTCATTGTATTTAAAGTATCGATTTGAATTTGTGGTTTTGTAAAAGAACCTTTAATTAACACAAATTGGCTTATTAAATTGGCGAGCTCAGAAGTTTTCCCTTTCGGCGCCATTGGAATAAGCTGAACATTTAATTGTTCAGTTTTAAGGTTAACTGTACCATCCAAAACTAAATTTAATAAATTTGTTTCCATTGCTGCTTTTTTATCAAGATAAATAACTCCATCTTGAATAATTACATTTAAAACAGCGCTTTTTAAATATAAAAATTGTCTTTCATATTCTGCTCTGGGTACAAGTCTAGCTCCAAGGGCTAAAGTATTCAAAGGCAATAAATCCAACCAGCGACTAAAAAGCTCACTTTCATGAGCAATCATCAAAAATTGACCATTTAGAGAAGATGCCATATCATGTGGCGTTTTACCCTTTGCTGTTAAGTTCAAATTAAAATGAAACATACCATCTTTCATATCCTCTTGAAGCATTTTGATTTGACTAATTTCCAACCCTTGCCCTATCAGCTTTAAGTCCGTGTTTAAAGAACCATCTTGAGCTGAAGACAAGTTTAACTGCCCCACGACAACACCTTGAGCAACCTGCGTTCCTTCATTAAAAGCAACATTTAAAGTACCATCTTGAAGACGAACTGTTGCTGCAATTGATGGATATTTTTGGATCACATCTCTAACATATAGATTATCAATTAAAAGCTGCAGATCTAAATTGACTTTCTTCAATCCCTCTAAATTCAAAGGCTTCGTTGAAATCACAAGTTTTTCTGATGCTTTTTTATTCAGTTCATTTTTCTTTTCTACAACCGCTTTATTTTCTATAGCTAATACATTTTCTAAATTAAAATAGCGTGAATGCAACTGTCCCTTTAAAGAAAAAACCTTATCCATTGAAATTGTCAATTGCCCATCAATATCTGTTTCATCTGCCATCATATTAATATTAGAAAAAGCTAAGTTTTTCTTATCTTTGAATAAAAACGGAGCTTCAAAAGTAAATGGACGAATACCATATTTTTGTAAAAAAGCAGCATCATTAGCCTGAATTGAAATGCGACCTTCTGTTTCCAGTGTCCGTCGATTTTTCACTTCCCCTGAAAAGGAAGTTGTGATCCCGCCTTTTAAAAGCTGTAAAGCACCTTCAGCCAATATTTGTTGTGGAGATATTCTTAAAGCGGCTTGAAGGTTAAAATCAACAACTGGAATATCAGAAGAATTCATAAAATACTGAACTGTCTTTCGTAAATTTTGCCCACTTGACTTAATATTCAAGGTCATATTATTAAAGTTTTTCAAATCGCGAAGATCTCCAGAAATTGTGGATTGAGCTCCATATGCGTTCACATCAAAAGTAAAATTAAAAGAACGAGGATTTTTAATAACATTCAATAAATTTTTAATAGAACCTTTTACAATAAAGGGCTCTTTTTTATATAAAAAATCTGCATCTACGTTAATTAAATGCCTCAAAGATAACTCATTGAAATGAACGTCTTCACTTAATTGAGAAGAAAAATCTGAATAATTTATATCCATATTTTTAATAACAATACTATCGACTCTTACTTGGATATCTTTTGTTACTTTTTTAGAGAGCGATGGACGAGATGCAGAGGATTGCTTTTTTTGATTTTCTTTATTGACCGTCCAATTAACCTGTCCATTCTTATTTTTTTCTAAATAAACTTTAACATCTTTCAACTCTATACTATCAACTTGGAAAATATCTTGGAATAAAGCCTGAAGGTTCAACTGAATTTCAGCATTTTTAATCAATGCCAAATTGGGAGACTCAAACCCTTCTCCGCTCGAAACTTCAATATCTCGCAATTCAATTGTAGGTGTTAATGACTTTTTTAAACTCATTTGACCAATTAACTTAACGTCATGACCTATAGCCTGCGATGCATATTTTTCAATCTGACTTTTATAAGAATTGATATCAAAAGTCAAAAAATAAAGGCCGGCTCCAATAATCATTATCAAAAAGACAATTAAAAAGATAAGAATAAATTTTTTCATGAGCTTCCCCTTTATTTTTTTTCAAAAGTCTCAAATGGTTCTCTATTATCTTTATCACTAAATCCGAAAAAATCAAAACTATTTTTCATATGATGAGGTATTTGAGCTGTAATTTTCAACATTTTACCGCTCGGAAGTGGTATTTGAAGAGCCCTTGCATGTAACTGCATAAATTTTGAGAACGCTTCAGAATGTGCTACTTCCGTTTTTTCACCATATTTCACATCTCCCAAAATAGGTGTTCCTATACTCTGACAATGTACTCGCAACTGATGCGTCCGACCAGTTAAAGGCATTAACGCAAGCCAACTCACTTTTCCTCCTGCTGTATCAATTACCTGATACAAAGACTGAGCTTTTTGTCCATCGGGGTCAACAAAAACCATTTCCTTACCTCCTTGGCCCGATTTTTTTAATAAAGGAGCTGTTATTTTTCCGGAATTTTTCACCGGTTTGCCAAGAACTAAGGCCCAATAAACTTTTCGAGCTGCTTTTGTTTGAAAGGCTTGAGCTAAAAAAGAAGCTGCTTTAGCCGTTCTAGCCAAAACAAGAACACCACTTGTTTCTTTATCCAATCGATGGACAAGACGAGGACGTTCTCCTCCTTCACTTAATGCATCCAACATACCATCTATGTGACGCTCCGTTTTAGAACCTCCTTGAACCGCCAAACCTGCCGGTTTATTTAACACAATAACATCCTTATCTTTATAAATCACAAGAGAACGAATAAATGCTGCATCTTTTTCAGAAACATCTCTATTTATATGCATTTTTTCTTCATCAAAAGGAGGAATTCGAATTTCATCTCCTGTTTTTAAATGCTGATCTGCTGTTGCTTTTTTACCATTTACTCGAATATTTTTACCGCGCAGAAGACGCTCCAAGGCTCCGTGACGGAGACCGGGATAGTATCGTTTAAACCACCGATCTAAACGAATATCTGAATCTTTTTCCTCCACATGAGACAAAATCACTTTTTCTGGCATTTTTTCTTTCTTAATTCCTCCCAATATGCCAGTCTTTTCTTAATTTCTCTCTCGAAGCCTCGTTCAATGGGACGATAAAAACAGCGACGTCCCATCTTTTCTGGAAAATAATTTTGACCGGAAAAGCCATCTTCTGTTTCCGGATCATATTGATAATCTTTTCCATAGCCCAATTCGCCCATCAGCTTAGTCGGTGCATTCAAAATATGTATTGGTGGAGACAGTGAACCTGTTTCTTTTGCCGCTCGCAAAGCTTGACCCCAAGCCTTATAAACACTGATCGTTTTTGGTGCTGTTGCCAAATAAACAACTAACTGCGCTATAGCCAATTCTCCTTCCGGAGACCCTAAACGTTCATAAGCCTCCCATGCAGCAATTGCCTGTGTCAAAGCATGCGGATCTGCTAAACTGACATCTTCAACGGCAAACCGTGTTAACCGGCGCAAAATATATTTAGGATCCTCGCCTCCTTCAATCATCCGAGCCGTCCAATAAAGCCCTGCATCCGGATCTGAACCTCGCAAGGATTTATGAAGCGCACTAATAAGATTGTAATGTCCCTCTTTATCTTTATCATATAAAGGCATCCTTTGCTGAACTATTTTAGAAATATGCTCAACAGTTAACAAATCTTCATCTGATGTATATTGCTCTATTGCCTCTATCATATTTATAAAATATCGACCATCTCCGTCCGACAATCCCAAAAGATATTCTCTGGCCTCCGGTGTTAAAGGTAAAGTATGTCCTAACTCCTTTTCTGCCCTTTCCAAGATGATTGCTAAAGATTCTTTTTCCAACCTTTTTAAAACAAAAACTTTACATCTTGATAACAAAGCACTATTCAATTCGAAAGATGGATTTTCTGTTGTCGCTCCAACTAAAATAACAGTTCCATCTTCAACATAAGGTAAAAAGCCATCTTGCTGTGATCGGTTAAATCGATGTATTTCGTCGACAAACAAAAGTGTCCGTTTGCCCATCGCTTTCCGACTTTTCGCATCTGCAAAAATCTTACGCAGCTCAGACACTCCGGAAAACACTGCTGAAATCGGCTCAAAATAAAGATCTGCTATACTGGCAAATAATCGTGCTATCGTTGTTTTTCCGCACCCTGGAGGTCCCCATAAAATAAATGAAGAAACTTTCCCTGTTTCCAACATCCGCCCTATCGGAGCATCCGGAGCAAGCAAATGCTCTTGTCCAACAATTTCTTTTAAAGTTTGGGGACGTAGTCTATCTGCTAAAGGTCTATCTGTTTTGTTTTCAAAAAGTGTTGCCATTTTTTTATTTCCATTTTTCCTTAATCTAGCATAAACTATAAAAAAAAGATAATAAAAAATGAGGAAAAATGCCGAAACAATTTACACGAGTTCAAGAAGATTTTATTTGTGAGGTTTGTGGCTTCTGCGTCCACGGAAATGGATATACCAACCATTGCCCCCACTGCCTGACAAGCAAGCACGTTGATATTTATCCTGGCGACAGAGCCTCAACTTGCCAAGGTATTATGCCGGCGATCTCGATGGAAATTAAAGGAGGAACATATATTCTCACTCAAAAATGCCTTAAATGTGGTCATACTCGAAAAAACAAAGTAGCCGATAATGATAGCTCAAAAGCTCTACGAGCTCTTTCAAAAGGAGAGTTATCAGATTTTATCGATCAAATACGTAAAAAAAGTTAAAAAATATAGAATATCGCTTTATCTCAACAATACATACAAAAAAGGCTCCAAAGGAGCCTTTTTATTATTATCTTGTGTGACAAATCCGGAAAGGTAACCGCATAATCCGTCGACTAACTCGATGAAACCATAATTCACATTTTGATAAATGATATCTTTGTTTGTTTCGGACTATCTTTTGAATTTGCGCAACTTTATTTTCTTGATTACGCTCGTTCATAAACTGTTCGACTTTTTGAAAATTTTGCCCACCAGCTTCTAAAGTTTCTGGATACTGTGTAGCCAAGAAGCAATACCTTACCATTTTCTCTTTACTTAAAAAAGAGGTCGGATCAAAATCTTTACTCATACGTTGTTTAGGAATAATACGAGTTTCTTTAAACAAATAATCCATATGATAATGTGGAAGAATTGTTTTTAATAACACTAAACGATCTTGAGGTAAAAGATTACTAAAATCTTTTGTCAAGTCTCGCTGATCTGCCGGAGAAACATTATAGCCTTCGAAAATATAATCAAAAACATTTTTTCCTTTGCTATCTTGCGTTAACAAATTAGGAGAAAAACGAATAAAATAATAACAAGCATGTTTAAATGCTCCACGATGCAGGCAATTAAAAAAACCAGTATCTATTACTTTTTGTTCAGAAAAGCTTCTCTCTGAAGCTTTAAAAAATTCAAACATACGACTATTATTTCCTTTAATTGGAAAAGTCTTTTCTGATAACGACCTTAAACGCATCTCGTTATCACTATTTGACATACTCATATATATTCCTTCCTATTTCATGTAAAAACGGGATAACACCTCGTCATCCCGTTTTAAAAAACATGGTATTAAAAATTATTCTGCGTCGGCAGCTTTTTTCGAAGCTTTCTTAGCAGTTTTTTTGACTTCCTCTTTCTTTTCTTCTTCAACAGGAAGTTCTTCAGCAGGAACTTCAACAATTCCTGAATCTTTTCCTTTAGCTGTTACATCTCTGTCCACCAATTCGATGATTGCCATCGGAGCCATATCCCCATAACGGAAACCAGCTTTTAATACACGTGTATAACCACCATTACGGTTCATATAACGATCAGCTAAAATAGTCATCAATTTTTCAACCATAGCTTCATCGCGCAAGAATGAAAGGAGCTGACGACGATTATGTAAGTCTTTAACTCGAGCGGCTGTAATCAATTTTTCAACAATAGGACGTAATTCTTTAGCTTTTGGTAAAGTTGTCTTAATTTGTTCATGTTTAATTAAAGAGACCGCCATATTTGCAAACATACTTCTACGATGAGCAATGCTCTTATTTAATTTTCTTTTAGAATTTCCGTGACGCATTTTTTATCCTTTCATTTTTGTTTGGTCTTGCGCACAAAACCGATTAAGTTAACTTTCGAACCACCCCGTGGATGAGCCCGAAAGGGACCTGACAATCAGGTGAGGCTAAGCTAAAATGGTTCCTCAAAACCTTTAGCTAAAGCATCAATATTTTCAGGAGGCCATCCTTCGACTTGCATGCCGAGATGTAACCCCATACTCTCCAAAACTTCCTTAATTTCATTCAAAGACTTACGACCGAAATTAGGTGTCCGAAGCATATCTGTTTCAGTTCTTTGTACTAAATCTCCGATGTAAACGATATTGTCATTCTTCAAGCAATTTGCAGAACGAACAGACAATTCTAATTCATCGACTTTTTTCAACAGAGCTGGTGGGAATGGTAAGATTACCTTTTGTTCTTCTTCTGCAGTTTCTTCAGGATCTTCAAAGTTAATGAAAGTCTTTAGTTGATCTTGTAAAATACGAGCAGATAAAGCAACAGCATCTTCTGGAGTAACGACACCATTAGTCTCGACTGTTAAAGATAACTTATCATAGTCTGTTTGTTGACCGACACGCGCATTTGTCACCTTATAAACGACAGTTTTTACAGGGCTAAAAATACTATCAATTGGCAACAATCCGATAGGACAATCATCCGGACGATTTTGGACAGCAGGAACATAACCTTTTCCTGTTCCGACTGTCATTTCAATTTTAATGGAAGCACCGGCATCTAAAGTACAAATAACAAGATCTTTATTCAAAACTTCGACATTTTGATTTGTTTCAATTTGACCTGCTGTTACAACGCCTGGCCCTGTAGCCGTAAGTGTCATACGATGAGGACCTTCGGATTCGACCTTTAATGCCAGCATTTTAATATTCAAAATAATATCTGTCACATCCTCGCGAACACCTGGGATAGAAGAAAACTCATGTAAAACACCATCAATTTTAATTGCTGTCACAGCACCGCCTTGTAAAGAAGACAATAAAACGCGGCGAAGAGCGTTTCCTAAAGTTGTTCCGAATCCCCGTTCCAACGGTTCAACTACAATAGTCGATTTCATACCTGGAATAATGTGTTCAACAGATAATGTTGACGGCTTAATTAATTCTTGCCAATTTTTTTGTATCACAGTAAGGCTCCTATTTTTTCAGGAACTGGTGCAAAGCACCCATTTAGCCGCCCCGAAGGGCGACCACTCAAATTAAACGCGGCGCCGTTTCGGCGGACGACATCCATTATGCGGAATACTGGTTACATCTCTGATAGATGTAATTGTAAAGCCCAAAGCTTGAAAAGCACGCAAACAAGACTCACGTCCTGCACCAGGACCAGCGACTAAAACTTCCAAAGTTTTCATACCGTGTTCCATTGCCTTACGTCCGGCTTCTTCTGCTGTCACCTGAGCAGCATATGGTGTTGCTTTTCTAGAACCTTTAAAGCCTTTAACGCCACCAGAGCACCAAGAAATTGTATTTCCTTGAGCATCTGTAATGGTTACCATAATGTTATTAAATGTAGAATTCACATGAGCAACGCCCGAAATGATATTCTTTCTATCGCGATTTTTTGTGCGAGCGACTTTAACTTCTGTTTTTGCCATGATTTAATTCCTTACTTTGTCACTTTCTTTTTACCCGCAATAGGAACAGCTTTTCCTTTACGAGTCCGCGCATTTGTGTGTGTCCGTTGTCCATGAACAGGCAATCCTTTACGATGGCGCAATCCTCTATAGCAGCCTAAATCCATTAAGCGCTTAATATTCAAAGAAACTTCGCGACGGAGATCTCCTTCTACATGATATTCACTATCAATAAGCTCGCGAATTTTCAAAACTTCATCATCTGTTAACGCATGAACGCGTTTATCTTCTGAAATACCTGTCTTTTGACAGATTTCTTCAGCTTTCTTCCGGCCAATGCCATAGATATACGTCAATCCTATGACGACTCTTTTTGCTGTCGGAATATTTACACCTGCAATACGTGCCAAGGCTACTCTCCTACATTAAATTAAAAACAATCTTCTCTGCTCTCTTAGGCAGAGAAGGACTTAGGGTTGCGATTATACAATCTTTTATTCTCTTGTCAAGAAAAATTTATAAAAAATTTACTTATTATAAGATTAAATAACTTTTTAACAAAATAATGGTTGACAACTTTTTTTTATAAATTAAAAATAAACTATGAATTTTATAAATTATATTCAAGGAGTTTGTTAATGATTACCCCCCCCCCCCATGCAAATCACGAAACAATAATATCAATACTCGTAAAAGTTTAACAAATTCTTCTTTGTCCTTTCAGACTGGTTGGAGCATGATAGAGATGCTGGGAGTACTGATTGTGATAGGTGTATTGAGTGTGGCGGCATTAGCAGGTTTTACGTATGCGATGAACAGGCATAAGGCGAACGAGACGATTCATGATGTAATGTTGCGAGCTACGAATGTTCCGATGATTGATGAG
>CALXXX010000021.1 GCA_944392795.1 uncultured Alphaproteobacteria bacterium | reverse complement strand
TTTGTTCGAAGTTAGAGTTAAGGGGGGCCTGTTATCAATGTGTATCGACGGCGGCGAATGGGGATGCCTGTACGAATGATGCAGGACAGGCTGGTACATGTGATAACGGTACTTGTGTCGTTGGTTGTCCTGAAGAAAAACCTGTTCAATGTGGAACAACCCTCGAACCTTGGTGTTGCCCTGAAGGTAATACTTGTGGTTCTACTCAAGGAGAGTGTATTTCTCAAGTTGTCTGCAAAGACAAAATATGCAATGCTAATGAATTCTGCACAAAAGATTACGGATGCATGACGCATGATCCAGAAATATGCAATGAAAGCTTATCCAACGTTGCTTCTTACATGCAATCATTATGTACTGAATATGGCGAATGGTGTAATGTTCAAATTAAAGTACATAATTATGGAACAATGTCAGATTTATCTTGTCCTAGTGGGAAATCTGCTGATTGTTCTGTCTTTATAAAACGAGATATAGATGAATACTATGATGGATACACAGGTGGATATCAATGCATATAATATTTAAGGAGCCTTTCGGCTCCTTTCCTTATTTCGCTGTTTTCTTACCAAGCATCTCGGGATCTTGCAGTAAATACCCTCGTCCCCAAATCGTTCCGATATAATCATCGCCACCAGTTGCTTCTTCTAACTTCTTGCGCAACTTACAGATAAACACATCTATAATCTTTAATTCGGGCTCGTCCATCCCATTATACAGATGATTTAAAAATTGCTCCTTACTCAACGTTGTCCCTTTACGAAGAGCTAACAACTCTAAAATCGCAAATTCCTTCATCGTTAAATGAACAACTTTTCCACCGACGGATACAGTCTTGGAATCTAAATTAATTTCTAGTTTCCCTACATTAATAACCGACTTTGCATGTCCTTGAGAACGACGAACAATAGCACGAATCCGAGCAACTAGTTCCGCTTTATCAAAAGGCTTTGTTAAATAATCATCTGCTCCATCCAAGAAACCTTTCACTTTTTTATCCGAGGCTGATAAACCTGATAGAATTAAAACTGGCGTCATCACTTTGCCTGCACGCAACTTCTTCAACACCTCAAAACCATCCATATCCGGTAACATTAAATCTAAAATTATAATGTCGTAATCGTAAAGTTTCCCGATCTCTATTCCATCTTCCCCAAAATTAGAAACATCTACAACCATTCCTTCTTTTGATAAAATCAGGTTAATGTTTTGAGCCATTGATTTGTCATCTTCGACCAATAAAACACGCATATTTGCCTCGCTTCCTTTTAGATTTTAACAAAGATTAAGATTAGGTTAATTTCTTTTTCTATGAAACGCAAGAAAAAAAACTTATTTTCTTTTATTCTTTTTATTTTTATTTTTAAAATGACTTTTTTACTTGACTCTTTTCTAAACTTGTGTAAGATAACACACCTAAGTTTACAAATTCTTTATTTTATATAGGGTACATCAAATGGCAAAACCGACAACTATTCAAATCAAACTGGAAGCAACCGATGGTTCGGGACATTTCTATGTTGCAAAGAAAAACCCACGCACAAAACCGGAAAAAATGGAAGTGAATAAATATAACCCAAAAACCCGGAAACATGTTAAATACGTGGAAAAGAAGATTAAGTAATCTCCTTTTATCTGTTTAAAAAACGCCTTGAAAACAAGGCGTTTTTTTATGTCTTGCTCTAACATAAAAAAAATCTTATATTATATAAAAATAAACATAAGGAGAAAACAATGACACAAAAGACGAAACAATTAGACACACTCAAAACGACTACAGTTAATCAAGGTTTAAAAGCATATATGCTACGCGTTTACCAACTGATGGCTGGTGGACTTGCTGTTTCAGGATTAGCTGCTTGGATTGGCTCTTCACCTACTTTTTTTAAACTGCTCTATCATATAAATATGGCAGAACAAACAATATCACTCTCTTTCTTAGGATGGATTGTGCTTCTGGCTCCTTTAGCTTTAGTTTTTATGTTTTCTTCAGCCGTAGCAAATCTTAATCCGGCTAAAGCACAAACAATCTTTTGGATTTTCTCGGTTCTCATGGGATTGTCTATTTCCAGCATTTTTATTATTTATGCAACAACAAGCATTGCAAAAGTTTTCTTAATTACTGCCGGAACTTTTGCTGCAATGAGTATTTGGGGATACACGACGAAACGAGATTTAACAGGTGTTGGCTCTTTTTTAACAATGGGACTATTCGGTTTAATTTTAGCAACTCTTGCTAATTTGCTTATGAAAAGCCCTGCTCTTGACTATGCGATCTCAATAATTGGTGTAATCGTTTTCGTTGGATTAACTGCTTTTGATACGCAAAAAATCCGAATGATGTATCAAGAGGATGATAACGAAAATGTTCAAAAATCAAAAGCTATTTCAGGGGCTTTATCTTTATACTTAGATTTCATCAATTTATTTTTAATGCTCCTTCGTTTGATGGGCGATCGTCGTTAAGCCTTAAACACCTCGAACTGAAGCGCTCTGCAAAAGGGCGCTTTTTTGTTGAGCTAAATGATCTTTAGCTTGTTTCTCCATGACAGCATGAAAACTTTCTGTTTTTCCGTCAAAATGAGATAGCGCCTGTGTATGAGCTTGTGAAGCATTTGAAAAAGCGCCTCGAAGCTCTATGGCCGCTCGTTCATTCCCGGGCAAATGCGCCAAATACTGCATTGCTTCCCCGAATTCTACAATAGCAGCGCTAAATTCAAAATTTGATTTCCCTTCAAAAAAATTTTTCCCTGCATTATCTGGATTACTTTGGAAAGCCATAAAATCGGCGACTCTATTAAGTCCACACATTTGCATTTGCTCTATTAACGGTTTCTTTGTATCTATAGATGCAACTGGCCGACCCAAAGCCATAATTTCATTTATCATATTTAATGCGGTCGCTTGCTCAATTGACATTTTACCACCCGGTTGAATACCCAGCATTTTCATTTGCGCGCGAGCAATCGTTGCATCCCCAGATAGCAAAAGCATTTCTGCTCGCATTCGCCCTCGTTCATCGAAACTTTTCCCTTCATAAGCTTTAAATGCAATCGGAATAAGTTCATAAGCCTTCTGTAATGATTGTTGACGGAGCGTCGGTTGATGAGAAAACATCCCTTTTTGAACTTGGACAATTTTATTCGAAGCCTCCTTCAAAGGCTCTGTTTTATCGGTTTGCCCTGCATTCGCACTCAACAAAGTCGCTCCGATTAAACTGACTGCCGCTAGTTTTGATTTTAGTCCCATAACAACCTCCTTTTTTTATTGTAACATAACTTTTCTTTTATATCAATTCTATACTTTTTTTCATTTTCCTCTTGACGTGACAAGACAAAAAGAGCTATCCTTACTTTGTTTAATGCTTGAAAAGGTTAAACACGTTCGTACCTGCCCGTTGGGGGTACGCGTCATGTAGCTTAATGAAAGGATATGACAAATGACAACAACTGCTTTAATTCCTGTCGTTCAGGAAAATTCTTTAGCTCTTTACTTAAAAGAAATTACAAAATTTCCAATGCTAGATCCCGAACGTGAATATATGCTCGCTCGTCGTTATCATGACTATAATGACTTAGAAGCGGCGCATGAGCTAACAACCTCACATTTAAGACTAGCAGCAAAAGTTGCTTTAACTTTCCGTCACTATGGATTACCTTTAGCTGATTTAATTTCTGAAGCTAATATCGGATTAATGCAAGCAATCAAAAAATTTGATCCGGAGAAAGGTTTTCGCTTGTCGACCTATGCTATTTGGTGGATTAAAGCTGCCATCTCTGACTTTATTTTAAAATCTTGGTCTCTAGTTAAAATCGGAACAGTCGCAACACAAAAAAGATTGTTTTACAATCTGGGCAAAATCAAAGCAAAATTAGGTTTATACCACAATACCGCTTTAGACAGCGAAACTGTTCAAGATATTTCGAATCAACTGGGCGTATCTGAACAAGACATCTGGGATATGGAACAACGCTTACACGGCGATAGCTCGCTAAATGAGATGACCTTTGAAGATTCTGATGTTGAAAAACAAGCTTTATTAACAGATGGCTCTGCGAATGCAGAAGAAGTTCTCATTGAAACTCAAGAGCGCACAATTAAAAACAAAAAATTAGCTGCAGCAATTGCAACGCTTTCTGAGAGAGAACAAGAAATTGTTCACGCTCGCTTTTTGACAGATGATCCCATTACTCTGGAAGATTTAGGCAAAAAATTTAATGTCAGTCGTGAACGCATCCGCCAAATAGAAAATAAAGCTTTTCAAAAAATTTCTGCTTTCATGAAGGCTGCTTAGCTTAATATGAATATTTTATGACTTAAAAAGTTATTTTACTGTTTCTTTTTTGAATAGAACAATTCTAAAAGTAGAAAATGTATTATTTTATAGACAAAAAAATA
This sequence comes from uncultured Alphaproteobacteria bacterium, assembly GCA_944392795.1. Classification (GTDB taxonomy): domain Bacteria; phylum Pseudomonadota; class Alphaproteobacteria; order CAAHEQ01; family UBA3637; genus CALXXX01. The sequence continues at coordinate 61,471 of CALXXX010000021.1, read as the reverse complement.
AAAAATATATATTAAAATATATGTATGAAATGTATTGGAGGATTTTTCATGTTTGAATTTATTCGAAAACAATTTTTCATAATATTGTTTCTATTCTTTTCTTTCACCTTTCCTCTTCAAGCTGAAACGATACAAAGAAAAGCTTACAGGGTTTGTCAAGCGAACGAAGAAGCTTACTGGAATGGCTCTTCTGCGGAATGCTGTGATACACGAGGAGGAGAATATCAACTTGTAAAGAACTATATCAATAGTACAGGTGAGATAGTATATGCTTGCTGTAAAATACAAGCAGATTCTACATCTTCTTCTGATTATCAAACACAAACGTTTTCACAATATAGTATAGCAGGTGCTATAGATGGTTCTTGCTGTGGAGGATATACTAGTCAAACAGTTCAATCGGGTGGAACTACAACAAATATTACTTTTTCTAACACTATCCGACAAAATGGTGGAATCTATTATTGCGCAAATAATTCTACCAAAGCAACTCCTATGAGTTCAGATTCTTATTATTATGAAAGTGATCAAAAATTCTGTCATAAATTTGTTGTTGAAGGACAAACAATATACTATGATTGTTATTGCAGTACAGAAGGGGATCCACGTTATGGAAGTAGTTGCTAAACGTTACCGACTCTTATGTGCTTTTGGATTTTGATATAATAATTTTTGAATATAATATCCTTGGAAAAGAGAAAGTCCTATAGCTTGTCCCAATTCGACAGCAACTTTATCATCTATACGGCATAAAACAACACGACTTGGATCATTCTGTTTTAGCGCCTGAATAAATGCTTTATCTTCCGCCAAGCTCACCAAATCTTGATTCCAAATCAATTTAATAAAATCAGCACCTAATTTTTCTCGGTTCAGAAAAAGAAGAGAATCGGCTGTTACCGTATCAATACAAATACGATATCCTTTGTTGGAAGCAAATGTTCGGGCAGCTAAATAAGCCGAAATATCTGTAAAAATATCGCTTTGCTTAATTTCTAAAAGAACTGTTTCCTTCAAGGTCGGATTAAGTGTTTCATCAAATTTTTGAAAGTCTGGTCCTAAAATAGTTTTAACCGTTAAATTAAGACTAAAATTTTTATTAAAAGAACCTGCATCATGATGAATAATGCTTTCCAAGACACGACGATCTAATGTTTCCAATAACCGCCCCAACAGCCAAGGAGACTCATAAATATCAACATTAGGGCACAAAGCTTTACGCAAGTCTGATAAAGCAACATATATTTCTTCAAACAGCTCTAAAGGAGGAGACTTTCCAACAATCGCACATACTGGTTGCCGACGTGTAATATTAGATAAGTCAGCATGTTGCAATGCTCGTTCCAACTGTCCTAACAAAGCTGGCGTAAAAGGCATAGAATCTGTATGCGTTTGAAAAACCTGAGTTAAAGGAGAAACAGCCGTTAAAACAGGTTTATTGGGAACAGTCGTCATCCCCTTTAATTGATCCATTAACTTTTGAAAATCTTCCGTTAAATGAAAAATAACATAAGTTTCTCCCTCTTTAGGAAGGGTATTTTGCACCCCAGACAAAAAACGAATTTTAATTAAAAGAGCTTTCAAATCATCCGGTCTGGTCTCGGAAACAAAAAGAAAAGCCTCCTTTTCAGATAAGAACAAACGACACAAACGTTCATTTTCAAAAACCCTTAAATTATCTATAATGACTTTTAATTTTTCACCTGTTAGAACAGAAGAAATTTTTTCAAAAAACAATCCGAGAACCCATCCTTTAGGCTCTTCTCGAATTTTTTCCAAAAACTGAACTAAATCTCCAAGCGTTCCTGACATCTTATTTCACCTTAATTTCAATCGGAGCATCTAAATGCCGCTGATGAACACATTGCTGCCGTAATTTGCCAGATAAAACACTTCTGCAAATCAAACATGTCGATAAAGTACACTCTTGTCCAAAGGTACAACTATTCTTAGCCAGCGCCGCTAAAATCGCATCGATAAAACGACCTTGGAAATAGTGTAATCCAACTTTTTGTCCCCACTGCAAAGCATCTTCTGAACCACATCTGGATAAAATCAATCCGGCTTTGGGATTGCTTTTAATCAGAGCGTAAAGAGAACGTTCATATTCAGATTGTGTCCATTTAGGAGACCAAAACAATTTCACAAAATCAGCACCTAATCGTAAAATATCCAAATACTGAAAATCCGAAGCTGTAATATTATCTAATGCGACTAAATGACCTTTATCATGCAACATCTTAACGGCTTGATGATAGCCTTTTAAATTTGTAAAAATATCAGATAATTGAAACTCAACGATCAAGCGTGTTGGCCAACTTTTGGCCAACTTTTCAAAAATAGGCGTTGATAAAGAGGAAATATTTAAATTCAAACTAATCGCCGGTGGATAATCATAAAGGGAAACGTGACTAAGAGCTCCTAACATTCTTCGATCTAGTGTTTCCGTCAGCTGATGAAATAATGCTTTTTCTGTCAATAAATCTGTTGAAGGACATAAGGCTTTTTGAAGGTTTAAAATAGAAGTATAATATTCATGGAAAAAAACTTTATTCTGTCCTTTAGGAGATAACCGCACAACAGCTTGTCGACGAATAAAGTCTAATGTATCCATGTGCTCTAAAGAGCCGAGTATTTTTTCTAAAATTTCCGGAGTAAATGCTTCAACCGATGAAGGTGCAGAAGGAATCTGAACACGATCCGTTTCCTTTTGACGATGAGCCTCAATTAACGCTTTCAAACGATCCATTTCTCTGTCTAAAAAAAAGATTTGTTCGAAATCAGACGGTTTTTGAAGAGAAATTAAAACATCATCCTGAAAAAGACTTTTAATTTGATATAAGACATCATCAATGCTTTCTAATGACGGATTAGCTGTAATTAAAAGAAAATCGTGATTACTCAGCAAAAAAAGCCGACTTTGTGCATGATTCAACAAGGGCTCGAATAGTTTAGAAACAATTTCTAATTGTCGATATCCTCTATTTTCAGCAGATAATCGGCTCATTGCAACATAAACAGCACAAAACGAAGTCTCTATTCCGGTTAATCGGTCTAGTGTTTCCAATACTTGGTCTTCTGGTGTTTGTTTTTGCATGTTGCCTCTTTCATGGTGACCTTGGCGGGAGTCGAACCCACGACCCCGGGATTAGGAATCCCGTGCTCTATCCTGCTGAGCTACAAGGCCACATTTTTCTATCGTTTTTAAGATACTCAAAAAGATATGTTTTGACAAGTTTTTTTATCCTGCGTATCCTAAAAAAACGGAGGTTAAAAATGTATTATCATGCATCTTGTGTTGATTTTAATGGTAAAGGCATTTTATTGATAGGTCCATCTGGTTCAGGAAAATCAGATGCTGCTTTAAGACTAATAGATAGCGGTGCTCAATTAGTCTCTGACGATCAAGTATTTTTGGAAAATGTAGATGGTTGTTTAATGGCTTCTCCGCCCTCTCAGATACAAGGCATGATGGAAGTCAGAGGTATTGGGCTAATTCATTGTACTTTCAAAGCAAAAACCCAACTGGCTTTAGCAATTGATTTAACACCTCCTGTCTCCGTTCCTCGCATGCCTGAAATAAACTATTTTGAAGTTCTCAATCTCCGCATTCCACAACTCGTTTTAAATCCATTCGAAGCGAGTTTTACAGCAAAAGTCAAAGTCGCTTTAACACAAGAAGCTTCCTTTTTTGCTTGAACTTTTCAGAAAAAGTGTTAAAACAAAAAAAGCAAAACGGAAGGATAAGAAGATGATTGGAATTTTGTTGGTGACACATGGAAACTTAGCCAAAGAAATGATCGCTGCAATGGAACATGTCGTTGGTCCACAGCCAAATGTGAAAGCTGTCTGTATCGAAGCTTGTGATGATATAGAGGTTTGTAGAGCTCATATTTTGCAAGAAGTTGAAGCTTTGGAAGAAGGAGATGGCGTTTGTGTCGCTACAGATATGTTCGGAGGAACCCCTTCAAATTTAGCAATTTCTGTTATGAATGGACGGAAAGTTGAAGTCATCGCTGGGTTAAACTTACCTATGCTGATTAAATTAGTTCGCGAACGAGAAAATGTCTCCCTCAAGGAGCTCGTCAATCTAGGGGCCGAAGCTGGACGTAAGTACATTAATGTTGCTTCTGAATTATTACTGTAGGTGTCAAATGTGCTCTGAAGTTTCTGTCATTACGCTTCATATTCAAAATAAAAAAGGTCTTCATGCCAGAGCAGCTTCTGCTTTTGTCAAAGAAGCTGATAAATACAATGCTGAAATTTGGGTAGAAAAAGATGGACAACGAGTATCAGGTCACTCAATTATGGGATTGATGATGCTGGCTGCGGCTCAAGGAACATCTATTAAAGTTTTAACAAGCGGAATTGACGCCTTAGAAGCTCAAAAAGGATTAGCTGCTCTAGTAAATGCTAAATTCTTTGAAGAATAAATTTAAATAATTTTTTCTTTTTATGCTTTAAAAATCCTTTAAAACTCCTTATATTGGGAAAAGGAGAAAAAATGTTTGAATTTATCTGGCCTTATGTTCTTTTAATACTACCATTACCATTTATTGTCGCTTGGCTTATCAAACCTTTGACAAATGGAGAAGGACAAGATGCGCTCCGAGTTCCTTTTTTCCATGCTTTCAGTGAAACAATGGGACCCGTGTTTCATGTTTCTCCTTTTTTCCTAAAAAGCCTTTTTTTCTTCGCCTGGTGTTTTCTTGTCATTGCAGGAATGCGCCCTGTTTGGTTAGGCGAGGCTCATTATATGCCTTCTGAAGCACGTCAAGTGATGCTTGTCCTTGATATTTCCGGTTCAATGTTAGAAAGAGATTTTATGCTTAACAATAAACGCATGACACGTGTTGAAGCCGTTCGACAAATGGCTGATGACTTTCTTCGAAAAAGAACAGGAGACGCTATCGGCATTATCTTATTCGGAACAGAAGCGTATCAATATGTCCCTTTAACAATGGATATGACAACTGTACGCAGTATGTTAAAAGAAGCAACGGTTGGTCTTGCCGGAGAACAAACAGCGATCGGAGATGCTCTGGGGTTGGCATTAAAAAATATGAAAGATTTACCTCAAGAAGCAAAAGTGATTATTTTTCTATCTGACGGCGTCGCTAATGCAGGTGTCTTACAACCACAAAAGGCTATTGATTTAGCTCAAAGCATGGGAGTGAAAGTATATAGTATCGGGCTTGGACCTGATTTCGTCGGTTCTTTCTTCGGACAACCCATTCCTAATAATTTAGATGAAGAATTATTAAAGGACATGGCTCAAAAAACCGGAGGATCTTATTTTAGAGTTCGTTCAACAGATGACCTCAAACAAGTTTATGACCAAATTAATCGTTTAGAACCCATTGAAATTGAACAGCTTCAAATTCGACCAATTCAAGAATTATTTTGGATACCCTTATTATGTTCTCTTTCTTTATTCTTAATAGGTTTTATCCTGAAAGGACGGGTATCTTGATTTTTTTAAGACCTTGGTTTCTTTTATTACTGCTGGCACCTATTGTTCTCTTTTGGATACGACGTCATCATCAAAGCGGAGGAACATGGAAAAATGTGTGTGATCCTCATCTTTTACCCTATCTAATCGTGCGCTTCAAAGATAAAAAATGGCACTTGTATACTTGGCTTATGCTCCTTTTATGGGCTTTGGCTGTTCTCTGTGCTGCTGGACCGGCTTTAGAAAAAAAACCGATTGAAACAGGAATTGCGCGAAAAGGAATTGCCGTTGTTGTTGATATGTCTCCGGCAATGACACCAGAAAAATTATTTCAAGCGCGATTAAAACTTTATGATTTGCTGCAACTACAAAAAGATGCTGATTTCGGTCTCGTTTTAACAGATGAAAAAGCTTATACGGTTTTACCGATGACTTCTGATAAAAAAATCTTTGAAAATATTCTTCCCTCCTTAACGGAAAAAGTTATGCCGGTTCAAGGAGAAAATCCTTCTATCGGTATCAAACGAGCTGCCTCGCTTCTTAAACAAGCCGGGTTTGAAAAAGGACAAATCCTTCTGTTAACCGGAGGACTTTCTGAGCCCGAAAAACTTATGTCGACTGTTCGTAACACCCCCTATCCTGTTTCTGTCTTAGGTTTTGGAAATGAAACAGAACCTAAACCTGTGCAGCTTCCTTCCGGAAAATTTTGGGAAAAAACACCCGGCATACCTGTTTTGTCTGGATTAAACAGCAGCTTATTAAAACAAGGGGCTCAATATGAAACAGCTTCTCTCGGAGAACAGGATTTAAAGCGACTTTTGGAAAATGTCCAACTGGAAAAACAAAAAGCTCCAACGACTTCTTTGAACCTATATCAAGATTTCGGTATTTATGGCCTTATTCTTTTATTGCCATTAACGGCTTTATTATTTCGACACGGGATTCTTTTTCTTTTTACAATCTGTTTATTACTTCCTTCGCAAACTTGGGCCGACCCTTGGAAACGTTCTGAACAAGTGGACTTCAATATTCAACAACAAGCAGTTGACGCTTATCGAGCTGGAAACTATGATAAAGCAGCTCAGCTTTTTAGCCAAGGAATAGGAACAGATGCATTATATAATCTAGGAAATGCTCTTGCTTTTCAAGGAAAAATAGATGAAGCGATTCAAACTTATGAAACCGTATTAAAACAAAATCCACAACATGAAGATGCAGCTTTTAATTTAGATTATCTCAAAAAACAACAACAGCAGGCCCAACAAAATCAGTCGCAAGATTCTCAAACCGGTAATCAAAACAATGATGCAGAAAATCAAAAGAATACATCTTCCGATACAACGGAAAATGAACAACAAAGTGCATCCCAAAATGAATCTCCTAACGAAGGAACAGAAAATCAAAAAAATACCTCTTCTGAAACAAACTCTTCCGATAGAGAAAACGAAAGCAATATTCAAGAAAATCAGAAAAACACGGAAAAAGAAGATAATAAGCAATCTGGAAAAAGCAAAGATTCTCAATCTGCTCAAGGAGAAAAGGGAAAACAAGAACAAAAAGTTGAACTTTCTGAAAAAAACGCTGCTCCTTCTTCAGAGCAAGAAGGACCCGTCATCTCCGGAGCTAATCAACAGCAAGAAGAATGGTTGGAACGGATTGATTCTGACCCTGGCCGTCTTCTTCGAATTCGGCTTTTAAGACAATATGAGGCACAAAAATGATAAAAAAACTGTTTTATCTTTCTATCATGTGGATATGGGCCAACTTGGCTTATGCAACTGTTTCTGCAACATTAAATCGTTCCCAAATAAACGAAGGACAAAGTGTTGAACTTATTCTTTCTTCTTCAGATAAAAAAACAAAAGCGCCTGATTTAAGCTCTCTAAAAGAAAACTTTGAATTAGCCGGTCAAGCGACTAGTCAACGCACCTCTATTATCAACGGTGTTCTTTCCTCTCAATATGAAATACGCATTAACTTAATTCCGTTAAAGGTAGGAACACTAACTATTCCCTCGCTAAATTGGGAAGGAGAAATGACAAAACCCGTCACTTTAACTGTTGCCTCCGCTTCTTCTGCTATCAAGCAAGAAAACAAAGAAGATGGTTTATTTATTGAAGGTTCTCTTTCAGCCTCAGAAGTCTATGAAAATAGCGAACTCATTTACACCGTACGTCTTTATGATCGAATGGGAATTGTAGATGGCGAGATTTTACCTCCGCAACTTGAAGGAGCAGAAATCCAAGCTATCGGGAATGATCGAGCTTACACGGATGAAAGAAATGGACAAACTTATCAAGTTATTGAAAAACAGTTTGTTATTTTTCCAAAAGAAGCCGGAACAAATTTAAGTGTAAAACCGGCGGCTTTTAGAGGATTTATTTTCTCTCCTCGCACATCCGGAACAGACAGAAGCCTGTTAGACCCTTTTGGTTTTCCCGGAGATATTATCTATCGAGGTTTATCCTCCATGCAAGAAGAAGTTTTTGTTCGTGCCGAGCCTCTTTCTCTGACAGTTTTGCCAAAGCCGCAAGAATTAGTCGGACAATGGTGGTTACCGGCTCGTCACTTGACAATGACAGAAGCCTTTCAACCCAATCGACAAGAAATTCAAGTCGGAGCGCCTTTAACAAGAACAATTCGTATAGAAGCAAAAGGCGTCCTTGGAACACAACTTCCTGATATTACAATGACAGATGGTCCAAACTTTAAAGTCTATCCCGAAGCACCCCAGAAAAGCAATGCTTACGCAACCAGTGAAGGACTAATTGGTATCGAAGAGCGCTCTTTTGTGATTATCCCTTTGACGGCAAGCTCTATTAACCTTCCTCCCATTGCTTTAAATTGGTTTAATGTGACGACTGGAAAACAAGAAACAACAACTCTTCCTTCGAGACAATTCCAAGCTTTCGGAACGTCAAACATTGTTCAACCTATTGAAACAATAGAAGCGCCGAAACCAGAAATATCTCTCTCCCCTTATGCGGAAGAAAATGCTTGGTTGTTCTTCTTGGGCGGCTTATGCATCGGCTTGGCCGGAACATTTTTATTGTTCTTCTTCTTGATGCGTCAAAAGAAACATAAGAAAAAACATTTACCTGACTTATATCCTAAAAGGTAAAAAACTTTGTAACTATAATAAAAATTATAACGCTTTTTAACGTCATTATAAAATATAATTGATATAAAAAAATATATCAATAACTTTCAATTTTTAAAATATTTTCCTTATTTATACGCACAACAATCATTTCCTTTATATGTCCATTTATCAACCTTACCATCTTTAATCATATATTGTGTTGTACACCAACTTGTAAAACATCCATATTGAGTACAATAGGTGTCACTTATTTTATATTCTAACGATCTCTTTTCTGGAGTATCATATACAGATGTTGGGTTTCCAATTTCTTCTATTAATGTATTTTCATCCATATTTAATCTTGAATTTAATATTTGCTGATAATTTTTTTCTGTACAACACCCAGACATAAACATTATTAAAAGAAATAATAATACTTTCATTCTACAAATTCCTTATTTCTTATTCCAAATATATTATTAAACAATAACAAAATCAACTAAAAAACAATAACAATAAATTAATAATAATCATCTAAAAAGTAAAAATATCTTTCCTTATCGAACCATGAATACTACAATTTCACCAATTGTAATAATACTTTGAAAAATAATACTTAACAAAATCTCAAATGACAAACCGCTTGCTCTTTTAATAAAATAACCGTAAACTGAACGAGCAAACAGGAAAGGAACAATGATGCGAAAAAAAACAAATAAATGGGAAATCAAAGAAGAAACCTTTTTAGCTAAACTATCCGCTTTTTGGGATCTTTTATTAGTCGGAGTTGTCATTGCTCTTATCTACCTAAACCAAGATATCAATTATGATGATTTCTCTAATAACTTACTAATGGCTTTTGGTTCTGTTGCTATTCTTTATATTTTATATCGGATGATTAAACGTTTTTCTCGGCTTTTGGATGAACCTGGTTTTGATTATGAAGGAAATGTCGTTTCTCATCAAGAAGGTTGGCTCTTAAAATATATGATTATGCCTCTATTTTTCTTTTGTGCTTTTATGATTTTAATCAGCTTATTTCATATCCAATCAGCTTTTATTTCTCAGCTAAATGAGGGAATTGTAATTACCGGTCTGGTTATTTCAACGCGCAATTTGATTTTAGCCGGATTTGTTTTTATGGCAATTATGCTGATCACTCGTTTTTTACAACGGATTACTTTATCTAAGCTCAAAGAGCATGTTGAATTAGGAATCACTTTTAAAAACTCACTTCTTGGCGGAATGGGCTATTTAGGCATCATCTTAGCCTTTTGCGGTCTATTTGCTTTCTTGGGAGCGAACATATTGCCCATCATTCTATTATGTGCTGCTCTTTTAATCGGTATCGCTTTTGGTTTCAAAGATATGTTTCAGAACTTCGTTGCTGGGTTGATCATTTTAATGGAGCGTCCTATTAAAATTGGAGACTGGATTATCGTAGAGGAAACAGAGGGATTTGTTCGTAAAATTAACCTCTGCTCTACAGAAATCGAAACCTTTGATAAAGCTTCTGTTTTACTTCCGAATACTGATATTACTCAAAAGAAAATCATCAACTGGACACATGTCGATACAATCGGTCGAACAGAAGTCAAAATTTCAGTTGCTTATGGAACAAATATTGAAAAAGTGCGTAGCCTTTTATTGAAAATTGCCCAAAATCATCCCAGCGTTTTGGATGATCCTATTCCTTCTGTCATTATTACAGATATTGCAAATGGGCATGTAGAAATGGAATTGCGTTGCTTTATTCCTAATAAAGTTCAAATCTTCTCTATAGCCAATACGCTTCGAGAAGAAATTTATGAAGCTTTGCAAAAAGCAAAAATAAAAAACTAATTTTTTTCTTTACAATCAAAAAAAGCCGTCGATGGCCAAAAAAGAGTACAGTTAAAAGAGGTCGTTTTTGAATAGACAGCTTGACGTTTTGTGTTTGCACAAGCTTCGTCTGCTATTTTTTGCAATTCTTCAGGCTTTGTCATCAGACCATTATAACAAATAGCAATCCGATCTGGACGAGATTGCCCTATGTTTCCAATCCGCCCTGCTTCTCTCCGCGTATCAACAAAAGGGGTACATCCAACAATCCACAAGATTCCCAAAAAAAGATAAAAATACTTCATAAGACTAGACAACTCCTACCTATTTATGTCATGATATCAGAAGCTTCTTTCTTTATAACCTAAAATAAGTATCAAGGGAAGGTTTATATGGAAAAAAAATATCGTTTAATTACTCGAAATGATTTCGATGGTCTAGCTTGTGCAATCCTCTTAAAGAAATTGGACTTAATTGAAGATATCTTATTCGTTCATCCACGAGATATGCAACATGGACGTGTACCAGTAACTATACAAGATATCTCTGCTAATTTACCTTATGTTACCGGCATCTACATGGCTTTTGACCATCACGAAAGTGAGACGCGACGAATCGGTGATACGCGTAAAAATTTTATTTGTAATAGTCAATCTCCTTCAGCTGCCCGTGTTATTTATGACTATTTTCATCTAGATGAGAAATTTCCTGGTGAGTTTGAAGAACTATTAACCGCCGTCGATAAAGCTGATACAGCTGACTTTACAAAAGAAGAAATTTTATCCCCAAAAGGATGGACGCTTTTTAATTTCATTATTGATCCTAAAACCGGCTTTTATCGTTTCCATGATTTTAAAAAGAATCATAATGAATTAGTGTCCTATTTAATTGATAATTGGGAAGGAAAATCAATAGATGAAATACTCAACCTTCCTGACATGCAAGAACGAATTCATTTCTATGAAACCTATCGCCAACCTTTTATTGATCAAATCAATCGATGTGCTTTAGTCTGTCAAAACTTAGTCACAGTTGATTTAAGAGAAGAAGAAATTTTATATCCTGGCAATCGATTTATGGTATATGCTCTTTATCCTCATTGTGATTTATCACTTCTTATTCAAAAAGACACACAAAGTGATCGCATTACATTCTCGGCTGGAAAATCTATTTTAAAAACAACTTGTCCTTTGGATGTCGGAGAATTAATGCTAAAATATCATGGGGGAGGACATGCTGGTGCAGGGACTTGCCAAAGTGCAGATTTTGATGTAGAAAAAATAAAGACAGATTTAATCGCTGATATTTTATTAGGCTATCAGGAAAGTAAAAATGAAAACACACATGGACATTCACGAGTATCAAGCAAAAAAAATATTTCGCCATGTGGGAATCCCCATTCTTAAAGGAGGTGTCGCCTATACAGGCGCAGAAGCTGTTCGTGTAGCGAATAAGTTTGAAACACCTAATGGCTGGGTTGTCAAAGCACAAATTTATACGCCAATGCGTGGTCAAGGTTTTTTTCGTGAAAAAGAAGCTGGCTCTAAAAGTGGTATCCGTTATGCTAAAACACGTAAAGCTGTTCAAAAAGAAACAGAGGCCATGTTAGGAAAGCATTTAATTACACCTTTAACAAGTATCGGCGGCCAAGAAGTTAAAAAAGTTTACATTGAAGAAAAAGTGAATATTAGTGAAACTTATGCCTTAGAAATTTATATTGATTTTTCAGCAGAAAAAGTTTTTGTCACAGCACAAAATACAACACCTGGTATCAAAGCTCGGTCAATTAAGCAGGAATTGGATTTACAGAAAAATCTAACACCTTCTCGCGCAACTAAAATAGCCACAAGAATTGGCATGAAAAGAGGACACATCAAAAAGACTGCTAAAATCCTTCAAGCTATGTATGAAATCTTTAAAAATTATGCCGCTTTTCGTGTTGAAATCAATCCCTTAGTCATTACGTCAACAAACAGCTTAGTTGCCTTAGACGGAAAAATAGTATTTGATCCAGATGCAGTTGGAAATTATAAAGAAATTGCAGAAATGCATGATCGAGAAGATGAAAGTTTAAATGAAATCAAAGCGCGCTTAAATAATTTTCGTTATGTTAAGTTGAATGGTAATATTGGTTGTATTACAAATGGTTCAGGCTTATCGATGGCCACATTAGATTTACTTCATGCTTACGGAGGAACACCATCCTGTATTTTAGACTTAGGAGGAGAACCTACAAAAGAGATTGTATCAAATGCCTTAAAAACGATTTTATCCGAACCAGATATTGAGGGCGTTTTAATTAACATTTTTGGTGGCAGTGCAAGATGTGATATTGTTGCAGAAGGCTTAGTTGCTGCTGCTAAAGAAATCAGTGACGGAATTCCAATTGTTGTTCGAATAGAAGGGACAAATGATCAAATAGGCTGTCGCATTCTGTTTGAATCAGGATTACCTTTTATTGTAAAACAAAGCATGGATGATGCTGTTCGAACAATTATTCAATCGGTGCAGGAGATTATGTAATGAGCATTATTGCAAATCAAAAGACAAAAGTCATCTGTCAAGGCATTTTAACAGCTCAAGGTTTACATCACACCGAGCAAGCATTAGCTTATGGGACAAACATTATTGGAGGTATTGCCATAGGGCATGGTGGTGAGGAGATTTTAAAAGTTCCTTTATTTAATACACTGACAGAAGCAATTGCTCAACAAAAGCCGGATGTCAGCGTTATCTATGCGTCCCCTTCACAGGCTCCTTTGGAAATTAAAGCGGCCATAGAAGCTGAAATACCTTGGATTATTTGCACGACTGAACGTATCCCAGTTCATGAAATTTTAAAAATCAAAAGTATTCTGAAAAAATCTAAAAGTCGTCTTATTGGTCCTGCCGCTCCTGGTATTATTACTGCTGGAGAATGCAAATTAGGAACAATGCCTGCTCACTTATTTGAAACAGGTTCTATCGGGATCATGTCTCGTTCAAGTTCTGTTATGTATGAAGCATTACAACAACTTAAGAAAAAAGGGCTTGGTGTCTCGACCTGTGTTGCTCTAGGGGCGTATCCTATCTTAGGAACAAGTTTTGTTGATATAATGGAACTTTTTGGTCGAGACAAAAAAACAAAGGCAGTTCTTCTCATCGGCGAAATCGGCGGTATGTTTGAACAAAATCTTGCAGCTTATTATGCTAAATTAAAACGCCGCAAACCTTTAATTAGTTATGTCGCCGGTTCTTTTGTGCCTGAAAAAACATATATGGGGAATATCGGTGCAATTGTTTTGTCTGAAGAAGAAAAAACTTCATATAAAAATCAGATTTTAAAAGAAGCCGGTTCAATTATTGTCAATAGTCCCAATCGAATCGGAGATGCTGTTTTTAAAACGCTTTCAAAAATAGGATAAATTTATGACAGAAGTAAAACTTTTAAACATAATTTACACGCGCATTAGCCATGATTTATCTAATCTCGCTGGTGCACTTTATAATGGCACTGAGTTGTTGACAGAGGACCCTTTGGAAGTGAAAGAGACCTCTGCTCTTTTAATGCAAAGTGCAACAGCGTTAATGTATCGATTGCAATTTTTTCGGCAAACTTTTGGCATGCCGATTGAAAGCTCAGAAGATAAAACGGCGTTTTACCTTTCGACACTTTCTGTTCCGATTGAGTGGAGTGGATGTTGTGAAAACGCTTTAGAACGAGCTATTGTTATGACATTAGCCGATCAATTGACCCGAGGAGGGAAAATCATAAAAAAAGAACAAACTTTTTACGCAACAGGAGAAAAACTTAAAAAAAATATTGATTTAACAGAACGGCTGAACGGTCATATAGATAATGCCTCTGCAGAAGAAGCTCCTGCTTTAATGGCTTTTTATTTAGCAGCCTTAATGAGAAAAAAATTGATTTATCTGCAAAACGAACAAGAAATAAGGATAAAAATTGAAAATCTTTAAAGCTTTTTGTTGTTTTTTTCAACGGTTTATGACATCTTAAAAAAAAAAAAGAGGTTTAAGATGAAAACGGCTCTGATTATTTTAGATTCAAAAGCAATGACCTTTATCTTACAAAAAATGCTAGAAGATTTAGGTTTTTCTGTTTTTGTACGCTCTAATCTAGAAGAGGCACATCTTCTCCTAAGCCAAGAAAACGCACCTGATGTCGTCTTTTTAGATAAGGTCTTTCACACAGAAACAACAGATTCTCTGATACGCACTTTTAACAATACAAAATTTATTTATATTTCTAAAGAAACATCCCCCGAGCAAATTCAAGCTGCTTTAGATTTGGGGGTTACAGAGTATATTATGAAACCATTTGATCATGATATTCTTCAAAGCAAACTTTCTTTGGCGGGGCTTCTATGACACCAAATGATTTTAAATTTATTGCAGAATTATTAAAAGAAAAATCTGGCTTTTCATTAACAGCTAATCAAATTTACTTGCTGGAAAGCAGATTAGGTCCTATTTTACGACAAAACAACTTAATCAGTTTAGAAGATTTAATTAACTCTTTAAGACTGAATAATGTCGAACTGCGAGACTCTGTAATAGAAGCTGTCAGTATCAATAATACACGTTTTTTCCGTAATAAATATGTCTTTTTGGCAATTCAAGGGTTCTTAAAAGCTTGTTTAGCTGAAAAACCACTCACAAAAAAAATCAAAATTTTATCTGCGGGATGCGCCAGTGGACAAGAACCTGTCTCTATTGCTATTTTATTAAAGGAAATGAACCTGCCTGATGATGTCAAAACGGATGTTTATGCTTTAGACATGTCTAAACAAATTATTGCACGTGCCAAGCAAGGAACATATACTCATTATGAAGTTCAAAAAGGACTAGCTATTCGTCTCTTACTTAAATACTTTACCCAGCAAGATGAAATGTGGAAATTAAAACCAGAAATTTTAAAAACCATTCACTATCAAGTCCATAATATGATGAAGCCCCTCTATGAAAAAAATTTTGATGTTGTTCTATGTCGAAACATGCTCTCTTATATGACAGAGACCGCTCAAAAAACAGCCATCTCACATATTGAAAACAGCTTAGAACCCGGCGGCTTACTAATTATCGGAGCTTCAGAAACTTTACATGACAATCCAAATTTCGAAAAAATCCCAGAACAACTTGGTTGTTATCGCTTTATTGGGACACCAGCACTTCCTCAAAAAGAACAAAATACCGCTTGGACTTTGATAAAAAAACCGCTTTTCAAACCAGCTATTCCTAACAGAAAAATATCTTAATCAAGTTCTATATAAAAAACTATATTCCTTTAAAAAGAATATTCTTTAAAATACTATCTTAAAGTTGTGTTTTTTTAAAAATATCTTATAATAAGTGTATTATGCGAGTCGATATTTTGCTAAAGGAGAGTTCTTATGAAAATATGCAAAAATGTTTTAGTCAATCAAAGACGCACAAGTATGCGCTTAGATAAAGAAACATGTACCGCTTTATCTGATATCTGTCTGAGAGAAAAGATAACATTAAGTAAACTCTGCTCACAGATTGATAGCTGTCGAGGAAAAGCTTCTTTAAGTTCTTCTGTTCGCCTATTTGTTTTAATCTACTATCAAAAAATGTTGAGTAGCTTTGAAAAAAAGATTGGCATTGAACAAAAAGAAAATATTAGCCCTCGTATTACAACAATTTTATCTTCTATTCAGAAATAATTTTTTGTTTTATAAAAAAAAGCCGCTATTTTGCGGCTTTTAATATCAAAAAGATCTTCTTTGCTCATCTGTTTTCTTTGAAATCAGTTTTTTCTCAGAAGAAGCTTTTTTTTGTTTTTTCTCAATACATTTTAATAAAGAAGTATTCTTTTCCGGACAATTTTTTTGTAAAATTTCCGTAAAATTTTGTCCCCAAATGTTCACAATTTTCTTTTTCATAAAATCTGCATACATATTCTCTTCCTTTTTTAAAAAAAAACGCCCCTAAAAATGAGCGTTTCTTTTTTAGTCATTTTTTTTAGTACCGAATCCAGCAAAACGTTTATTAAACTTTGCTAATTGTCCACCTGTGTCAATTAAACGATGCACACCTGTCCAAGCTGGATGTGCCAGCGGATCAATATCCAGACGAATAGTATCTCCGGCTTTACCGGCAGTCGTTCTGGTTTTAAATTCGTCCCCATTTGTCATCACAACCGTGACCTCATGGTAGTCTGGATGAATATCTTTTTTCATTTACTTTACTCCACTTTAAAATTCGAAGGTCTTTATACATGATTCTTAAAAAAAAATCAAGTCTTTTTTATTTTAAGAAAATTTCGACCCGATGAGGTGTAATAACAGGGTTCACTCGTTGATTAATCGCAGAATAAATATGAAGAGATATGTTAATATCTTTCAAAGCATTATATGTTGACTTCAATCGTTCATCACCAATTGAATTTGGCATTTCAGGTGTTACATAAGAATATAAAAAAATTTCTGCTTGTTGTTGTACTGCTTGAGCTGCCACAGATTGCAAAGTTCCCAAATCTTCTTTTCTGATAGAAGCTTGATCTGCAGAGAAATAAATTGTTGCCACTTTTCTTAAAGAGCGAGGAGCATCATTTTGGAAGGGTGTATCTGCCGTTTCTCCTCCTGTTCCGCCGGCCTGCAAATAAGGCAAAAAAGGAATTTTGCGCACATTTTGCGCTTGCAATGCTACAGTAAAGAATAAAAATAGAAAGCTATAAAAAATCTTTTTCATACACTCTATCCTTTCTTTAACAACTCCTTTTGAATAGTCGTAAAGAGCGATAAACTACTTGCGATAACATATTCTCCGCCCGTTAAATCCATAAGACCTGTTTTTCCGGAAACTGTTGCTATTGTTCCTCCTGCTTCGCGAATAAACAAGCTCGCTGCTGCAATATCCCACACAGGCATTTTCTGAGCGATAAACGCATCCAATTGCCCTGCGCTCACTTCAGACAGTTGAAGAGTCACAGCACCAGAAAAACGAAAGCCTGCGATACGTCCTGCAAGTTTTTGTAAAACATCTCCGTGAATACGTCCGACTGCCCCGACCAAGCACTCTTGCAGATTTGTTCGTCCTGAAACGCGAAGGCGTTTGCTTCCGGAAGGTGTCATTAAAAAAGCACCTTGACCTTTTTCCGCATAATATAATTCGTTTGTAATTGGATTAAAGACAACTGCAGCTGTAATCGCATCATAATATTTCAGAGCAACAGAAATCGCAAAAAAAGGAAGAGCATGAATAAAGTTCGTTGTCCCATCGATCGGATCAATAATCCAAGTAAACGGAGAATCATTTTTAGGAGCGATTAAACCTCTTTCTTCAGAGATAAAACCATAATCAGGCCTATCCTCGGATAACGAGTCGATTAAAATTTTTTCAACTTGAATATCTGCGTTTGAAACGAAATCTCCGGGCCCCTTACGCGTTACTTGTAGCTCACCCAACTCGCCAAAATCACGAATCAAAGAACGACCTGCTTTTTGAACAGCTTTAACCATTACATTCAAAATAGCTGACAGGGAGGAAAGACGTTGACGTTCTCTTGTCTCAGCACGTTCCAACCGCTCTCTACGACGCTGTATAGGATCAATTTTGCGTTTTTCTGTTGTAAAAGCCATTATTTTGCTCTTTCAACATAAGAGTTATCAGCTGTTGCCACAACAATTTTTTCTCCTGCACTGACAAACGGAGGAATTGTTGTTTTAATGCCATTTTCTAAAACAGCTGGCTTATATGAAGATGTGGCTGTTTGGTTTTTAATAGCTGGTTCTGTCTCCGCAACCGTCAAAATAACATGAGGCGGTAAATTTACAGAAATAGGTTTTCCTTCAATGAAGTTCACCGTAACTGGCATATTGTCTTGTAAATACAACGCTGAATCACCCATTAAATCTTCAGGAATTTCAAACTGATCATAATTTTCCGAATTCATAAAAATCAGGTTTTTTCCTTCTTTATACAAATATTGACAATCATGTTCTTCATTCATTAACTTCTCGACCGTATCAGCTGTCCGCCAACGTTCTTCTGTTTTAATACCATTTGAAACATCACGCATTTCAACCTGAATAAATGCGCCACCTTTACCTGGTTGAATTAAGTTAATTTTTGTAACAAACCATTGTTTGTTGTTATGTTCAATCACCCAACCTGGGCGAATTTGATTTGCTTGTGCTTTCATTTTATGCTACCTCTATCAATAAATTCGCTTGGAATATAACATATTTTTTATTGAAAGGCAAGATGAAGATGCAAGTTAAGACAGAAAAAAGCTGGTGGAACCCAGAAGAATATCTGCGTAACATGCCTCTGAGAGAGGCTCGATTACAAACAATTCGCCAAATTCGTCATTTTTTTGAAAAACAAGATTTCTTGGAAGTAGATACACCTGCTCTACAGGTTTCCCCAGGGCTAGAAGTTCATTTAAAGGCCTTCAAAACAGAATTAGATGAACCTTTTGAACAAGGAAAAAAAATACGCTATTTGCACACTTCTCCAGAATTTACAATGAAAAAGTTACTAACAGCCGGATTGAAAAAAATTTTTCAAATCGCTCACGTTTATCGCAACGAAGAACGAGGAAAAACTCATCATCCAGAGTTTACAATGCTGGAATGGTATCGTGCCGGCTCGACCTATGAAGCGATGATGCAAGATACTGAGAATTTAGTTAAAGAGTGTGCAAAAGCTCTTAATGTTTCAACTCTCAGCTTTAATGGTCGAACATCAAATCCTTTCTCTGTTTGGAAAAGATTAACAGTTCAAGAAGCCTTCTTACAATATACCGGCATTGACATTTTAGCCACCATTCCTGAAAAAGCCTCTATAGAACCAAATCCCGAGCTTTTACGAAAAGAAGCTCAAAAAAAGGATATTAGAACTTCTGAAACTGATCGTTGGGAGGATATTTTCTTTCGTATTATGTTAGAAAAAATTGAACCTCGATTAGGTGACGAAGTGCCTGTGATTTTATATGAATATCCGACTTGTCTTGGAGCTTTAGCTCGAAAAAAGCCGACGGATGAACGGGTTGTTGAGCGCTTTGAAGCTTATGTTTGCGGCGTAGAACTATGTAATGCGTTTTCTGAGTTAACAGATCCAATCGAGCAGGAAATCCGATTTAACTATGACATGTCTATAAAAGAAAAATTATATGGCGAACGCTATCCGATAGATAGAGAGTTTTTGTCAGCCCTTAATTATGGCATGCCGGAATCGGCCGGCAATGCTATTGGCGTTGATCGACTAGTTATGTTGTTAACCGGAGCCAACAAAATTGAAGATGTTTTATGGGCTCCGGTTGTTTAGAAAAGCTTTATTTTTTTCAAACAATTAAACAAGAGTTTTTATTAAAAAATATTTACAAATAAACTATAAACTATTATTCTAAAAAAGAAAGGAAAGTACCATGATATTTTTAGATCATTTATTCTCTTCTAGTTTTATCAAAATCTGCAAATATTCCTTCTTTTTTTCCATTATTATTTTTCCTACATCAGCTAAAGTGATTAATCGTCAAGCTTACATGGTGTGTCAAGCAAATGAAACTGCTTATTGGAATGGAAATGCAGCTCAATGTTGCGACAAGACTGCTACACCAGTAATCGGAGACGATAATCGATATGGTTGCTGTGAAGAGTGGCAAAAAGCATATCTTGTTAACGAAACAGTTGAGTGTTGCTCAAATGACCCCAATGCTGATGATGGAATTTGTTGTCTTAATTCGAATGAAGTGGCGTACAGTAGTACTGACTGCGTTCCAGATGCATATGCTGATGAAGTGGGTATTCCTAGTTTTGTTAATGTAAGATGTAGCCAAAAAGCAAAAAAAGACTCTTGCTGCGATGGCACAGTTTACGAAGTAACCCCAACACGTGAAGACAAACGAGGTCCTTTTTATTGTTGCCCTAGTGGAGGGACTATTTACGATGACTTAAGAATAGGACTAAGCTGTGCTCCTCCAGGATATAAAGTTGCATGCACATATGAAGAAAAAAACACATCCGGTGAGTTTGTGTGTCGTGAAAGAATCGGTTGTAAAGGAGAGGTCGTTTTAATCCAAACAACAGAAAATAGCAAAACCTATACTTGCCGTTCTTCATAAAAAATAATTCATTTTTCTCCTAAGCCAATGCACCATGGCAGTGTTTAAACTTTTTACCACTCCCGCAAGGACATAAATCATTGCGACCAATTTTTGATAAATCGACTTCTTTGCCTTCCGGTGTTTTCAAAGGTTCAGGCGGTGCTATTGTCAGCTGAGCATGAGACAATACAACAGTCACCTGCTCTCTGACACGTCCCAACATCGTGTCAAACAGAATAAATGCTTCACGTTTATACTCGTTTAACGGATCTCGCTGTCCATATGCTCGCCAACCAATAGCCTTTTTTAAAAAGTCTAAAGATTGTAAATGCTCTTTCCACATCTGATCTAAGGTTTGAAGCAATATACTCTTTTCTAAATTACGAACTAACTGAGGATCAAAATCCTTATGTTTTTTCTCAGATATTTCATCTGAAATCTGAGCTGCGCGTTCTGCAACAGCCTCAGTTGACAAGCCATCTTTAACCCACTCTTGAATAGGCAAATCAACGGCCAACAAACGACGAAATTCTTGACGCAATCCATCCAAATCCCATTCATCTGGATGTTGTCTCGACGGCATATAAACATCCATTGTTTGTGCAATCATCTCATTTCGCATTTCTTTACACATAGCTGAGACATCTGAAGATTGCATCAATTCGCGACGTTGCTCGTAAATCACATGACGTTGATCATTCATAACATCATCATATTTTAACAGATTTTTACGCGCATCAAAATGCATTTGCTCGACTTTTTCTTGCGCTTTTTGAATCGCTTTAGAAATCCAAGGATGAGAAATAACTTCTCCTTCCGGGATACGGAATGTCCTTAAAATTCCCTTTAATCTTTCCGAACCAAATATACGCATCAAATCATCTTCCAAAGACACATAAAATTTAGAACGACCTGGATCTCCTTGTCGACCAGAACGTCCACGCAACTGATTATCAATTCGACGATTTTCATGTCGTTCGGTTCCGATGACATAAAGTCCACCCGCTTCTATGGCTGTTTTTTGTCCTTCTTCAATTTCGGTTTTTACTCGTTCAATAATCTGTTGCCGTTCTTTTTCATCTTCAACATCTTTAAGTTCTTCTCGAAGGCGCATCTCCAAGTTTCCTCCGAGCTTAATATCTGTCCCTCGACCAGCCATATTTGTTGCAATTGTCACAGCCCCAGGAGCGCCAGCTTGAGCCACAATAAGAGCCTCACGTTCGTGATTCTTAGCATTTAAAACTTCAAATCGAATATTCGTTTTCTTTTGAAGTAAATCTGCTAAAACTTCTGATTTTTCGATTGAAGTTGTCCCGACTAATATCGGCTGCTTCTTTGCATGTGCGGCTTCAATTTCTTTTACAATAGCATTTAATTTTTCTTTTTCAGTCGCATAAATCTCATCTTGACAATCTTCTCGAGCCACTGGTTGATTTGTTGGTATTTCTATAACTTGCAAACCATATGTGCTATCAAACTCACCCGATTCCGTCATCGCCGTCCCAGTCATACCAGACAATTTCGGATACATACGGAAATAATTTTGGAATGTAATAGAAGCTAAAGTTTGATTTTCCGGTTGTATTGTCACATTCTCCTTAGCCTCCAACGCTTGATGCAATCCATCCGAATAACGACGCCCTGCCATCATACGACCGGTAAATTCATCAATAATCACAACCTTGTCATCCCGAACGATATAATCCACATCGCGTGTAAACATTTTATGAGCTCGCAACGCTTGCTCCACATAATGCACCAAAGAAGCATTTTCTAAATCATACAAACTGCCCGTTGGCATCAACCCGGCATCCCGCAACCAAGCTTCGACTGCGTCATTTCCTGCCTCTGTTAAAGCAATTTGACGATTCTTCTCATCTTTTTCATAATGCTCCGGCTTTAAATTATACATTATTTTATCGACAGCTTTATATTTCTCGGAAGAATCCTCTGCTGGGCCGGAAATAATCAAAGGCGTCCGAGCCTCATCAATTAAAATGCTATCGACCTCATCCACAATTGCAAAAGAAAAAGGACGCTGCACCATATCTTCTATCCGATAACGCATATTATCCCGAAGATAGTCAAACCCAAATTCATTATTCGTTCCATAAGTGACATCTGCTGCATAAGCTGCTTTTCGTCCTTCTGTATCTAAATCATGATAAACACAGCCAACTGTCAAGCCCAAAAAGCGATAAATTTGTCCCATCCATTCCGCATCTCGACGAGCCAAATAATCATTCACCGTCACGACATGAACACCTTTACCATTAAGTGCATTCAAGTAAACAGCCAAAGTCGCAACCAAAGTTTTACCTTCTCCGGTTTTCATTTCCGCTATCTGACCACGATGCAGGACTATACCACCGATCAACTGAACATCAAAATGGCGTTGCCCTAAAGTTCTTTTAGCTGCCTCACGCACCGTCGCAAAAGCTTCAACTAATAAGTCATCCAAGGTTTCGCCTTTACTTAAGCGCTCCTTAAACCAAGCTGTCCGCGCTTTGAGTTCTTCATCTGAGAGTTGTGATAATTCTGGCTCTAACGCATTGATTTGTTCAACTGTTTTTTGTAGCTTTTTGATGTATCTTTGGTTGGCTGTACCAAGCAGTTTTTTGAGTAACACTTTAATTAACCTTTCTCTATAAAATATTATTCTTTAGAGATAGAAGTTTTATCTCCAAAAGTCAAGAAAAGACCTCAAAAAAAGAAAAATTAAATGAATACGCTCTTATTTTTACACGCTGACTTATAAAAAAGGGAAGAGTCTTTTGAACAACGAAAGCTTACGACCCGAAACAATATCATACTTTTCCGGCATAAGCACTTTTACATTAACTAATAAGTCTTCATAAGAATTCGTTGAATGCATCAAATTAAAAGGTGTCATTTGAGGGTTACCTTCGACATATTGAGCACGCAACTCCTTTTTTATCCGCGTCGTTTTATCAATGGCATTTTCTCCATAAAGCAAATAAACATCCGTCTGATGTGATAAATAAGTATAAATAAAAATACGTTGCCATGCTTCCGGCATTTTATTTAAAACAGGTTGATACGTTCTCATCATTGATTCCGTTAACCACATTCGCTTATGATACTTCACTTTCAGATCGGCTTTTTTGCAAGTTTTTAAAATCAACCTTTCAAAACCGCGCCGATAAGCATCAGGCTTCAGAGAAATCAAAGTATATTCTTTTGGCATTAAGCGACTCTTTTCTTTACCAGAGAGCGTTTATCCAAAGACAATAACCGTAAAGCATAATCTTGAACAGATAAATCACCATGAAAATCTGCATGATCATGATTGATATCTGCCGGCTGTTCTAACAAGCGTAAACCATCTATCCATTCTTTAGGCAACAAAGGAAAATCACGATAAGACAAAACTGGTCCATGATTTTTAACAAATTTCATATCTTTAATTGTATACATATTGTTTAACCGACAAGATGTTAAGATCCCATTTGTAAAACAATTTAAATGCTTACTTGTTATCACATTATAGTATTTTACTTTTTCTCGAACAATTTCTTTACGAATAAGTTTAACTTCCTTTCCGAACACGTTAAAAGTTGTTGTTCCTAATGGGGTATCTTCCGTCATTGGATAAGTAAAAGCACCGGCTTCTTTATTAAAAATACGATGCTGATTGATTGTCTTAAGCTCTGAACCATCATCAAAACAAAGCAAATTATAAGCATCCGCTTCTTGTTCCATTTTGATCCACAAAGGATAAGCTTCTGCGAAACTGCCCTTATCGAAATCCCATACTTTCAGCAAATCCGTATAATCAATTTCTTCTATATTTTTCGAACTTCCGTCTGCCAGAGTTACCTGTGTGCCAGCCGCGCAACACCACCAGCATGCACCAGGATCAGCACTTGGCATATCCATGTAATCTGCAAATTTAAAAAGGCATCTTCCTTCTGAAGTACACGTACCATACATACCTCCTCCTGTGCATCGACTTCCTTCTGGAGAGCAAGAAGCAATACCAAGGCACCAACAAGACCCATTTTCACAGGTATAACCTGTCGTCCCAGAATTATTTGGTCCGGTCGTAGAAGTACAACTGGTTGGACAGGCGGCTGTACATTTACCATAAGTTGTTCCACAAACTTCATCTAAACATACACAAGTTCCACTTAATGAACTCACCTCATCACAGCCACTGATAACACAAGGGGAACATGTCCCTGAACCATTACACAATCCAGTACCATTATCACACGAAGTCGTTGTAGAAGCATATGTATAAACAGCTGTTCCGTTTTGATTGGTGCAAGCGGTCACACATTCTGTTGGAACAAAATTATAACAAGGATTGACAACACATTGCCCACTACTGCCACAAACTTCATTTGCCGCACATGTCACTTTCTCTGTCACGATACATCCATTACTGTCTGTTGTTTCAGAAAGACAGCTTGTTGATGTCGGCGGAGGACAAGCTTCACATTGTCCATCACTTCCACATACAGGCTTTGTCCCAGAACAGGAAATTTTTTCCTTATCAGGACACCCATTTATATATGTCGGAGTTAAACATGTCGTTCCTGTCGGCGGAATACAATCACACCCATTTAAAGCCGAATTGACTGTCTGATTATCTGCACACGGATGTGCTCCGGTTGAAGAACAATAACAATTAGGTGTATCTCGGCACAATCCATTAATAATTGCTTCCTCTTGCATACAACCATCCGATCCCATTACCAATCGCGTACAATCTCCCGCAGAAACATCCGGACAAGTCGGTTCTTCTGGTTCAGGAGTAGGATCCGGATCTGGATCCGGCGTCGGAGCAAAAGAAGAATTTAGCCATTTATCATAGGCAAAAGAAAAAAGCATACTTTGTTGACCTGAAATGCAATCTGTTCCACCGTCTGTTAATGTGACAGATTTTAAAGGATAAGAAATATCTTTCATCAGTTGAAGACAGACTTTTTCAGGAATTCCTTGAACAGTCACCTCAATACTGCCTTTTTTTTGTTCTACGCTAAATGTCCTCCCTGACTGAGGTTTAAAATTGGAAGGAATAACATTTGTTTTTGTATCTAATACTAAAAGAGACAATAGTTTTGCGTCTTCTAAAACAGCATGAGCTCTCTGCTTATTCATAACCGTCGAATACCCCACCAATCCTCCGACAGTCACAACTCCTGTAATTGACAAAACACCTATCATCTCTAACATTGTTCGACCAGATACACTGGCATACAGCTCTTGCTTGGTTAAATGGCGAATAGTAAACTTTTCTTCTGACATAATTCCCCCTTATTTTAATTTTTCAGCTATTTTTAGAGCATCAACAGAAGCACTGGCATTAGGATAACTCGATAAAATAGAAGTTTGAGAACGAATAGCATCTCTAACGTGAGCATCTCTTCGGATAATTCCAGCTAAATCTGGAGAAATTTTTAAAAAACCCTGACATGCTTTCAAAAGAGTTGCATAAGTCCTTTCACCTTCTCGTAAATTATTAACCGCATTAACAACAATCCGAATATCAACATTTGGATTTTCTGTCGAAATCATTTTAATAAAAGCATACGCATCTGTTAAAGAGGTCGGTTCGTCTGAACAAACGACCAAAAGTGTTCCTGCATTTTGAGCAAATAATCGCACAGCTTTTTCAACTCCGGCACCCAAATCAATAACAACCTTATCATACTGTGATGCTAACAACTGCAAATCATCAAAGATCATTTGTAAGCGAGAAAGAGGAATATTGGCAAGGCTACCAGAACCAGAACGCCCTGCAATCACATCAAATCCCAAATCGGATTTCATAACAGCTTGTGTTAATGGCACACGCCCCGTAATCACAGATCCTAAATCATATTCTGCGACAAGCCCTAACTGAATATCTACATTGGCAAGACCTAAGTCTCCATCGAACAACAAAGTTTTATCACCTGCTTTTGCTAAAGCATGTGCCAATGTAATGGATAACCATGTCTTACCAACACCCCCTTTTCCAGAAGCAATAGCTATCATGTTACGCCCCTTGATGGCTCCTGCAGGACGTGGTGCCATCTGTAAAGTTTCCGGTAATGTCAAAATGCGTGAAATATTCATGATAACCTCTCTTCTTTCAATAATATCAATTCTGCCAGAGCTTTTGGTGTCAAAGGACATAAACCTTCCGAAACATGAGGACTAATGCCAACATCAGACAAACTTAAGCCATTATTTTGTGCTGCAAACAAAAGACTTCCTATTCGACGTGATAAATCTAATCTTGTTGCCAAAATACGTTTACAACCTAGCCGTAAAAAGGATTCTGCAATCTCTGCCGTTTCGAAAGCATCTCCGCCGGCAGATAGAACTAAAATAGCTTCTAAGCCATCAATATCAGCTTTTAATTCCTCTAAAAAAGCCATATCCGTTTTTAAAAACGGATTAACACCTGGCGTATCAATAATGACCAAATCGTTTGTCTGACGCATACTTTCAACAGCCGCTTTCAAAAAAGCTGGTTTACGAATTTTAACTAAATCCAGTTCTAAAATCTTAGTAAAAGCTTCTAGCTGCTCTATTGCACCAGCTCGCTTCATATCGGTTGTCATGACGCCGACTCTTCTACCGGCCATTTTAGCCTTAACAGCCATTTTAGCAACAGCAATTGTTTTACCACATCCGGAAGGCCCTACTAACATAAAAGCTCTACGAGAGCTGGTCGCAGGCAAGGGCATAAAATGAAATGTTCGCTCTAATGCATATGTCAATAATTCTTGAGCTTCTTGGCCTGGCGCTTGTTCAGAACTAACCAATAACCGATCAATCAAAATATCCGGAACGCGATGTTCTGTTAGAGCTCTTCGAATAACTTGTAAAACTTGTTCTTCTTTAGGTCCAAAAAGGGCTTCTTCTATTTCTTCTTCTGAAACTTTCTCTGGCGCACCGACAGTCACACGAACGCCATCAGAAACATGCTGATTCGATAATATCAAAGCATCTGAACCAAAATCCCTTCGAATGGCCGCCATAGCCTCGGCAAGACAAGACGCCGTATAGGTTTTAATTTTCATCCCGTTTTATTCCTCGAACAAGTGCAACTGTTTATCAACCGGCAGTACGCTATTTAATTCTATTTCTGTTCGTCTTGGATTTTCAGCTGCTTCTATGGCTGCAAGTCCGACTAAACATAACTGATCAAGTTGTCGTTCTTGCTCTGCTTCTCTTTCCAGTTTCGTCGCTAAAGGTAAAAAAACAACATAAGCCAACAAAGCTCCATAAAAAGTCGTGATAATCGCTATGGACATGCTAGGACCAATCGTCGTGGGATCCGATAATGTCGACAACATTTGGACTAAACCTATCAATGTTCCTATCAGTCCCATCGCCGGTGCAATTTCTCCTGCTTTATTCAAAACAGCAACTGCATTCATCTTGGCCTCTAAATTACTTTGCATTCGACGGCTCATCACCGCTTGACACTCTTTTCCGCTCATTCCGTCAATCAAATAAGAGACTCCTTGGCTCAAAAAAGGAATACGTCGAATATCCCCAACATAACTCTTTTGAAGAGATAAAACTCCACTACCATGTGCAATTTCAGAACCACGTATAATCCATGCTGCAACATTTTCTAACCGCTGTTCTCGATGAAATAAAGTTTTAAAAATAACAACAAAACTTTGAACAATCTCTGTCAAAGAAAAGCTAGCAATACACGCAAAAAATGTACCCCCTAAAACAATAAGTGCTGACGGACCATTCAAAAAAGAAGACAGAGAACCATTCAAAAAAATAGCTATCCCTATAAATAAAAACGCACCAATCAATCCAACTAAAACAGATGGATCAAAAAAACGTGAAACGCTCTCTGTCTTTCTCATCTCAGCTCCTTATGATTTAACAATTTCTGTCATAGTTATTCCTAATCGATCTCCCTGTTGAACAAGCTCTCCTCGTGCAATTAGATGATTATTAACATAAATGTCTACACTATCACCAACTTGCTTATCTAATTCTAAAATTGAACCAGGTCCCATTTTTAATAACTGACTAACCGTCAGTGTCGTCTTTCCTAAAACAGCTGTCACTTGAACCGGAATATCATACAATGGTTCCATATTCCCTTCTGTTTCAGAATTTTTACCGCTTTGTAATGTTCGCTCTGCCATTTTCAAAAATTCAGCTTTTTGTTTTTCATTCATTTTTCTATCCTATCATTTCTTCTACTTCACCCGTCTCAGGAATTTCAATATCCCCACGCACTGCCATTTGCTTTATAAGGCTAACAATCTCTGCTTGAGCCGCATCGACATCTCTTAAACGAACAGCCCCCAAAGCTTCAATATCCTCACTTAACATAACGCGTGCTCGTTCTGACATATTCTTAAAAATGACAGACTTAACTTGTTCAGAGGCGCCTTTTAAGGCTAATGCTATCTTACCACGATCCACGGCTCTTAAAACGGTCTGTATTGTCTTATCGTCTAATCGAATCAAATCTTCAAAAGTAAACATCAGAGAACGAATATGCTCAGCCACTTCTCGATTCCGCTCAAATAAACCTGTCATTAATCGGTTCTCGGTTGTTCGATCTAAATGGTTGAAAATTTCAGCAACACGGACTGTTGAATCTTGCACATCTTGGTTCGTCAAACCAGTCATAAAATCTGTTTTTAAGGTTTGCTCTATACTGTCCAAAACATCTTTTTGGACAGTTTCCAAACGTAGAAGACGCATAATAACATCCATCACAAAATTTTCTGGTAGATATGCCAAAACCTTAGCTGCATGTTCCGCTGATAAGCGTGATATAATAACTGCCACCGTTTGAGGATACTCATTTTGAAGATAATGTGCTAAAACTTCCTCATTCACATTTTCAAGCTTATCCCACATTGTTCTTCCAGCCGGTCCTCGAATTTCATTCAGAATATTCTTATGCCGTGCTGCCGGTAAAACCTTTGAAAGAAGCTTCTCTGTTCCTTCAAATGTCCCAACCAAGGTAGAGGGTGCTTTCATATTTTGAGCAAAAGCTTGCAAAACCTGTTCTACTAAATGAGCATCAACGACACCTAAACTTGCCATTGCAATTGAAATTTCTCGAACTTCTTCATCATCCATTTGAGAAAAAATTTTTTTAATATAACTTTCTCCCATTGCCAACAAAAAAATAGCCGCCTTTTGCGTTCCACTTAAAGCATTAAAGGTTAAGCTCTCAGCCATTTCGCGCTTCCTCCGATGATGCATTTTGATACAACCATCCTCTTAAAACCGTGACGGCATCATCCGTATGAGTATTGATTAACTCATGCGCTTGAGCTAAAGCGTTCTCAGAAACAGTACCGTTAATTTGGGAAGAAGAAACTGTCTCTGTTAAAACGGACGGGTTAACAAAAGCCGGCAATGACTGAGCATCTGAAACAGCTTCTTTTTCCACTCGAACCGGACTAAAACTTTTGATAACAACAACCAAAAAAGCTAAAATTAAAACAAGAGATAGGAAAATAAATTCCGCCATACGAACCCAATCTTTATCTAAGGGGGACGAAGAGGGAACTGTATTAAAAGAGGCTTGAACAACTTCTAAAGTATCACCCCGTTCTTCATCTAAGCCGGCGGCCTGCGTTAATAACGTTTCTATTTTTTCACGCATCCCAGATGTTAAACTGCTTTCATCTATCAAAGCTGCAACTCGAATTTTTTGAATAATGCCTCCATTTTGGATGGAGTGAATATTTTGCTTAGAAAAAACATATTGCGTTTCTTCGCGACCCAAGCCAACTTTTTGAGAGGATACCGCAGGCATATCTGTATCTAAAATCTCTCGATTGGTTTGTTGTTGAGAGAAATCAATATCTGCACGAACAGTAACTTCAGCACGCCCTTGACCTAGAATTCTTTCCAACATTTGCGTCAATTCATTTGCCAAACGAGCTTCATATGTCCGACGAACATTTTCATATTGAGCCAAAGAAGAAGGAGGTAATATACCGTCGGAAGAAGAAGAAATATCGATAATTTCCTCCGTTTGTGGAATCTCAATAGAAGCGTTGTGTCTCGTTCGTGTATAAAAAGATAGGAAAAATAGAATAATAGCTGTCAAAACAAAAGCTGCCAATAAAAGCATGCCTAATGTTTTCAGTCCTTGACTTTTAAACATAAATGTCATTTATTATCCTCTTCTTCCCAAAAGATTTCCTTTTTATTATGCGTTAAGAAAGTGAATTTTTCGTTAACAGTGCTTTCTTTTTAACACTGCCCGTGCTATGATGTGTCTATGACGAAAACAAAATTGATGACAGCACTTGTCAGCCAGGAAAATAAAGGAATGCGACTGGATAAATTCCTGAGCGTTTGTTTGCCTTTTTCCAGATCAAGAATAGCGTCTTTCATTGAAAATGGACATGTCTCACCAGCACTGGCGGCTGATACAAAAGTCGTCCCTGGTCAAATTTTTACTGTTCACATACCAGAAGCTGTCGAAGCAACACCACGTCCTCAAGAAATTCAATTAAATATTCTATACGAAGATGATGATTTAATTGTCATAGATAAATCGGCTGGAATGGTTGTTCATCCAGGAGCGGGCAATCCAGAAGGAACATTAGTGAATGCTCTTTTAGCGCATTGCGGAGATAGTTTGTCCGGTATCGGCGGCGTGAAACGACCTGGCATTGTTCATCGCATAGATAAAGAAACGAGTGGTATTTTAGTCATTGCCAAAAATGATATGGCTCACCAAAAACTCTCTGAACAATTTGCCTGCCACAGCATTCACCGCGTTTATCAAGCTATCGTTTATGGCCTTCCTCAAACTGAAGGAACTGTTGAGGGAAATATTGGACGAAGTCCTCGAAATCGCCAAAAAATGGCTATTGTCTCAACAGGTGGAAAACCCGCCGTCACACATTATCGTCTTTTAAAAACACTTTACCAAAGACGAGCCGCTCTGGTTGAATGTCGCCTTGAAACTGGTCGAACACATCAAATCCGAGTTCATATGACATCTATCGGTCATCCTTTAGTCGGAGACAAAACATACGGCAACCCACCCAAAGGAACCCCAGATATCCTACGACATTTTCCTCGCCAAGCTTTACATGCCGCTGTATTGGCCTTTGCTCATCCTCGAACAGGAAAAACTTTAAGCTTTTCAACTCCACTTCCGCAAGATATGGCTCTGTTAATTAAGTCCGGAGAAACCTAACGATCTTTTCCTAAACGTTGTTCTACTGCCGGGTATACTTGCCCTTCAGTATGAGGCTTTTCATGAACATGAGGCTTAACCGCTTGCTTAGAAGGTGGAATAATGCCTGCTTTTTTTAAATCTCTACGAATAGATAATTCATCATATGAATAACGAACAGGATGTCGACCTTCTTCAGATATTTCATAAGAACTATCGTGCCATAAGTCTTTCAAATGTTGCTTCAAACGAAACAACCCCTTCTCTTTTTGTTGAGAAAATTTTTCTTTTGATTTTTCAGGTGACAATGCTTGTGCTTTTGAACTCTGAACAGCATTTTTAATATCTAATGCCCCATTTAAAACACGACCGCCTAAAGCACCAATAATGACACTTGAAACACCAACAGCGGCAATCGGACCAAAAAAGGTCGGTAAAATCATTGCTGTGGGAACAGCCGCTCCTATTGCCATAGCAGTAACAGCACTCCAGGCCGCTGTCTTTAAAATGCCGTTTGTTAAAGACGGATTGGACTTATTATCTGTCTGAATAGGTGCTTTAATAGCATACTTTCCATTTTGATATGCTTTTTTTAAATTATTTTTTAACGGCTTTCCTATTTTCCATAAACCAACGCCACCGATACCCGCAGCAATCCCAGCACCAATTGGACCGCCAACGATAACTGTCGAAGCATATGCGACAAGACCAACTGCTGTCAGAGCACTGAGACAAAGCCCTGAAATACCGGCTGCCATAAAAGCTTTATTACGAAATTCATCTGCTTGTCCTGACATTTTATCTCCTTTTTTTGAATTATTTTATCATAAAAAAATCCATCTTACAAGGTTTCTAACGCTCTGCTCCCGCTTGCTTTAAAAGAGCCGGATTTACATTTGGTTGCATCTCTTGGACTGAGCTGTTTTTTTGTAAAGTGTTTTTCAAACTTTTTTGCGTCACCTCGTACTCTTCACGGCTCCAATATCTTTTACCATTGTGATAATATGCATCCGGCTTACCGTTCCAAAAAGCTTCTCCATGCCGCACACCGGCTTTCCATGATACTTCCTCTACCACAACGGAACCTGATATCGATCGTTCCGTATGTTCAACACCATCCTTTAAACCATCCTTATAGTTCGTCCAGTTTTTACCTTGAATTTCAAGACCGTTTTTAGCTCCGTCCTTATATGTCGTCCGACGACGTAATTCTCCATTCTGAGCATACTCATAGAAAACGCCTTCTTTCCCTTCTTGATAAGTTTTTTCGGAAGAAAGAACCTGACCATTTGGTGCAAAATATTCCAAAACTTCCCCCTGAGCATTCCTTTTTTCATGAACTTGCTGATTAGGATAATAAGTTGTACTTGCACCATCACATAAAACCGTCTTTTGTCGAACTCCGTTATTCGAATAATATGTTTCATCCAAACCAAGAGCCACATTCCCGTCCTTTATCACCGTTTTACCATCCGCCGCATAAACTTTGGCTGACAAACATTGCCCATTTTGATCGAAAGTGTTTTCAATGACTTTAACATCTTTCACAAAACCGGTTGCCGTCAATCGTCCTTCTGTATTTTCTTTTAATGCTAAACGGCTCAAAGATGTCTTTACTTCATCTTTTGAAACAGACACCCCCCAACCAGCATCCATATTTTCTTTAAAATATTCCGGCGTTAAATCCACGCCCATTTTTTCAGCAAACTGTTCAAACAACCGATCAGCCTCGTTGTTGCCTTTTTGAAAGCGAATGCTTTGAATGTTAGCGACCAAATTTCGAACACTTTGTTGATCATATGCGATATTCCAATCTCCAACGACACCATATGCTTTACCTGTTTCATTGCGAGAAAAAAGATTTAATGGTATCTGATATAAAGGCATACTTTGATCTTCCCACAAAACCTTTGCTAATTCAGTCTTTGCATAACGAACTGCTTTCTCAGTATCTCCTTTAAAATTTTTTTCTCCTGCTGCTTTAAAATCTCGATAAAGAGGAAGTAAAGCAACAAACATATCTCCCTTTTCTGCCGTCATATTCTTTTCATCTGCCATGACAGTATCCTGCAGCTTAGTCTCTAACTCCAGCAATTTTCCGGCGATAAAAGCGTCTTTCAAATTATCATATACGATTGTATGACCATTGATTTCTCGTTTTGTTTGCACATCATGTGTCAATTCATGCCCTAAAGCAACTTCATCAACATCTCGATAATTTAAATTAAGCGTAACACCCTGCATCGAACCTTGATAAAGAGCTCCCATTCCATGCTCTAAATAGCCGAATCTTAGAGGAACTTTTTCTCCTGTCCGATGATAAGTCTCTTCCAAAGAAGTCTGCACTTTACGCCCTTCGGCTGTCTGACCCAGTTTTTGATAATAATCCCATAGTTTTTCTTTATCTTCTTCTGTGCCAATCAGCTGAATAGGTGCTTTTTCTTTAGCATAATCTGTATAAGTTTGCGTGATGACCGGACCGCGTGGCGCTTCACGTACCTCCTCCGCAAAAGATGGTTCTGCGAAAAGCATTGAGCTCGCGGCAATTCCCGTTAACAAAACTTGCTTAAAGCGATCCATTTCATCACCTCTTAAGTTTTATTATACTTCAAAAATCGGCTTTCGTCAACAAAGGGAAACTCCAAAGCTTGGCATATAACGGCTTTAAAAAACTGACACATAAACATAATATAAAAAAACGCTTCATCGTATAAAAAAGTATTTTTCTTTTTTTCTATTAGAATAGAAAAGATGATTTATTTTAAAGAAGCCTCTCTGTCTTCTTTTGATTTACACTTTTATAAAATAATGATATTATTAAATAATGATGTATAAACATGTGTAAGCAAAAGAAGAAATTGATGTTTAATCCTACACAACCTTTTGAAGAAGCACTTAAAAACTATGATGTTGACACAATTATTGCAAATCCATCAAAAATTTCTCCACTGCCTAACGATTTATCCAAACGTTCTTTTGAAAAACGACAGACTTATTTTGCCGATCAAGTTAAGTTTGACAAAGAAGATATCGTTGCTTTGACAAAAATAATTATAGATGGACATCCAGGTTATCCGGATTTCCCTGCTTCTATTAAATCAAAATTTGAACAGGGAATGAAAAATTTATATAACTCATTCACTTCAGTGACCATTCAAGATGTATGGGACATTGTTCAATTGCTACCCGACAATCATTTAAAATTAATGGTATATCGAACAGCAACTCAAGAACAGCCCTTAAGATACCATACAAGTGATAGAGAAACAAAAGTTGGTAATAATCTTCTTTCGAAAAAAGATTTTGGAGATATCGAAATAAAAGGAAAAACAGCTATAATAAAAATGCCGGACACTGGTAATATTGCCAACATCGAAAAAGTGTATGAATTTTTAAACAAATTTGACAGGTTTGTTATAGAAAATCAAGATGCTTTTGATAATATAATCATTGATATTCGCGACAATCCAGGAGGAAGTAGCGTTATCCATAATTATGTCGCACGAGCTTTATCTGGAAATGAAGTCGGACGTGGGGGCTGTGAAGTAATGCGCAGCACAAAAGAAAATGCGTATATTATGTATAAAATGAACGAAATCTCACTTAAAACCTATAAGCAATTTCCGACAAGAAATCAAACGGAAACAATAATCGATGAGCGAGGATATGCCGCTTTATACCCTGCCTTCAAAAAGGGAGGCATTAATAAACCAATTTTTATTTTACAAAACTGCAATACCGGTTCTGCTGGAGAAGCTTTTATCGAAATGTTTAAAAATCATCCCTCTGCCATTACAATCGGAGAAAACTCATGTGGCGTTATAGAATATAGAAGCTCTAAAAGCATCTACCTTAAAAATGGACTGGGCATACGAATCGCTGGCACAAAATATGATTTTACAGATGAAAATCCTCACCGGTTAAAAGTAGAACAATTTGGTTTTAGCCCAGACATTCCAATCGAAGATAATGCCTTTAATTGGACACAGTCGCATATTGATTCAACCAAAGTCAAAAAAGCCTTTGAACATAAAAAGAAAATGGTAGAAAAAAGAGCCTTTTTAGAAAAAAATATTATAAATACATCTGAAACACGAATAGCTGTTGTCCGAGAGTTAATGCAACTTGCTCAAAAAATGGATCCTGAAGCTCATTTTAGATTTTTTTGTCGCTTATGCCCGGACAGAAGAGACGACTATCCTCGCTATATGGAAAAATATAAAGATTACTTTTCTAAACAATCCGTCAAAATACATGAAAAAAATGATACTCTTTCTGATTTACTCAAAACAATCAGTCAAAGAGACAAAAACTATAATATCTCACCTTCGACCTTAAATATACCAGCAGATTCACAATCCATGCAAAATTTGCCCGGCAA
This sequence comes from uncultured Alphaproteobacteria bacterium, assembly GCA_944392795.1. Lineage (GTDB taxonomy): Bacteria > Pseudomonadota > Alphaproteobacteria > CAAHEQ01 > UBA3637 > CALXXX01. The sequence continues at coordinate 25,508 of CALXXX010000021.1, read as the reverse complement.
CACAAACATTCACTTAGCAGTATTAAAAAAGACAGGAGAACGCCATTAGAAAGAACGCATAGAGCGTAAAGTGTTTTTAAGCATATATTTTCTATTTTATAAAAATTAAAAAATCTCCTTCTCAAGTTTGCTCAAGTTAGTAGAGGACTGCCTGTAATATAGAGACTTTAATCTCTGAAAGCTCTATTCTTATCACGATCTGAATTAAGTGATGATTTATAAAGAGAAAGTTTGTAGTGACTTATAAGCTTTGGCTGGAGAAGTCTGGTAATACACGGACTTCAGTCTAAATTGTTTTGCGGTATACGTTCCTTTAAAATACGCTTCAACTCTTCTTTATCTTTATCGGATATTGCTGACAACGTAATATAAAAAGGGGTAAAACCTGCAGCAGAATTTATTTTTTGCAAAAAAGTTAGTTTATATTTAGAAACATCTTTAATATCAAGTAGCCAACAGCTTTTTGTACCGTCCATACTGAATACTCGGACACCGACAATATCCGTCCATGGTAATTTTTCAAAATTATCAATTTGTATGTAGGTTGGTGTAATTTCTATATATGCCTTACCACTGAACAATTTTAAGCACAACTTTATAAAGCATAGACCAAAGAAAATTATGGCAACCCACCCCACTAATCTATAAAAAGAATCTGTATCTTTAATCATAAAACAACCTGCAACACAGAAAGCAACACAGCATAACAGCAAAAGCAAAATTTTAAACTTTTTCTCATAAAACTTGTAATATCCAGTATCCATAATTATCTCCTTTTTGATAGATTCAAGAAAACATTGATATTATAAGAGCATCAAAAAAATATGCAAATGATATTTCTGAGGTAAATTTTAGGCATCCCAAGACAGAAACATTGAAAACAAAGGCTTTTTTGGATTTTGAGTCCGTGTAGGGCTGAAAAATAGGCCTTTTGATAAACGTTGTACACGGACCAGATTAAGTGCTTGTAAAATAAAGAAAAAGTCGCTAAAAATAGCGACTTGTCTGTTTTGGCTGGGGTACCTGGACTCGAACCAAGACTGACGGAATCAGAATCCGCTGTCCTACCATTAGACGATACCCCAATAATTAAAAAACATATACATCTTTTCCCCAAAAAAAGCAATAAAAAAAACGGCTTCTCAAAAAAGAAGCCGTTTCCAAATCCCGCTTTTCTTATTTTGAGGTTAAAATTGGCGTTAAATCTTTTGTATCCGCTTGAAACTTTTTAATCCATGGGGTAAAGCAAGCTTTGGCATCCTCCCCTTTAAAGTTTTCATTAAAAGTTGTTGGGCTTGACAAAAGACCTTTTTCCAACAAACATGGCCAAGTCATCTCAGCTAGCTCTTTATCTTTGACACGACTAGCTAATGCTGTAACATAAGCCGTGATTTTATCGTCTGAAATGCCCTTTTGCTTCAAGGTGATAACAGCGCTTTTAAAAAATCCTTGGAGAAAATCGACATAAAACACTTGTTGCATTTTACCCTCATCTTCTGCACTAGGCTTTACATTCGAAGTTGGGGCAGCCAAAACATCAAAACTGCTCAAAAGAGCAACCAGCATTAAACTAAAAACAATTTTTTTCATGTCTTCTCTCCTTTTTTATCTTTTTGTTTACTATAGCTTATTCTTTTTCATTTGAAAAGAAGAAAATAAAAAGAAGCTAAAAAGGCAATACTTCACCCTTTTCTTTAAAAAAACGTAATCCAGCCAATACGGAATATACATCAAATAAAGATTGATGTTCATGCCCAGAAGGCATTGGAAGCCCTAAAAAAGTCGTAATTGCACCAGAGCTCACATTACCCGAATAAATATAACCATATTTTTTATACATTTCCAAAAACCAAGGAAATAAGTTATGAAACTCCAGTTTCACAAACTCACCGCCCAGCCCGTGAGCCATTAAGTTTTCTCGCAAAACAGCACCATCTCCCAACAGGACAGATGTCCCCGCCTGTGCTTGAGAGTGAGAATAACAAGGATACCCTTCTACAAAAGTTACAAACTTCGACCACGCGTCCGGAAAAGAGACGCCTTTTTCTCTTAAATCCTGATCCGTCAAACCGGTTAATCGAACAAAAGATAACGGCAATTCATTGAAACGCTCTGTCTTAACCAACACGTCAAATGTATCCAAAACTTTTAAAGTTTCAGCTTCTAATTTCAGTGCACCTAAACGAACAAGCTCTCTTGGACCAGGTCCCATTACAAATTCTGTATCAAAAAGAATCACTGTTTTCATTTTCTTACCTTGTTTACTTTTATTTATCATAGGGAAAAAAGCTAAAAAATCAATGCTAATTTGTAAATAAAGCTTTTTTTTTATTTTTTTCTTTTCTTTTAAGATAAAACTGCCTTACTCTAGAAAAAAGAAAATAAAATAAAAAAGGAGGAGAAAATGAAATATCCAAAATTATTTGAACCTGGCAAAATTGCTCATCTAGAGATTAAAAACCGCATGGCAATGGTGGCCTTAGCTATGGGAGTTGCCGATAAAGACCAAAGTATTGGTAAAAATTTTATGGCGTATCTTATGGAGCGAGCTAAAGGAGGCGTTGGTTTAATGTTTTTAGAAAATACCCGCGTTGATGATGCCCATGGTGTGGCTGCTCAGTGCCAAGCCAGTGTTGCTCGAGATGATTTGATTCCTTCTTTAAAAAATGCTGTCGATAAAATTCATGCAGAAGGTGTTAAGATTTTTACCCAACTTCATCATCCAGGTCGAGAAACTTTTACTTATCTGAACGGAAACGAACCTTTATGGTCTTCGTCTAATAAACCTTGTGGCGTTTGCCAACAACCGACACACGAAATGACCACAAACGAAGTAGAAGAAGTCATTAACAAGTTTATTCAAGGAGCTATTCGTTCTCAAAAAGCGGGGTTTGATGGCGTAGAACTCCATGCGGCTCACGGATATTTAATTTCTCAATTTTTAAGCCCTTACACAAATCAGAGAACAGATAGATTTGGTGGTAGTTTTGAAGGTCGTTTTGAATTTATTAAAGAAATCATTCTTGGTATTCAACAAGCATGTGGAAAAGACTATCCTATTTCCGTGCGTTTAACGGTCGATGAATTATTAGCATCAAACGGCGTTAAAGAATACCTTACTTTAAAGGATGGACTACGAGTTGCTCAAGAGCTTGAAAAATTAGGAATTGCCGTTTTAAATGTCTCGAATGGTATTTATGAATCTTTCAACTCTTTATCGGAACCTATTACTTACCCTCAAGGTTGTCGAACAGAGTTAATTCGAACGATTCGAAAAGGTGTGAACTTACCGATTATTGCGGTCAACATGGTTAAAGAACCTTGGTTTGCCGAACAAATGCTCAAAGAAAACTTGGTCGATTTTGTCGGATTGGGACGAGCATTGGTCGCCGATCCGGAATGGCCTTTAAAAGCCTATGAAGAACGAGAAGATGAAATCAATCGTTGTATTTCTTGTAATTTCTGCTTTGAGACGCTGGTCAGTGACACAATCCCCGGAAAAGGACCGGTTAAATGTGCTGTTAATGCTCGAGCTGCACGAGAAGCTTTGTATCCTTCGTTCAACAACAATGGGGCCGGTCGCGTCGTCGCCGTCATTGGAGCAGGTGTCGCCGGTTTAGAAGCTGCACGCGTCCTAGCTCTACGTGGTTTTACACCTGTCGTCCTAGAAAAAGAACATCAAGTAGGCGGACAAATCAATATTGCAAATAAACCTCCTTTAAAAGACAAAATTAATTGGATCGTTGATTGGGAATTAAAACAATTATCTCTTTTGGGCGTAGAAATTAAAACAAGTGTTGTCGTAGATGCAAATTATCTAGAGAAAATGCATCCTTATGCTATTCTTCTGGCAACTGGCGCAGTTCCTATTCGCCCTCAAAATATTCCAGGCGTAAACGGAGCAAATGTATTCACAGTTGATGAAGTTCTGAATGGAAATCGAGATTTGGAAAATCGCCGGGTTGCTTTAGTCGGAACAGGCTCAACCGGTCTAGAAGTTGCTGAATTTCTTGCTGAAAAAAGAAATACCCTAACTTTAATTGAAATGAAAGACAGTATTGGTAAAGATGTTTATGTTCAGCATTACTTAGATGCTATGGATAAATTAAAGAAATATGATATTCAAAAACTACCGTCTCACCGATTAAAAGAAATTAAACCAACGCAAGTTATTTTGACTAATCTGCTGACAAACGCAGAGGAAACATATGACACAGATGCTGTTGTTTTGGCTCTTGGCGTTAAACCGCTCAATGAGTTGGAAACAGTGGCAAAACAAATTTCAAACCATGTTTATGTCATTGGAGATGCAAAAGAACCTGGTCGAATCGAATCCGCTATCCGAACAGCCTTTGAAACCGCTTACAATTTGCCGGTTGAATAAATTAACTAAAGGGCTAGAAAGAGCGCTTTTTCGTTGACACATGAAAAGCGCTCTTTTAAACTATTTATAAAAGAAAGGATGGAAAATGAGCTTAGACTACATTTTAACTCAAAAACGTCTCACCCTTTTATTAAAAGGGGATTTCTTGAGTTATGATGATATACAAGCCAAAAATAAACTGTTTCAAGAAATCAAAAAACATCACCCAACACGTATTGATATTAAAGCTCAAGATTTAGGAAAGTGGGATTCGTCGTTGGTTATTATTTTATTTGAACTTCAAAAATTAGCTCTTAAAAAAGATATCTCTTTTCAAACAGATACTCTACCGCAGGGTTTAAAGAAGCTTCTTGAATTAGCGTTTGCGGTCCATCCTAAAACTACGACACAAAATGATCCTCATATTACTTTTTTAGAAAAAATAGGAAGTTTAGCATATGATTTTTATAATATCTGCAAACGTGGTCTAAATTTTATTCATAAAGCCCTAAAATCAATCAAACGTTTTATTGTCGGCACAGCAATCATGCGTCGCATTGATTTATGGTTTGCTTTAGAAGATGCCGGACCTAAAGCTATCGGAATTGTTTCTCTCATCAGTTTTATGGTCGGTTTAATTTTAGCTTTTGTCGGCGCCATTCAACTGAAATCTTTTGGTGCTCAGATTTATGTTGCCAGTCTTGTTTCTATCGGTATGACACGCATTATGGGTGCTATTATGACCGGCATTATTATGGCTGGTCGAACCGGAGCCTCTTATGCGGCAACTATTGGAACAATGCAAGTGAATGAAGAATTAGATGCATTAAAAACAATGGGGGTTTCTAGAACTGATTTTCTGGTTTTACCGCGAATTTTAGCGCTCACTTTAACGATGCCTCTTTTAACAATGCTCTCTGACTTCATGGGAATACTGGGAGGCGCAACAGTCGGTGTCTTCATGTTAGATATTTCTCCACAAGAATATTGGAAATACTCTGTCGATGCATTTAATTTAACCAACTTTTTCGTTGGCCTTTTTCATGGTCTTGTCTTTGGTTGGGTTATTGCTTTATGCGGCTGTTATTACGGCATTCATGCCGGTCGAAATGCTGACAGCGTTGGCATTGCGACAACAAAAGCTGTCGTATCTGCTATTGTTTGGATGATTGTGATGACCGGTATCATCACATGGATATGTGAGGTAATAGGCATATGAAAAACACACCTCCCATCGAAGCTCAAAATATAACTGTTGCTTATGGCTCTTTTATCCTATTAAAAGAAATCAGTTTTACTGTCAATCCTCATGATATTTTTATCATCATGGGCGGTTCCGGATGTGGAAAAAGCAGTCTATTACGTGTTTTAACCGGTTTAATGCCCCCGGCTCATGGTGATATTTTGATTGACGGTGTCAATTTTACAAAAGCTTCTTCTGCTGAAAAAAATTTTTTAATGCAAAAAAGCGGCATTTTATATCAAAGCGGTGCTTTATTTAGCTCCATGACTTTGGCAGAAAATATTGCTCTTCCCTTACAACAATATACTTCTTACGCTCCAAAAACAATTCGGGAGTTGGTTTCTCTTAAATTAGCTCTCGTAGGATTAGCTGGTTTTGAAGATTTTTATCCATCCGAAATATCCGGAGGGATGAAAAAAAGAGCCGGCTTAGCTCGAGCGCTTGCATTAGACCCGGAAATTGTCTATTTCGATGAGCCATCCGCAGGCTTGGATCCTATCAGCTCTAAACGATTAGATGATTTGATCATTGATATTAATCAAACACTCGGAACAACAATTGTTGTCGTCACACATGAATTAAGCTCTATTTTCGACATCGGCACGAACAGCATTTTTCTCGATAGTGCCACGAAAAACATTATTGCTCGCGGCTCACCAAAGGAACTTTTAAAAAACCCGCCCAATGAAACAGTTTATGAATTTTTAACAAGAGGTACTCATCATGCGTAAACAACCCCATAAAAAACTAATCGGTATTTTTATCCTCATCGGATTTACACTCTTGCTTGGTCTCATTATGAATTCTCTTTTAAATAAGTTTTTCGTAGATGAAGAAAACCTCGTTGTTATGTATTTTGATGAATCTGTTAAAGGATTAAATGTTGGCTCTTCCGTTGTTTTTAAAGGAGTGGAAATTGGAAAAGTTTCAAAAATCGAATTGATGGCAGATGCAGAAAATATGGATTTCAGTATCCCTGTATATGCGCGTTTATCCGCCAATCAAGATTTAGCAAATCTAGACCTGTCTTTATGGGAGAAAAAAAGAGCCCTTTCCACTTTTATAAAAAAAGGACTGAGAGCCCGCTTAATCACACAAAGCTATTTAACAGGACAATTGATGATAGAACTGGAAATGTTACCAGATACTCCGATTATCCTTAAAAATAAGAATGCTGCTATGCTCGAATTGCCAACCGTCCTTTCCCCTATCGGAGAATTATCAAGAGGTTTTCAAACTTTACCTCTTCGTAAAACCTTAGAAACTTTTAACAATATTCTTTCTCAAATGGATAAAGAACTTCCTCGTATTTTACCTCAATTCGCGGAAATTGGAGAAAAACTTAATCACTTCATCGAACAAAATGGTCCCCTAACTTCAGATACGATCAATACAATGAATGAAACTTTATATGACATCAGTGATGCTGCTAAAGCGCTTCGCAATTTTGCTGACTATATTGAACGCCATCCGGAAGCTATCTTAAAAGGAAAAGGAGAATACTAATGAAAAAAGGAATTGCTTTTTTAGCTTTGTTTTTCTTAACAGCTTGCATCGGAACAAGTTTACCAACAACTTTTTATACTCTACGTTCTGAGAAACCCGCACATATTTATCAAGAAAAGCTGACAATCGGAATTGAACCCGTTAAAGTACCTGCCTTTTTAGACAAACCTCAAATCGTCACTCGCCAAAAAGACGGAATTCAATTAAAGTTTTCAGAAACAAATCGTTGGAGTGAACCTCTTTCTTCTTTACTCCAACGTACTTTAACAGAAGATATAGCCCAGGCTTTACCAAAAGCAGAAGTAAAATCCAAAATTTCTGCTCGCGAACGTTTTGAATATATCGTCCTCGTTGAAATCTCTGACATGACAGGAATTTTTAATGAAAAAATGACACTTAATGCTTGGTTTAGCATTTTAAATCAAGCCGGTGCTGTCTTAATCCGTCGTAAAGTGCTTTTATCAAAAGACTTAGAAGACACTTACAACCATTTAGTCTTAACCCAAAGTCAATTAATAGGACAATTGGCAGATCATATTGCTCAACAAATCAGTTTGCTTCAAAAAGAAAAAAAATAAATTTAGAACTTGACATTTAAGAAATTGAATGATTAAATTATTTAACATTTTCAGAAAGAAAAAAGAAGATGAATGTTGATATAGTGATTGCAGAATTCTTAAGAAAAATTACAAATGATCGGCACTTTGGAAGAACCTTATTTTCCTCTATGAAAGAGCCGCATGAGAAGCCTCAAAAGATTTTTTTACTCGATGATTTAGATGAAATCGGAAAAGCAAAATTAAAAGATATTGCACAAAAAACAGGACACTCTCCTCAAAATCTATGCATGCTTTACAATGGGTTTGAAAAAGAAGGACTTATTCAACGAGAAATTGATCCCAAAAATCGAAGAAATACTTATTACTCTTTAACCCCAAAAGGGAAAAAAACAGTTATTGAAAACAAAAAAGCTGCTCGTGATGTCATCAAAAATCTTTTTACTCGTTTATCTGATCAAGAATTGACTGAACTAAAAAGCAGCCTAGAAAAAACAAATAACCTTATTGAAAAAATCTTAGAAAGAACAGAAACATGACTTTAGTTCAAAATAAGAAAAAAATTCTCTTTTATGCTCTTTTGCTTATTATGGCAGGAGGCGTCGGTTATTATTTTTTAAAGCCTAAAAATGAGATTTTATATATTTCCGAGCCTGTTACACTTCAAAACATTCAAAAAGTAGTCAATGCAACAGGAGAAGTTAAAGCAATTGAACTGGTAACAGTTGGTGCACAAGCATCCGGTAAAATTGAAAAGCTTCATGTCGTTGTGGGCCAAGAAGTTAAACAAGGAGAAATGATTGCAGAAATTGATTCCAGTACTCAACAAAACGAAGTCGATAGTACAAAAGCCAAGCTAACTAGTTATGAGGCACAACTAAAAGCCGCTGAAGTCACACTTCGAATTACAAAAAAACAATACGAACGCATGAAGGCTTTACGGGAGCAAGATGCTGCTTCTGAAGAAGAACTGGAAAATACAGAAGATGCTTATGAAACAGCTAAATCTCGTGTCGTCGAGCTTCAAGCAACAATAGAAGAAACCAAAATTGCTCTCAGTACCGCAGAAACAAACTTAGGTTATACAAAAATTACAGCACCTTTGGATGGAACGATTGTCTCTGTTCCCGTTAAACAAGGGCAAACTGTTAACGCAGCAATGAATACACCAACGATTGTTCAAATTGCTGATTTAAGCCAAATGGAAATTTTAATCGAAATTTCTGAAGGAGACATCGCCTATGTTGAACCAGGACAAAAAGTGACTTATTCTACTTTAGCCGATTTAAATGAGACATATGAAACAACGCTTCGTTCGATTGATCCCGGACTAACATTGCTAACGAATGGAGAATACACAGAAGTCGTCGATGACAGTGAAGCTATTTACTATTACGGTCGCTTAGTCGTTCCGAACCCAGAAAAAAAATTAAGGATAGGAATGACAACTCAAAATGTTATTTATGTAGCCGGAGCTGAAAATGTTTTAACTGTTCCTTCCTTAGCTATCAAAGGAACGACGGAAAATCCTTATGTAGAAATCTTGACAGCTTCAGGTACCCTCGAACGACGACCAGTTGTTACCGGCGTTTCTGATGGACTAAATGTTGAAATTCAAAGCGGCGTTCAAGAAGGGGAAAATGTCGTTATTGCTCAAATGAGCTCTTCGGAGGCCTCTGATAAAGCGACAAGTATGCGTGGTCCGAGAGGGTTATAATGAAAATTATTGAACTCAAAAAAATCAATAAGTTTTTTGGCAGCGGCAGTAATCGCGTTCATGTCTTAAAAGACATTAATCTCTCTATTGAAAAAGGAGATTTTGTCGCCATTATTGGTCAATCCGGCTCGGGGAAATCGACTTTAATGAACATTATCGGTTGCTTAGACGTCCCAACAACCGGTTCTTATCAAATTAACGGTGTTGAAGTCGGTAAGATGGAAAAGGATCAATTAGCTGATTTACGCTGTAAAACTTTTGGTTTTATTTTCCAACGTTATAATCTGCTTTCAACCTTATCAGCAGATGATAACGCCGCCTTACCAGCTATTTATCTGGGTCTTAATGCAACAGATAGAAAAGAACGAGCTCAACAACTATTAAGAAAACTCGACTTAGGAGAAAAACTACGCAACAAACCAAATGAATTATCCGGTGGACAACAACAACGAGTTAGTATTGCTCGTGCTTTAATGAACGGCGGCGAAATTATCCTCGCTGATGAGCCAACCGGAGCCTTAGATTCAAAAAGTGGTGAAAACGTCATGGAGATTATTAAAAGCCTTCATAAACAAGGACATACAATTATCTTGGTCACCCATGACAGTCATATTGCGCAACAAGCCAGCCGAATTATTGAAATTAAAGACGGACAAATCGAAACTGACACACGGAAAAAAAGTGAATTTAATGAGCTAAAAGACAAAATTCAAAACATTCGTCGTAGTCGTTTAAGCGCTTTAAAATATAGTTTTTTAGAATCTCTAAATATGTCACTTCATGCCATTTTATCTAATAAAATGCGCTCCCTTTTAACAATGCTTGGTATTATCATCGGCATTGCTTCCGTTGTATCCGTTGTCGCTTTGGGAAATGCTTCACAAGCACGAATTATGGAACAAATCAGCTCTATGGGGACAAACACTATTGATATCTTACCCGGAACAGGCTTTGGTGACAGACGCTCTGGAAAAATCAAAAGCTTAAAAGTCAGTGATTCTGATTATTTAGCCAAACAAGGTTTTATTGACAGTTCAACACCCAATGTATCCGCCAGTGGAACTCTAACCTATAAAAATAATTCTGTGACAGCTTCTTTAACCGGTGTTGGTGCCTCTTTCTTCGAAGTAAAAGGACGTAAAATTGCTCAAGGTCGAGAATTTACTCAAGAAGAAGTGGATGCAATGGCATCCGTTGTTGTGATTGATGACAATACTTTAAATGAAGTGTTCCCAGATATGCCTAGTCCTCTTGGAGAAATTATCCTTTTCAACAAAAAGCCCTTACGAGTTATCGGTGTCACTGAAGAAGATAACAACCCAGGTCCCATGTCTGATTCTATGCATCTATGGACGCCTTATACAACAGCTATGTATAAAATCAACGGAACGACAGACATTAATTCAATCACTGTTAAAGTTTCTGACAATGTCAACTCTCAAGTGGCAGAAGAAAGCGTTGAAATGATTTTAACGACGCTCCACGGAAAAAAAGATTTTTTTATGATTAACAGCGATAGCATTAAACAAACAATCGAAAGTACCACAAATACGATGCGTTTACTGATTGCCAGCATTGCGGTTATCTCATTGATTGTCGGTGGAATCGGCGTGATGAACATCATGCTGGTCTCCGTAACAGAACGGACTAAAGAAATCGGCATCCGAATGGCAATCGGTGCAAAGCAAATGGACATTCTGCAGCAGTTCCTGATTGAAGCTGTTTTAATTTGTATTGTCGGCGGCTTTATGGGGGTTGCTCTTTCAATGCTTGTCGGTTGGGGGTTCAACACGTTTTCTACAACCTTCGGAATGGATTTTTCTCTGTCATCCATCATCCTCGCCTTGGTTTGTTCCTCTTCCATCGGCATTATCTTTGGCTATATGCCAGCAAAAAACGCCTCGAACCTTAACCCTATTGATGCCCTAGCGAGTGAATAATCATGATAATTAAAGATTCTTATTTCTTATATTTAATCCTATTCATCTGTCTTTTAACAGGCTGTACAACACCTTCTATTACTGTGCCTCAACTGAATGATGAGCTCAAAACAACGCAAGAAATAAAAAATGATTACACAATTCAAGATACTTGGTGGGAAGCTTATAACAATGATGAATTAAACTCTCTAATTGATAAAGCGCTCAAAAATAACCCAGATTATTTAAAAGCCGCATTAACTATGCAAAAAGAGCTTTATCAATTAAATTTAGCAACATCAGATTTGTTTCCGACACTTTCAGGAACTCTGAGTGCCTCTTCTCAAAAAGATTTGAATAAAACATATGATAGCAATAATAATTTTTCAGGAGAAATCGGTTTAAATTATGAACTCGATTTATATGGAAAAATTCGAGATGCCCAAAGCGCTCAAGAGTTCGAGTATAAAGCAACTGTGCAAGATAAAGAAACAGCTCGCCTTACTCTCATTAACAGCGTTATTGATTTATATTTTAACTTAGAATATCTCCAAAATGTCATTGATTTAACACACCAAGATATCAAAGCATATCAAGATATCGAAAAGATTATGCAAGAAAAATATGAAAGTGGAAAAGTTGCTCCGCTGGAATATGTTCAAGCCAAACAAAGCCGTATCAGTGAACAATCTCGCTTATTGGAATATGAAACACAATTCAAAGAAATGGAACAAAGTTTAAAAAATATTCTTAATATGCGACCGGATGAAGAGTTAAGTTTAAAATATGGATCAATTTTGGAACAAAAAACTTTAACAGTTGATATAGATGTTCCTTTATCTGTCCTTGCTAATCGACCTGATTTAATTGCTAGTCAACTTCGCTTAGAAAAAGCATTTAAATTACTGACAGCTGAGGAAAAAAATTGGTATCCAAATATTTCTTTAAAAGGAGCCTTTGGTTCTTCTTCTTCGAAATCACGAACAACCTTTGATTTTCCTTTTGTGCTAGGAAGTATATCTTTAGACTTGCCTTTCTTAGACTGGAACCGTGTTAAAAACAATGTTAAAATCTCCGAAGCAGATTATCAAATTGCACTCTTAGACTTTAAAGACACACTGACCCAAGCTTTGAATGAAGTTGTCTATTATTACACCGCATATGAGAAAACAATGGGCATCTTTGAAAATACTCAAAAAAACATTAAAAATAGCCGAGAAATTACCGAGTATTACGAAATCCGTTATAACAATGGAAAAGCAGAATTTAAAGATTTATTAGAAGCTATTCATACAGAAAATGCTACACGAAAAGACTATGTCCAACAAAAATATCAAATTATAAAATATGAAAATTATATTTATAAAGCAATGAACGGAAGATATCTAAAAAAATAATTTAATAAAATGTCTACATTAGTTGTTATTTTTCTGAGTTTATTTTATTTTACTTTATCCATACTGACAACTGCGCATATTTTACTCCATAAAGAAGATGTAAAAAGCGCAATTGGTTGGATTGGTTTAGTATGGCTTTCTCCTGTTCTAGGTGCTTTCCTTTACCTTGTTTTCGGTATTAACACCATTGCACGTAAAGCGCGTCGTTTACATCAGCCTTCTCTGGTTACTTTTCCCTTATTCCCAAAGACAGAGTTTAAAAAATTAAATACTCTTCCTCCTGAAGTCTCTCGCTTTCTGTATTTGGGATATAAAATTTACCCTCAAAATTTCACTGCTCATAATGAGATTATCCCTCTTATCAATGGAGATCAGGCCTATCCGAAAATGTGTCACTATATTAAAATAGCTCAAAAAGAAGTTCTCCTCTCCAGTTATATTTTCAATTATGATGAGGCCGGTCGTTTATTTGTACAAGCATTAAAAAAAGCCGCTCATAACGGAGCAAAAATTAAAGTTCTTGTTGATGGTATCGGTGGACGTTATAACAGACCAGATATAACAACTTTTCTTTCTCAGATAAAAGGCATACAAACAGCCTTATTTCTTCCTTCCCGATCACCTATTCAGCTTCCTTTTCTGAACCTTCGTAATCATAAAAAAATCCTTGTCATTGATGGAAAAGTAGCTTTTATGGGGGGAATGAATATATCGGCAGGAAACTTATTAAAAAATAATCCACATAAACCTATTGCAGATATCACTTTCCAAATAAAAGGACCTCTTATCCAGCAAATCTCTTCCTGTTTCGCAGACGATTGGACATTCTCAACAGGTCAAAAATATAAACCAGTTATAACATCTCATCATATAAAGGGAGACGCTATCGCAAGAATAATTACAAGTGGACCAGACAATATTCAAAATAATATGGAACTCATGTTTATTAGCCTAATTGCCTCTGCACGAAAAAAATTGACAATTGTAACACCCTATTTCCTACCAGATAAAAATATTTTAGATATCCTTGGATTAGCCGCAATGAGCGGAATTGAAATTGATTTAATTATTCCGCAAAAAAGTAATATCTTTGGAATGGATTGGGCAATGGCCTCTCATTTTGACTTTTTACTTCAAAAAGGAATCCATCTTTACCTAACACCTCCACCTTTTGATCATAGTAAAATCTTTTTAATCGATGATACTTGGGCTTTAATCGGTTCAAGTAATTGGGATGTTCGCAGTTTTCGATTAAATTTTGAAAGCAACATCGAATGTGTGAGCCCTCTCTTAGTCAAAACATTAAAAAAAGTAATCCAATCTAAGAAAAAAAATGCTATCCGACTACAATCACATCAAATCTCGCTATGGAAAAAACTCAGAAACAACTTGTTCCGATTACTAACCCCATATTATTAACAAGTCGTTTGAAGTCTGTTTCCTAACCTTATGCTTCCTTCTTTTATTCTTTTAAACTCTTATAAAAGTTCCAGCCACCAGCATAACTTAACACATGACTAAAACCGTTCTGCATTAAAATTCTTGCAACGACATAACTGGTGTATCCTTTAAAACAATGAACCATGATTGTTTTATCTTTTGGCAGTTCAGCTAAGCGAGAACGAATTTGTCCGGCAGGAATATTAACAGCTCCGTCAATATGCTCCTGAGCATAAATTTGCGGAGGACGCACATCTAAAACAAACATATCATTAAAATCAATGCCAAAATAGGGCTTTACTAATCCTTGTCTTACATTTTCAATCGCCATACCGATAAGGTTAATCGGATCTTTAGCTCCAGAGTATGGCGGAGCATAACAAAGCTCAGCATCTCGTAAATCTGCTGTTGTCCCTTTCAAACGCATAATAGTTGCGATTATATCAATCCGTTTATCAACACCCTCTTTTCCAACAGCCTGTGCTCCTAAAATTTGACCATCTGATGAATACAAAACCTTTAATGTTATACTTTCAGCACCGGGATAATAACTCGCATGAGAATTAGCTAAAATAATCATCTTTTCATAATCAATACCACTTTGTTGCAATTGTCTCTCATTATTTCCAGTAAAAGCAACCGTTTTATCAAAAATCTTTACAATCCCTGTCCCTTGCGTCCCTGTATAAGAATAAGGATAATGACCAGCGATATGATCTGCAATTAAACGCCCCTGCCGATTCGCTGGTCCAGCTAAAGCTATCATCGTTAAATTCCCTGTCACAAAATCTTTGACCGCTACATTGTCTCCACAAGCATAAATATCGGCAAAATTTGTTTGCATATACGCATTGGTTATAATCAATCCCTTTTCCGTCAGCTTTATTCCGGATGCTTCTGCCAACTTTGTCTCCGGACGCATCCCCACTGCCAAAATCAATATATCAGAAGGAATCTCTTTCCCCGAATTTAAAAGGAGTTTTTTAGGTCCGATTTTTTTCAATCCATCTTTCAAATAAAGCTCTACGCCGTTCTTTCTCATTTCAGTATGGACTTGCGACACCATATCCATATCAAGAGGAAGTAAAACCTGATCCGCCATTTCAACTAAAGTTGTTTTCATACCAAGATGAGATAGATTTTCGGTAACTTCTACTCCAATAAAACCTCCTCCGATCACAGTTGCTTTTTCAGGCTTTTTTTGTTCAATAAAAGTTTTAATTTTATCTGCATCAGCTAGCGTCTTCACTATAAAATGAGGCATGTTTTCTAAGCCATCAATCTGTGGAATAAAGGGCGTTGTTCCTGTCGCGATTACTAATTTATCAAAAATAAATTTTCTTCCATCTGCTGTTTGAACAAATTTTTCTTGAGGATTAATTAAAACAACTTCAGCATTTAATTGAACTTCTATATTAAATAATTGCTTAAAAAAAGCTGGAGAAGCAACTTGCATATCACTTCTATCTTCTATAATATCGCCGATAAAATAAGGTAATCCACAACTGGCAATAGATGTCTCTTTCGTTTTTTCTAAAATAGTGATTTCTGCCTTCTCATTCAACCTTCTCATCCTTGCTGCGAAACTTGAACCACCTGCTCCACCACCGACGACAACTATCTTCATTTTATAAAACTCCTTTATTAAAAATAACAGTCTGCTTTAGTATTCTAATTTTAAATACTTTCCCTTGATGAATTTATTCAATTCTACTTTAGTCAGAATTAATAATTCTCATCAAAATAAAAAAATAGTTTTATCTTGTTTCTCTTATGAAACATTTATCAAAAAAATATTCATAATTCAAGAGTGATAAAAATATATCTGTATAAGCAGTAAAATTGATTTAATAATGTAATTTGTCTTTTGAAAAAATACCAAGATAAAATAACATATTTTTTATTTTAATAATTTACTTCCTTTTTTTTCTATTACATTTCCAACATAAAGTTTGTAAATTTTCTTCTGTTGTTATTCCTCCTTTTGCTAACGGTATAATATGGTCTATTTCTAATAACAAATTGGGTTCTTTTTTTGTTGATATGCCACAAAGTTTACAAGTATACCGATCTCTTCTCTTTATTGTTTTTCTTAATTTAGTTGTCATCAGCATTCTCTGACCAGCAACATTTTTTTCGAACAGTTATCTTGTCTGATAGAAACTGTATAAAATTATTTAATTGTTCTATATTTAATACAATCTTTGTAGTTAAAGAACTATATCTCCCGCACTTATATAATCAAATGTGTAAGTTGGAAAATAGTTGTTTCTAAACATCATCAAAACCAAGTTTTCTCATAAGATTATTTTTTCTAAATTCAATTAAAATTTGTGGAACATTTGTTTTTTATACTATTTAATATGCGTTCACGTTCTTTAAGCAGAAGTTCTTTCCCTTGTTCAGCCGCAGAAAAATCGTTCAATATATGTTCAAATCGTTCTAATGATTTTTCGTTAAAGGGAATATTAAAATATTTACAGATATATTTAAACGGTTGATTTCGAGCATTTCTGCATACAGATAAAGAAGTTTGATAAGAATTATCATCTAACTCTTTGTTGAATTCTGGTCTTTTATAATTATAGATGCTATTATCTACACATTCTGCTTTTCCTACATTGTCTGTAGCTTTGATGAAACGATTCTGGGATTACTGGATATTGCAACACAAGCAGGATATGTCTTTGAAAGGTCATCTAATGTGGATTTGAAAAGACTTCTCTTAAAGTTTATCTTTGAGAACATTACATTGACCGAGGGGGTAATCAGCTACAAGTTAAGATTTCCGTTCAATGAGTTTGTAAAAGTTACCAATCCTGATGATAATAAACCATTGCCATACGAACCGATGGAAAGCCTTGCTGGTATTGGCGTTAAAGCAAATGATAACGAAAATATACAATCAGGGTATATGCAATTTTGCGAACCGAAAATTATGCTGAAAAAACAAGAAGTTGCATTAAAAAATGCAACTTCTCTCCAATCTGGCTGGAAACATCTTGCATGGCACGGACCAAAATGTTGTTAACAAAGCTATAGGAATCTTTTACAATAGTAAAAGAATGACAAGAAAGGAGCGTAACAATGAATGCAGATTTGTCTGTCGAAGAAAACCTTTTTAAAGATACCATAAAAGATTTAAACTCCTTGAAACAGGAAGAGTTACGTGATTTTTTAGAGGCGGGTTGCACAGAAGCAGGGTATAAAGGGCTGTCAAATGCACAAAGCATCTACAGAAAAATGTTGGAAAGCCGCACCTACTTTTTGGATGAAAAAAAAGAGGCAGAGCGTCTTTTAGAAAATATTAAACGCGTATTTGGGGATGAATTATACGGTACTATCTATTCTGTTTTAAAGAAACAACACGAAGAAAGAACGGCCGACATTGCGTCAAAAAAACCTGCCTTTTTATATCATTGCTCTACCACAAAATTCACACCGGGTAGTGTTGTCGAGCCACAAGAAAATACCTGTCAATTTGCTCTGCATTCTAAGCGCATGATTTGTGCTTCTGACAGTTTGGATAAAAATGCAATCTATTCTGTCCGTGAACCCTACAGATCTGACGGTCATAAAGCGACATCTATTATAACTAAGCCAGTCGAAATTGCCGAAGGAGAAAAAAGAAAAATTGTTTTTCAAAGCGAACTTCGAGACAATGGCTATATATACAAACTTCCATCTGAAAACTTTATTCCTGTTGTCCGCCTAGATGGTTATTTTGACAATGAATGGATATCGATATCGGATGTTGGAGTAGAAATAAGCGAGGTAATACCAATAACGCTCAAGGAAATTGAAGAACAATACAAATTATTGTGTTTTGTGTTTCCAACTGTCGAAAAGGAAGAAGAATTTTTAGATGCCGTGGACAAAAAACCCAACTTAAAAAAAGAATTTGAAAGCAACGGCTATGAACTTGTGGAAAAATGGGTTCAAGAGGGAATAATCGAGCGTCCAGACGACAAAAAATGGGATAAAAAGTTAAATACTAAACCACAATATCAAACGTTTTACAATGGAAACAAAGTTTTTGCAGTAGGTATGAGAGAAGAATTAATCTTAGATACAGGCAAACAACCAGAATTCATCGGTACATACGGAATGGGGCCTAGTATTGGTGTCGCAATAATATCCAAAGATAAAGAAGGAAAAGTAAATCGTGTTGGGTTGACGCATATTGATGCACTTACGAAATTAGAGTCATTAGGTGGTTTTGTAGATCAAGCTAGTAAAGATGCTGATAGTGTAGATGTTGTTATGGTTTCTTCTGAAAATCACAGAGAACAAGCAAGAGAAATATTAAAACAAATCCTAATAAATCCAAAACTTGCAGAAAAAGCTAATGTTGTGGCTGAACTTGATGGTTCAACATCATTTGCAGTCAATACTTTGACAGGTAGTGTGTATAAAGATATACCTATGCAAGCTTTTATTCAAGACCATCTTTTGAATCCGCTTGTAAAAAAGATATTGAAAAAGCCAGGGGCAATAAATAAATCACCATTATATGATCCAGAAAAAAGAAAAAATGCAAAAAGTCCTCTAAATACTCCTCCCAATATCGCTAAAAACGGCCGCAATTTTCTAAGTTATTGAAAAATATAGAAGTGAGTTCGAAGATGCTGTAAAACAAGCCTTCAAAATATATTCATCTTCGAACCAGTTTAAATGCTTGTAAATAAAAGAAAAAGTCGCTATTTCTAGCGACTTTTGAACTCTGGCTGGACACATCTTGCGACATCTTTTATTCCAATGCTTTTTTGATAATCGCCAAACATTCCTCTGTCCGTTTTTGTAGAGTGAAACGCGGAGTTAATATTGTCTCCGAAAAAATCAAAAAGCTCAATATATGTTTCGGTATCAATAGCTTGTGAAATGATGTTGTTTTGAAAGCCATAACGTTCTTTAACATTTTTCAGCATATCAATCATACTATGATTATAGTATCTGGTAGCCCCGACACGATCGGATTTAAAAGGTTCTTTGTCTGTCGCAGACCTTGATTTAACCGTATCCAAATCTTTAGCATCATACATCCACAAAGTTCCTTCTAAATCGATGAGCAAAACATTTTTATTTTCCTTTTTGTTCTCCTTTAATATCAATTTCTTATATCATAAAACTAAAACGAAACAAGTTGTTATTATTCTTTCTGGTTTTCTTTTACATTTTGCGGCAGCGCTTTTTTGTGTGCAGACACTTTACGCGGCTTTTCTTTGCCGTATTTTTCATGAACCTTTAAAAGCGCCAACCGTGTTTCGCCGTCTATATACCTTGCGTCCAGAATCATCATCTGAAGGCTGTTCGACTTGCAGCCGTTTTGAAGCAGAACTTCAAGCATTGCTGCATTGCCTTTTTCGCATGCTGTTTCAATTGTTTCTTCTGGCTTAGAAATTTGAAGACCTTTTGAAAGCGCCCAGCTCATTAACGAAGTATTGTCAGATTTGACAATCGCTTCTACCAACGGATATTTTTTTGTTTTTATATCCGCTCCATGGTCGACAAGAACTTCCGCAACCTTTTTATCACCTTTTTTCAAGGTCTGCCATAACAGCCAGTCTTTTATATCGTCGCCTCTTTCAAAACGTTTGACTTTCCGCACGGCTTTAAAATCATAGCCTTTTTCTATAGCTTTATTTAAAACGGCCAAAGACGGAGCCTCTATAAAATCGGCTTTTGCGCCCTTGTCGAGTAAGAACAATTTCATCTTATCGCTGGCGATGGAAAATAAGGTAAACGGATTACCCTCATAATCACCCCAATGATACCAATCTAAGTCAATCGCATATTTTGATTTATCTAAAATCAGCTGCAATAATTTAGGAGAATCTTTTTTGATGACGCGTTCCATGACAGACTTTTTACGCCAGTAATCACCCACGTAATACTGACAAGTAAAGTTCGGATTAGCGCCTTTTTCAAGCAAATAGGAAACGCGCTCAGGCGACCAAGATTCACCCTCAAAACCAATCTCGTCACCAAGCAGATTCATTTCCAATTCTGTTTTTGTCCTGTTAATGCAATGCGGTTCCTTTTCCAAGAAGTATTCAAAAATCTTTTTATGACCTCTATAGGCACGATGAACGGAGACGGCCGAAATTGGCGTGCCAGCTTCTACTAAAATTTGAGTGGCCTCTAAGTTGTCTTGGTCAATCGCTTCATACAAAGGGTTTTTCTCTTCAAACTTCTTGCCACATCCGCATCGACACGTAAAATAATCCGGTTCAATGTTTTTAGGATTTTTCGCCAGCTTGCGAAGTTTGTCCATATTGTTATTTTTAATGGCTGAAATCACATCATAATTCACTTTTATTCTCCTTTCTCGTTTTGGTTAATGTTTTGAATTTGCACACCTTTGTGCATAGCGATTTTACGAACGGCAAACAAAGTTTTAAAGGCTTCATTTGCACTCCGACCTACTACCGCCAAATTTTTGTTTTTGAAGGCTTTAATCTCGGTCACCTCTTTTGCCTCAGCTGCAAAGTATTCCGGCAACTGATAAGCATTGGCGTCCTTTATACTTTCAAACTCTACTTCGATAGAGGCAAAATTAAAGCCCATTTGCTCATCATAAATATCGACTTCTAAAACATGTGAGTCCTTCTTGATGTAAAAACGTTCCTTTTTCACAAAACCAATCGCTTTTTTTTGAAAAGCGACTGCTTGCTCGGCCGAAATATCAAACTCTTCTTCAAAACGCATTAAGCCACCTTTTCCCTTAATCGTCAGGACAAATTTTTCGTTTCCATAATTGCGATAACGAATTTCCATATTGTTCAACCCGTCGGCGGCAATATAATCCGCGATATTATGAGCGACATCTTCACAAACTTGAATTTTTTGTTCTCCGCAATAGATGGTCTTATATCCGATTGTGATACCTGCTTTTTTCGGGTCCAAATAGCCTTGTTCTAAAACTGTTACTTTCTGCGCCTTTTGCAGCAAGAGCTGACGGTCAATTTTGGATTTGGGCATAACCCACTTTTTTTCAATCTCATTTCCCATTTTATTCCTCTCTTTCATTTTGCTGAGCGTTGTGATAGTCCTTATGATGGATGATAGAACGCATAGTAACCTTTTGCGCTGTCTTTAAAATCTTGCTTTCAATCACTAAGTCAGCGAATTCTTTGTTTGGCAAAATGTACTTTTCAGCTGCCTTGGATATAATCTCAAATTGTTGTTCCATTTGAAGCGGATCTTGATTGCGCTCGGCAGCTCGTTTTTGATAGCGCTCCCATTGGACAGCTTTATCAACAGACAAGTAAACTTTTAAGTCAAACAAGTCTCGAACCTTCGGATACAAAGTGCAAATGCTTTCAACAAACACAATCTTTGAAGGTTTGCAGTGAATGGCTTTTGCTTTTGATGAACCGTCTCGCATTTCATAATAAGGTGTGTCAATCGCTTGCCCTGATTTTAAAGCTTTCAAGTCCTTGCTCAACAAATCCATTTGAAAGTTGGCCGAACTTTCCGTTTCATATCCACTTTCTACCAGTTTTGAAAAAGAACCAAACTTCTGAATTTTATCGGCAATGTCGCAAAAGTAGTTATCAGCACTGATGACCGACATATCAGGAACAACATCCTTTAAAGCGTTTAACAAGGTTGTCTTGCCTGATGCACTCTCACCACACAAAGCGACCAAAATCACATCTTGTTGCTTCATCATCTTTGCCAATTTTTGACGGATGAGTGGTGTTGATTGCAAAACATTTGCTTGTTGTAAAATTGCGTCAATTAAATTCACTTTTTAACTCCTTTATAAAACTGCTAAAATTAAAGCGATGGGTACTAAAATTGCAAAATCGATTAAGTCTTTCATTTTTGCCTCCTTTATCCGCGAACCAGTTCTCTTTTTTCAATTAATTCCAAAAGTTCTTTTCTTTTAGCAACCAGTTTGCGGCCCTTTAAGCCTGCGACCAATTCGCTTAAGATGAAAATCAAGCTTTCCAGTTCTTTTAGTTTTAAACGCCTTTTTTCCTTTTTGCGTTCTTCTTCACCGAGTAGTAATTCAAAGACCCACTCTTCAATTTCGAAGAAAACGCCTTTTCCTAAATGTTCCATTTTCTTCTCCTTTTTGTTCTTGCTTGGAACCCATTCCCTTGCTCACATCTTTAATTTAACATAAAATATTGACAAAATAAATATAAAATACATAGTTTTATATTTAACTATATTTTTAAAATAGTTTATAAAGTTAAAAATATATAAAACAAATAATCATAATACAAAAAAACACCCAAATTTGGGTGCTAAATGTGTAAAACAGAAAAAAAGCGAATTGATTACAAATTATTCCAGATAAAATCGAATTGCGCTTCAGCGGTTTTAGCCGTTTGTTCATGCGTTATAATAGTAATGCGAAACGGTGTTTCAAAGAACAAATACGACAAGCGGTCTTTATAAATAATGCTCGGAATAAGTGGCATTCCTTTGGTATTTGCCACTCTTTTTTCCCCGCCAACAAACGTAATACCCGCATCTTGCTTTGGATAACAAAGCGTTTTGACGTGAATATTTGGATTGGTAGTTATTTTTTGCTGAAACGCAACGACTTCTGATTTACCAATTTGAAGCAGTTTATTTTCATCAACACCACAAAGGAGCAACTCACCGCCCTCCTTATCCATAACATGAACAATGTTGCGCAATAATTGCAGCAGAGCGCTTGCACCCTCTAACACTTTAATACGAAAAAAAACGTTTTCAACCCGCACACCGGGACCGTCAATAAATTGCACACCGTTCATTTCGAACGTTTGTTGGATGTCTAAAATTGTATCCGTTCTAGCACTAGCAATACCGCGCTCGATATTATTGATAGCAGGCAAAGAATACCCCGATTTTTTGGCCAAATCCGCTTGCGACCAACCCAACAAAGCACGTGCGGCTTTAATTTGCTCTGGAGCTAATGTCTGCAGAGGATTTAAGTCACGAACCAAAGTAATATTTTTCTCTGAAATATATTCTTCTTTTTGTTTTTTTACCATTTTTGTCTCCTTTGATTTTAAGAATAATCTATTTTCTTGATAAAGACAATATAAAATACTTGCAAAAACTATATAAAATACATAAAATAAAGTAAAGGAAGTGAAAAATGGATTATAACAAAGCTCAAAGTCTTATCAATATCTTGCAAAACAGCCCGATTGTAGAGGCTGTACGTCCTACGTTGAAAAAAAAGCTGCTGGATGCGGATTTAAGTAAGCCTGTGTTAGTTGCTATTTCTGGTGAAAGTGCTTCGGGTAAGTCTGCTTTAATGGATACGATTAAACACTATTTACCAAACGCTACTTATCTTTCTACTGACAATTATTTTAAAGACTTTTCCGACGGTATTGCATTACATGGTTCGTTTGACGCTCTGTTGGCAGCAGGCTATGCAATGCAGGCCCCATACAGCATTCATTTGGATATTTTACGACAGAATTTGCTTGACTTAAAGGCTAGCAAAGATGTCAAGATACCTCAACATTTGTTGGACGGTTCAGGCAAGACGATTTTAAATGTCATTCCTGTTAAGTCATCGGACTTTGTATTTGTTGACGGCTTTTGCACACTTTATGATGAAGTGCGTGACTTATTTGATTTTGCTGTTTATTTAGAAGTAGATCATACTATTCAGAAAAACATTTTTTTTGAACTGTCCAACAAACGGAATGCAACAGAAGAACAAGCAAAACGGATTTTTAAAATCTTATCAGTCAGTTCTGATATTTATATCAAACCAACTAAAGAATTTGCTGACATTGTATTAAATTTATTAAATGATGAAACACAATCGCCCATTTTAATCAAAAAAGTTATTTCTTGTTTAAGCGGTCATCAGCTACAAGTTGAAACATTATCGCAAAAGCTATCTCATCCAAAAGGTGATTTAGCTCTTCTCTGGCACGCCATTTCCCCTACGCTTCAAAAGAAAATTTTAAAAGAGCTGAACGAAAAGTAGTTAAAAAAAGCATAGTTTAAAAATTTGCGATCTATAATCTTTTTACCAGCTCATAGACTATGGATTAAAAATATTAAAACAATGAAGTAAAACCTGTAAT
The DNA here is from genome assembly GCA_944392795.1 of uncultured Alphaproteobacteria bacterium. GTDB lineage: Bacteria > Pseudomonadota > Alphaproteobacteria > CAAHEQ01 > UBA3637 > CALXXX01. Next base: position 1,311 of record CALXXX010000021.1, on the reverse strand, counting down.
AGACGGAATCAGGTTAAAGGTAGCAAAAGCTTTATCGTTATATTCGAACCACTTGAAAGCCACACAAATAAAGGTGTTGAGAACACCAGGGCTCCTTATTTCTAGTCTGGCTGGATAGTCCTGGTAATACACGGACTGAAATTTTCAGTATTGACATAAATTTTTTTTATGCTACCATGAAAATATATGTAAATTGAATGAGTTAAACGCTCTATTTTTGAATGGTTAATTATCTCAACATCTAGTAACAGACTTTTTAATTTGAGAAAAAGGGGATATTTATGAAAAAAATTTTTTATATTCTGATTTTGCTTTTTCTTGTGGTTTCTTTTGCTGACGCAAAAACAGTTGTTAATCAGAAAAAATCTAAATGGGACTATTTAGAAAATGAAATAAGTTGTGATTATGATAATGTTTGTTTTGACAAAAAAAATAAAAAGATAACTGGAAAAGTTAAGCAAAACATGTTCGATTATTATGCAATAATATCTTACGTAAATGGCGTTGAAAATGGGGAGATTAAGTTTTATACCCAGTCGAATAAATTTATCGCTGGCGCCAAAATAAAAGATGGAAGACCTGCCGATATTCCTCTAGATAATGAAGCCTTTCGAAATATGATGACAGAGGTTGCTGAAGAAAAACATAATGTTTTAGCGTTGGTGGTTTATTTAGATGATTGCATTTCAGCTTATCGCCGTCAGAATACAGATAAGGAAAACTTTTGCCAAGAATTGCTAAAAGGTACTAAAGTTCCTGAAATAAGTAATGGAAAAAATTTTTTAGTGAAAAGAACTGCTTTTGACGGAAAAAAATATATATCTGTTGAAATGCCTCCTTTTCATAAAAAGTATATTTCCGAATTTCAGAAAAAAACAGCTCCAAATATAACAAAAAAGAATAAAAAGGGGAATTTTGTTTATCTGGTGGAATATTTTTAATATTATTTTGATTTTTCGATAGTTAAATTTATCTCTATTCAGCTTTTGGGGATAAAATTGAGGTATTCCAAAGCAAGATTATTGTAAAATAAGGATATTTTGATGTTGCTGGTCCGTGTGAGGTAAAAATTTGAGCGTTTTTAAACACTTGCACACGGACTGTCATAATTGCTTGCAAACAAAAGAAAAAGTCGCTAAAAATAGCGACTTAAATAATTTTGTACTTATTGAATAGTGTATGTACAAGAAGTATACCAAACACCCGCATAAGGAGCAGACCCCAATATGCTATTTATTTTTGTACGAAACATTTTATTATATGAAAAATAATATTGATAGACATTAATTCCATCTAACATCGTTTCAAAAA